>CALYPF010000013.1 GCA_945271245.1 uncultured Enterobacteriaceae bacterium | reverse complement strand
CGGCAGGTCGGCAGGTCGGCAGGTCGGCAGGTCGGCAGGTCGGCAGGTCGGCAGGTCGGCAGGAAAATAGCGGCTCGCCACACAAATACCAATAATATTAACCTCAGAGGCTTTACACACGGGTTACCACGCATCATTCACTCGAATGATAACGTTATCTTTTAAACGAGCACGCTCCTTACTTGCCGCAAAAACAGCGTTTTGCGCTGACATAAAAAGCAGGGTTCTTGACTCAAAATATGCAGCCCAAATAGCATTGGCTGGATGCGCTCGATTCGAATAGCGCATCCCAATATTGCCGCCGCAGCCTGATACGGAAAAATACTGCTTCCATTACAGATTAAGTTCACGCATGCCGCACGGGCTGTTAATCCAGGCATACATCTCTGCATTACTGCGTAACGCCAGGCGTCGCATCGCGCTATTTTTCTGAGCACTTACCGTTTTATTGCTCTTTTTAAGCAATCCTGATATTTGGTTGATGCTCCAGCCTTTAGCCATTAGGCGCAATACCTGGCGTTCTGAAAGCGTAAGCACCAGCGCTGCCGGGGCTTCGGTCACAGCCGTTTGCGCACCGCCTAAATGGCTGGTTCCGCCCTCCCAGTGCAGAATATTCTGCTTAATCTCATCCAGCGTTGCAGTATTAGGCAACAGCACGCTATCTGAACGCAGTAATACCTGTAGCGCGGTGAAACGCGCAAACTCAGGAATCAGGAAGACCCAATTAATATGCTGAGATAATCCATAAAATGGCTGTAATAGCCGCAAATCTCGCTCAACGTCCTCCGCGCTACCGGTTAAATCAATAATAGCCAACGTGACTTGCTGTAATAAAAGAGGGGTAAACGATTCATAACCACGGACTGGCAGCACCATCATCTGGGGTTCCAGAGCATGCGCGCACAGCTCCAGTCCCGCAACCATTGCGGGGTAATGGCTAAAAATAATCGCCTTTTGATGACGTCCTTGTTGCATCCTGTCTCCTGTCTTATTCTAAATAAGATTTTATTTATCCTTAATTACAAATGGCTATATCTTTACCTGTATTAATAGGAAATAACGGACAAGCGTTATCTCCAGACAGGCGTTGCCACCTGAAGCTTTTCTAACAATACAGGTATTGCCATAATGATTAATAGGTAAAGTAATGCTTACCTATAGAGCTGTCAATGTCATGAAAAATTTTAAGAATATATCGCTATATTTATGACCTTTTCCTAGAAGCATTGCTTTAATATATGTTTATAAGCCTTAAAAATTCATGAAGTTTATATTTTTAACCTATCTAGCAAAAACAACGTAACTCATTATTTTTAAATGATTTTAATGGCAACACTTCATTTCATAAAGGGAAATAAATATGCTAAGCTTTTTCTTAATAATAAATAACGAGTCCACTAATATGGTTTGTTGTTTGCTATCAACCGTTAGGCCACATTTGCGTAAATTTACGCTATTTTCATGATTCGCATCAGTTTAACAGAGATAAATTAAGCACTAGCAGCACTTTCTTCACATAAAAAATAGAGTTGTTAGTTATGTATTTTTAATGGTTCTACGAAAAGGCTCAGCTGATGATAACGCCTTATTTACTTTTAAATGGTATTTTTTCTGCTTTAAAAGCTTCCTTAAAACATTAATGCTTTTCGGAGCGCGAAATAAAGCCAAAAACTTCCTCCGCAGCCTGCGCTGCCACCCAAATGCAGATGTGTTATTATGGAGAAAGGTTTCACCCCGTGTTGGGGTATCTTTCTAACGGCCTTCTGAGATAGCGTTATGTCTGCCAAAATTCTAACCACCAGCGTTGTCGGTATAGCGTCTTTTTACCGCGATCCCGGTGCGGCGCTCACCGCCAGCGAACAAGGCGCAGTCGCCGTATTGGATAATAATGCTCCGGCCTTTTACGCCCTCACGCCACAGCGGCTTGCGGCACTGCTGGCACTTGAGGCCCGGATTCAATGTCAACCGTCAGACATTACCCTTGCCCCTGAATTATATAATGACGCTGACTCGGCCCCGGTCGAGACGCCGATGGGCAAATTTGCTATGTATCCGGGATGGCTGCCAGATACTGATTTTCTACGCATGTCGGCGCTTTGGGGCATCTTTTTAAAAGAAGACGTCACGCCAGAAGAGCTCGCCGCATTTATTGCCTACTGGCAGGCGGAAGGAAAAGTATTTCACCACGTGCAGTGGCAGCAAAAGCTGGCGCGCCACGTACAAATTGCTCGTGCGGCCAACGGCGGCGCACCCCGCCGCGATATCAATTCTCTCTCGCAACCGGGCGACGCCATTCCTGAAGGATTTCGAGGCTAAGCATGAAAAATGTCACTGAATTAATGCTGCGGCTAAAGAAAATCATGCCAGCCCGCGTAAAACCGGCATTTACCAGCGGTGAAGAACTTCTCCAGTGGCAGCATGAACAGGGGCGGCTGCGCTCTGCGGCCATCGCCCGGGAAAATCAGGCGATGAAAATGCAGCGCACTTTCAATCGCTCCGGCATCCGCGAACTGCATATGAATTGCTCTTTTGATAACTATAAAGTTGAGTGCGAAGGGCAAATGAAAGCGCTAGAGCGAGCGCGTCAGTACGCTAATGATTTCGATGGAAATATCGCCAGCTTTATCTTTTCAGGTAAGCCAGGTACCGGGAAAAACCATCTGGCCGCCGCGATTTGCAATGCACTGCTTGTGCACGGAAAATCGGTCCTTATTATCACCGTCGCCGATATCATGTCAGCCATGCGCGGCACTTTTGGCAGCGGAGGGGCAACGACCGAAGAGCGCCTGATTAACGATCTCAGTAACGTAGATCTGCTGGTAATAGATGAAATCGGTATGCAAACCGAATCTCGATATGAGAAAGTTATTATTAATCAAATAGTTGATAGAAGATCGTCTTCCAGGCGCCCTACAGGGATGCTATCCAACCTGAACATCACGGAAATGAACGCCCTGTTAGGCGAACGCGTCATGGATCGCATGCGGCTCGGCAATAGCCTGTGGGTTAACTTTAACTGGGATAGTTATCGTAGTCGCGTCACCGGTAAAGAGTTTTAATTCGAGGCGCCCATGCGCCTTGCCCACCGCATCACATTTCAGCCAGGAATGTTCTCAAACCCAACCTGCTCACGCTGAAATACCGATTCGCGCCGCATAAGGTCATTTTTTATCTGTACTGCAGCGCTATAATTTTCCTCTCAGTAATAAACCTAAGAGAGTAACCGTGATGAAAAAAACTAAGGCCGCCCTGGGGGCAAGTCTTCTCATTACCACCGCATTATGGAGCACCGCAAATGCCGCCAGCTGGCAGGATAATCTCTCCAGCGCGGCCAACCAGCTGAGCCAGAACAGCGCGCAAAGCGGTTCGGGGCTCTCCCTTTCCTCGTTGACGCATCTTCTCAACGGCGGCAACCAGGCGCTGAGCGCAAACAATATGAATAACGCAGCCGGCATACTGCAGTACTGTACGCAGCAAAAACTGGTTTCCTCCAGCGGCACGGCGGGCATTAAAGAGAAGCTATTTGACAAACTCGGGCTCAGTAATGCTCAGCAACAAAAACAGCCTGCCGAGTTCCAGCAGGGCCTGTCCGGCTTACTCAATACAGGTAAAGGTGAACAGCTAAATCTCGGCGCCCTTGGCCAGTCGCCACTGGCCGAAAAAGTAAAAACTAAGGCCTGCGATTTAGTGCTAAAACAAGGCGCTAAATTTATCTCCGGTTGATTATTATTTTCCGCCCGTCACAGAAACGGGCGGTATATCTTCCCGTAAGGGAAATATTGACGCCCAATGACAGCATATTTAAACCAGTGAAGCTGACTCTCCCCATTATTCCGTATCGAAGCCCTACAATCTTTCTAACCTGTGCTCCCAGGCTAATGACATAATTCTTCGCCCCAAATCCAAATACCCAGCTGGAGGTATGACGTCTTCTAATCGTTTATTTTATAAGGCTATTTCAAGCATCACTATAAATCACTGCAGCCAATTTTTTAAAATACCTGGGCACCAGACAGAGAAAAATGCAGGGGAATTGCGGTAAACGCATTGAATTGATTTTCTCAATAAAAATAAAGCGTAGAAAAAATAAATTTAAAATAACGGGGTAATTAAACGGACTATTCTTTGTGGGTATCAGGCAGGGCAAGTATAAACTCAAACAGAAATAACCCATCTGATTGTTACGGATAAAATCATCCCAAATGGCGTTTTAACAGTCTCCCCGTCTAAAAAACCTTCTTTTATCGCCTACTTTACCTACCACTTACAGAGATTTCTAAACCAAATCTGAATAACACTCGCATTGTTTTAACAGTAGAATTGCAGGTACACATGAACACCGCTAAATTGTTGCGCCTACGCGCGCGTTAACCGTCGCAATACACTCGACTACATTAAGAGGGCCAGCCGTTGCCAGAGCTGCTTTCATCCGGACTCTTTCTCGCCTCAATCGCGATTTACACCCTAAAAGCCGGGCGTAATAAATGGTGGTTTGGCGCCATACTCATTGTACTGGGGCTGTTTGTCATCCTGAATTTAACCCTGTTCGCGAGTAACTACTTTACCGGCGAGGGGATTAACGACGCGGTGCTATATACGCTAACCAATAGCCTTACCGGTGCCGGCGTAAGTAAATATATTTTACCCGGGCTGGGGATAATTCTGGCGCTTACCGCTATTTTTGGACTGCTGGCCTGGATATTACGCCGGCGCTGGCATCGCCCTCATCACGTTGGATATAGCCTGTTGGCTCTGATTTTGGCGCTGGGATCCGTCGATGCCAGCCCTGCGTTCCGCCAGATAACCGACCTGATTAAATCCCAGACCCGCGACGGCGACCCCGACTTCGGTGCCTATTACAAAGAACCCGGCAAATCTATCGCACATCCTAAACTCAACCTGGTTTATATTTACGGTGAGAGCCTGGAACGCACCTACTTCAACGACAAAGCTTTCCCCAAACTGACGCCGGAACTGGGTGCGATAAAAAATCAGAGTATTGATTTCAGCCAAACTATTCAGCTTCCCGGCACCGACTACACCATTGCCGGTATGGTCGCGTCCCAATGCGGTATCCCGCTATTTGCGCCGTTCGAAGGGAATTCAGCCTCTTCAGTATCCAGCTTCTTCCCGCAAAATACGTGCCTTGGCGACATCCTAAAAAACTCCGGCTATGAAAACTATTTCATTCAGGGCGCTAACCTGCGCTTTGCCGGTAAAGACGTATTTCTGAAATCTCATGGATTCGATAATCTTTACGGCTCTGAAGAGCTGAAAAGCCGGGTTGACGACCCGGACTACCGTAATGACTGGGGCTTTTACGACGATACCGTATTAAACGAAGTATGGAAGCAATACCAGCAACTGTCCCAACAGGGAAAACGATTCTCTCTGTTTACACTAACCGTGGACACCCACCACCCGGATGGATTTGTATCACGCACCTGCCAGAGAAAACGCTATGAATTTGACGGTAAGCTCAACCAGTCTTTTAGCGCCGTAACCTGTAGCCAGCAGCATATCGCCACACTGATAGAAAAAATTAAGGCCTCGCCGTGGTTTAAAAACACGATCATCGTGGTTTCATCAGACCATCTGGCAATGAATAACACCGCCTGGAAGTACCTTAATCAGCAGGACAGAAAAGATCTGTTTTTTGTCATTCGTGGCGATCGCCCGGAGCAAAAGGTTGTCAGCGTTAAACGCAGCACGCTGGATAACGGCGCCACCGTACTGGATATCCTGGGCGGCGATAATTTCCTCGGCCTGGGGCGCAGCAGTTTGTCAGGCGTTCCACTGGCGCAGATGTTCACCAATTTCAAGGATAAAATTATTGGCTGGAAGCCGGAAATCGTCAGCCTGTGGAACTTCCCGAAAAAAATCGATGCATTTAGCGTTGATACCGCCAAAAATACAATACGCTTTTCCGGCTCCCAGTTCCGACTGCCGCTGTTGTTGCGCATTCACAGCGATCGCGTAGAACCGTTGCCGGAAAGCGAATATTCAGCGCCTTTACGCTACCAATTAGCCGGTTTCGCCCCGGACGATAAGTTTATGTGGATAGACCGCTGTTACAAAATTGGCAGGCTGTGGGCACAAGAGTACGCCCTTTCAACCAACTGGTGTATCGCTCAGGGTCAGCCCGGCGGCCAGCCTCAGGTCATCCAGATTGAAGGCGCCGCATGGGAAGGCAAAGCCGCTATCAAAGAGAGCAACATTGATACCGCGCGCTACCAGCACAACCTCGATATGCTGAAAATGCCCGAAAATGATATTCGCTACAAAGCCGACAGCTTTATCTTCCCGATTGCCGGCGCCCCTGAAGCGGTAAAATCATTTAACGGTATTTCACGCCCGGAACAGTGGGGGCGCTGGTCAAATGCCAATTTAGATCCTCAGGTGAAGATAGAGTATCGCGATCCGTTACCTGAAAAATTCGATTTAACGATTATCGCCCGTTCTTTTGGCCCTAATGCCGGCAAGCCGGTTCCGGTGCGTATTGGTAATAGCGAGCAAACCCTAACGCTGAGCCACGATATGCAAACGACCACGCTGCGTTTCACAAACCCTGACCACAGTCATTTACTGACCATTACCCCGCCCGAACCGCAGTTATCCAATGAGGGAAATATTCTCGGCCATGCGCCGCGTAAGCTCGGGATTGGAATTGAAAAAATTACGGTTACGCCGGTTCAGGATTGATCCTCTCCCCCTCTTAACGAGGGGGAGCGCGCATCCACTCAGCCAGACAATGAATAGCGGGGGGTAACATTGCTGCGCCCCTCTTCAACACCCGGCAAGATAGCCCGGTAAATCAGTCATAGGCCACATTCACTACCGCAGTGGTATTCACCTCCCCTGCGCTTAGCGCCGACGCATCGTAAACATAGTACCAGGCCGCCATATCTACATAAAAATTCGCCTTCGTTTTCTGCTGTTTTGCCAGCGTAAACAGTGAAGTCGCGCTGCCCTGCGCGGTGGCGGATGAACCTATAACCAGCGGCGCGTGTTCACCGGCTTTCATCAACCGAACGCCAACGCCATGCGCGCTATCGCTTTGCGGGGAAATGAGCGTTGAATCGTCTCCCGATCGCAAATTATTACTGCTTATCCACGCGGTTACACCGCGTGTGCTGGCACCATTCTGTAAATGAGCGCAGGAAAAACCCAGCCGGAATGCCGTTCGTCCATCGCCATGGCCATTTGCCAAACTTGCCCGATCGATATCGTTCAATACCACGGTCTTGTTTGCATCCGAAAAAGAGCAGGTGGTTTCGCGCTTAGTGAAATAAATAATCAAAGGCTGATAATAAATATCGTAATCATGTACCGGCCACGACCAGTGAAAAACAAAGTAAGCAAAGTCGGAAATCATCCGCGCAATATTCTGAATAACCGTCAGGCCGGTGCTGTCCTGCGCGATCATGACGGGACTCACGGTGGCCATATTCCCCGTCACCGTCATTACATTCTTATCTGGGGCGCTATCCAGCAGCGTTAAATTCACAAGGAAAGTAGAATTAATGGAACTACCATTGTTATTCCCCGTCCCGGGATTGAATTGCGCAGGCGCTATTCCGGTAACGCTAAGCTTTACATACGCATCGCCGGGGAATTTTAAATAAAAATCATTATTACTGTACGGCGAACTATTCGTAACGGTATTTTTTCCGCCAATAACCCACCACGCCGGCAGCGAGCAGGAAAAATTACCGGGATAATTTGTAGAAAGCGGATAGGATGCACCGCCCGACGAATTTAATGCATCGGTGGCATCAATAGACAGCATCGGCGCATTTTGCATGATCCCGGGCTGGCACTGGGCTAAAGCCGACGCCGTCTGCAGCAATAATAGCGCTGCACACACTATGCGTAATAACAGCATGTTGACTCCCTAAAAACAGCGGTTGATACCGGCCTTCAGCGTGATAACCGGGCGGTCTATCGCACAGGCATGGTTAGAATTCCCGGCAATATGCACCAGCACGCGACTGGGCGCGCTATTGCTGCGGACAAACACCAGGCTCCCTTGCCCCACATAGCCCAGCGTGCGCGCACGGCTATCGGTGATTTCAGTCCCAAATGGCAGCGGCCGACCGTTTGCCAGCGCGGCGCGGAAAATAAAGCTGTGTCGCCTGTCGACGGTAAAGCGCGTCAGCGTAATCGCGCCCGCCCAGGGCACGACCTCTTTACGATTGCTATCGAGGGCAATATCGCCTTCAAGGGTCGAGGTATCTAATACAATGGCGTTTTTGCGGTAGGGCGACAGGGAAGATACCAGCCCTTTTCCATCGGCATTCGTCCTATCCGTTCCATCATTATTAATCGCAGCATATGAGGCGCCCGGCGCATCCACGATATTGAACGTATCGCCGGCCTGATTCGCTAAAAGCACGCCGTCGCGCCAGGCAACCAGGCTGCCGCTCAGCCCAATTCCGGCCTGTTGATACTCGGATGACTGGCTCCACGATCCGCTAAATGTAGAGGCGGAAGCCTTGTAGCTAGTATTCAGGCTGGCCGTGGCGTGGCCCTGCCGCCGGTGAGTGAAATTCGCGTTATAGCTCCAGCGGTTACTGTCACCCGCAGTGCCGCTCACGCCGATATTGCTATCGCTATAGCGCCGTTTCTCAAACGCCGCGTTCGCAGTAAGCCATGCAGGCATATTCCCCACCGACAGCGGAATAGAAAGCCCGACGCTCAGGCGCGTCTCGTGCTCCCCCCATCCATCGCGCGTTCTGCTCAGCGCCAGCGAATAGTTAACTCGCCCCAAACTGTTGGAGTAGCCCATTTGATATTCGCGCGCCTGGCGGGTACTTCCCCAGTAATCGCGCAGCGTTCCTGTAACGTATAACGCCCCTGCGTCTGCACCTAACCGTTGGCTAAAATTAAGATTAAAACTGTTTTTCTGGTGCCCGCGCTCTGGCGACCAGGGCATATTTTTCGCATCATAACGCTGTATCGCTTCTTCAAAGGTGTAATAACCCTGCGTCGAGTAGCGATATGCAGCCAGCGAAAAGCTGGTACCAGACTGCTGAACATATTTACTGTAACCGAGCTTAACGCTCTCTCCTTCGCTACGCCGCCCATTACGCTGGCGCGTGCTGGCATGCGTAACGTCCAGAGATAGCGCGCCCAGCGCCAAATTGAGGCCCGCTCCGGCCAGCATCGACTGATAATGCGGGCTAAGGATAGTCCCACTATAACCGGTGATAAGGTTCGAAAACCCATATTGCAGCGTACCCTGAGCAAAGCCAGGATGCTGCCCTAACCCGGTCACCTGCGCTTCGCCGGCGGTTACATCATATTGCCAAACCCCGGCCTTAAGCATGTTCGGCACCGAAGAGAAAGGAACGATAAAACGCTGGCTGCGTCCGTCCGCCTCTGCGATCTCCACCTGTAAGTCGCCCCCTGAGCCGGTAGGTAAAATATCATCAATGGCAAAAGCGCCCGGAGCCACATTTTGCTGCCAGATAATGACCTCATTTTGGCGCACGGTGACCAGCGCATTAGTTTGCGCCATTCCGCGCACGATAGGGGCAAACCCCTGCATCGCATCCGGCAGCATACGTATATCACTGGCTAAGCTCATGCCGCGAAAACGAATGGAATCAAACAGCCCGGAACGCGTGTAACTCTCGCCAACACGCAGCAGGCCATCCACCCGGGCCAGCCCCCGCTGGATATAGCGCGTATTATTATTCCAGTGCGCCTGCCCGCGTCGAGAATAGCTATAAGATGAGCTATCGCGCAGCTGCCAGCCAAAAAGATTAATTCCGCTATTGAATGAGGCATACCCGTTACCCTCACTCTGCCCGTGACGCAGCGCGGAGCGATAATAGTTAGCCTGCCAGGAAAGCATGGCGCCATTCACACCGCGATCCCAAAAGGCCGGATCGACATAATCCCGCCATTTACTGTCCAGCGTAGCCTGTGGCACCGTCATATTGAGCGCCAGGCGCCCGGCGTCAAGGTGCGCCCTAATCATAGGGTTCAATGTCGCCAGGTTAATCTTCCCCGCCCGCGATTTAGAAAGCACCTGCGGTTTAATACCCAACCGCAAAAAATCCTTTTTCTTCAGGCGCAAATCACGCTCGCTATCCCGAACGTCTACGGCAAAGCGCCCCTTCCATTCCTCATTCACATAAATATCCAGTGAATAATCTCCCGGCAGCAGAGAATTCCCCTGATAAACGCGGGAAAGATCGCTCTGCGCCGCGCTGCCTGCCAAAAACTGCGTATTGAAAGTTTCTGCTTTAGCGCAGCAAGAAAGACATAGCAGTGAAGAAATAGCGCAGGACAAAAAGGTGCGTGGCGGCATGCAAGCAATTCTGAGCATATTATTGCATCACAGTATGCGTTTGGATTCGGGCGCCGAAATCATTAATCTGCGTCACCGCCAAAGAAGTTCCTGGAGCGGGCAGAGATGATGCAGCCACGTTCAACGTAGAATAAGGCGCGACCATAATACCTTCCCCCAGAATATTACTTTTAGACGTACCATCCGAAATACCGACTAACGTAATAAAAAATGGGCCACTGTTAGTTAACGTCAATGTTCCCTTATTCCGTTTCAGAACAAGATGCTGAATACTCTCATCGGCGTGATTCTGAATGTGAGAAGGGCGCAAGAATAATTTTATTCTCGACCGCACGGCTAACTGCATAATATTTTTTCCCTGCATATTTTCAGGCACCGGTGGGATATCCAGTACATTCAAATAAAACACGGATTCACGATCGGCCTGCAACGCATGTCGATTAAGAAATGAAATACGTAATTGCTGCCCACTATGGGCAGGAACCTTTACTACCGGCGGCTGCAATAAAAAAGGCACATTCGCGGTTTCAGGCGTTGACCTTATATCCCCATCATCAATCCACGCCTGAACCAATGAAGGCTCGCTACCATTATTAAGTAGCTGAACACTAATTTCTTTCTGATTATCAGGGTATACAACGCGCGTAGTACCAATGACCACATTTGCACTGGCAAAAAATGGCAGAATAACACCCAAAGAAAATAATAATTTCTTCATAGTAAATCCATTTATAAAAATAAAAAGGCGACGCGAAGCCGCCCGGAAAAAATTACAAATAAGAAATACTATAGGTGACCATCGTTTTTACCTGACCAGGTTCTGCCGCATCAGAACCAACTTTATAATACTTTGCATAGAAATTAAGTGATTCAGGCGTAGAGGTACTGCCATTAACACCGCTATCCAAAGGCTGATTTAATAGAATTGGCTGAGTTTCTGCACTTTGCTTAACAATGGCCACACCAACATTTTGCGGATTACCTTGCGCATTCATTTGTTGGTTAATTAAGTATTTGCCGTCATCAGATATTGTATTAGCCGATGAAAATTGTAATTTAAGAGATGACGTAATTTTTCCACTATCATCCTTTTCTGCAGAGGCAGAACTACAGTTAGAAAAAGTTAACGAAAAGGCTTTTTTACCAGCATCAATTAAGCCCTCATTTTTACCTGCCTGCTCAGTATTAATAGGGTCCAGTGCCACTGTGAAACTCTCAGCGTTATTTCCATTAATGGTACAGGTTGCATCCGTTACGGTACCCATAAAATGAATAGTTCCCCCTGAAACATTTTCCGCCGCGAAAGTTAGGGGGCTACCCAGCAGCATACTTGCAGCAATAACCGGAAAAATGACTTTCATATTCATCTTCATTTCCTATATTTGTCTTACTTAATAACGCCGACTCAATATTGCCAGCAACTAACGCCTTCCAGGCTAAAACCCATTAGTAAAGCTTGAAATTAATGGCGTATGGACACAGGAGTAAAACTTTATCTTTCCCGTTAGGACGGAATATTATTCCACGTTAAGAAAAATCTGTAGTGAATAAACCTGCAGTTATATTATTTTTGCGTCCAGATCAAGAAACCGCAATTTATAACCAAAATCAAATATAACTATTTGATTTTTAATGGTTTAAAAAAAGATAAGATCGCACATTTTGTTATATCTAATCTCTTTCAAATCGTGCTTAATATAAACGAGACTATCCATATCTAATCTGAAGTAACAATAAAAAACATATTAAAATCAAAAAGTTTACATAGGTTAAGATTTTTGCATCAGTGCTTTTAATTGTTGTTAATAGATAGTGGAGTATTATGCAAATCAATTTACTTTAGGACTTTTCCTGCATAATATTGGTCTACCATTCGGTTTTCTAATCGTTTTAAATGGATTCCTTCAAAAGGATGTGGCACTGTATGCATAACCACTACATAATAAATGGCAGAGTAGAATTTCACCCTGCCACAAGTTCATTAAAAGTCCTGGACAATCCAGAATTGGTCGTTGAATTAAATTCTCCGGCAGGACGTTGTTTATTATTGTTGATAAAAAAACAAGGAGAAATAGTCGCTCAGCAAGAGTTCATGGATGAGGTATGGAAAAAAAATGGTGTACAGGTCACTCCAAATACTTACTATCAAAATATATCGATATTGCGTAAAGGATTAAAAAAAACGGGTTTCGAAGAAGATATTATTGTCACCATTCCTCGTATGGGCCTGACGCTGGCAAGCGGCACCAATATTGAACAGAAATCATTACAACACGATTCTGGTCATGAAATATCATCAGGCGCTCAGGATAATGCAACTATCGTAGAGGCTGCTCCCATAGAGCAAAACGCGAGGTTATATACCTCACAAATACCAGAGCAAACCAGCGAGAGTGGGATAGCCCCTTTTGGAGGTATTAATCAAAACTCACCTCCTCCGCGTGTATTAGTTAACGGAAAAGCTTCACCGCTCATGGGGTTTATTAAGTGTAAAAAAACCGCTGCTTTTCTGGCGGGAATGTTAACAGTAGCAGTAGCCATTTTGTTGTATAACAGTTTAACTTCATGGAAGAAAGTAGACTACTTTGCAAATCACCGGCTGGTATATCAAAAAGAAGGCTGTTCGATCTACGCAAATGATAATATCCCGGCGAACGGCTTAAGAAAACGCGTTATCGCATATGGACTGCGTTTTGAAAATGAATGCAAAACGTACCCCTTTATTTATCTTGATTACTACGATATTACGCCAAGAGTCTCAGTAATTCGCTGTACAAAAGAAATACATCAAAGTAACGACTGTGTGTCGGACTATTTTAAAGAGGAATAAAAATCATGAGGGTCATTAAGGCGATCGTCCCGATCGTTTTTTCCATCGCTATTACGATATTATTTATTTCACTCTATAATAAATCTCAGCATCAACAATTTTCATGCACTGCAAATCATGTTCTCCATGCTAAAGACGCAAGTATTAATATGCTAATAAACTACACTTTCGATAAAAAACAGGGTGTGGTCAATATAACGGGCAATGTCAACTATATTAATGGTGAAGAAAAGGCGCTTAACCGGAAAATCATTTTCAACTATCACCATGAAGGCAACAGTTATTTTCTAAAATCAGAAACGAATATTGTTTTTCCTGAAGATAAAATTGATGATAAAGAGCTCGCACAATACCTGCCGGCCTTTCTCATGAATAAAAATACCAGTCTTTATCTAAAAATATTACGACTAGGAAACGGAAATTATCTATTTTTCTATGATCCCATTCCGACCTATATTTGCAAAAAATCGGTCTAAGTTCGTATCTGGCATATCGCTCGCACCTCGTCATTTTTCCGGGTCACTGCTGGGTAAAGCAACAGCCAGTTTTTTTGGTGAACTACATTAACAATAATTACCCCAGCGCCGTATAAAGCGCCTGTCGTTTTGTGTCTGTTCATGCACCATTTTCTCTCGCAAGCGCGATAAATGCGGGCGTAATACCTAAATGCACTATTAAGCTCAGGCTCGGGTGAGGTTTTCACCCCCAGCCGGGGTTAACATGATAAATAAATAGGTGATGGAATAAACATTGAGCGTCGGAGCGCTATACCGCCGCGACGGTTACTCCCCAATAATCGCAATATTTTCCTGCCAGGAAGTGTCGCTGCAACTTAAAAATCCGCCTCACATCCTTTGTTAAGCAAGTTACAATAGCGACCATACCATTAAACCGCGTCGCGAAAGGTTTTTCGCCTCATCGTAACTCAACGCCGAGGACGTCATGGACAAGCTAAAAATGCACTCCCTAAACGGACAACAGCAGGCGCTCAAACAGCTTCAGGCGCTGTTTCCTGCCTGTGTCACCGAACAGCAAACTGCAGCAGGGGAAGCGCAGCTAGCCGTCGATTTCGATCTGCTGCGCCAGGCGCTCGGCGATAGCCTCATCGAAGGGCCAGCGGAGCGCTATCAGCTAAACTGGCCGGGAAAGCGCCAGGCATTACTGACCGCTAACAGTCCTATCGCCAAAACGCTGCGCCCGGTGCGCGAAGACAGCGTCGATTTCGACCGCGCGGAACATCTATTTATCGAAGGTGATAACCTCGATGCGCTAAAGTTGCTGCAGGAAAGTTACCTTGGCAGCGTCAAACTTATCTATATCGATCCGCCCTATAACACCGGCAGCGATTTCATCTATAAAGATAATTTCACCGCCTCGGCCCAGGAATTTTTGGAGCGCTCCTTACAGAAAGATGAATACGGCAATGCGCTGGTATCAAATACCGACACCAACGGGCGCTTCCACTCCGACTGGCTCTCCATGATGTACCCGCGTTTGCGCATCGCCCGCACGCTGCTCAAGGACGACGGCGTGATTTGCATCAGTATTGACGACGACGAGCTGGCGAACCTGAAGCTGCTGTGTGATGAAGTATTTGGCGCGCAGTGCTTCCTGAATTTAATCGCCGTCAAATCGAGTGAATCCTCCGGCGTAAAAATGTCCCACGTAGATAAACGGTTGCCGAAAATAAAAGAATATATCTTGGTCTATACGCGCAACATCGGCGCGGCGCGCCTCAACCCAATAAAAATTAAAAAAGAGCAGAACCCGGAAAAGCTCGATGGCTACCTGAATTATTATTCCAGTTTTGTGCGTAATCTTGACGACGATCCGCAGAACTACGTCATTGTGAAGGTGACAGAGGAAATGGCTCAGCGCGGCCTGCCGCTCGACGACGCCAGCGTGCGCGCCTTTAAATTGGCGCACGCCGAAAACGTGGTTTATCGCACCAACAACGCCACGCTCGCCGGTATGACTTTCCCCACTAAAACCGCAGCCGTCATCTCACCCACCGGGATTCGCTACGTCTGGTGGGAAGGTAAACAGATGCTATTCCTGTCTGACTATCTTGATGAATATTTGTGCGATTTATGGAACGACATTTCCACTATCAACCTGAATAAAGAGATGCACGGGCTGCCCGCCTTCCTTAACGGCCAGAAACCCACGGCGTTAATATACCGGCTGCTGGCGCTCTTTTGCGGCAGCTGCGACGGCGATGCGCCGGAAATCGTAATGGATTTTTTCGCCGGCTCCGGCAGTACCGCCAGTGCGGTCATGCAATATAACCACGACCGCGGCGCGCGCCTGCGCTTCGTGCTCGTGCAATTACCGGAAGAGATCCGCGCCAGCGCCGGAATGGATGCCAAAAGTAAAAAAAGTGTCAAAGAAACCCTGCAGTATCTGAAAAAGCTTGGCAAACCGCCTTACATTAGCGAAATCACCAAAGCGCGCATTCAGCGCGCGGCTCAGGCATTTAGCGACCAGGCCGGACTGCGCGTATTACGTATCGACACCAGCAATATGAATGACGTGTGGTACAGCGCGGATGCGCTAACCCAGACGCAGCTCGATTTTCTGGTCGACAATATCCGCCCGGACCGCACCCCGGACGATCTCCTGTTTCAGGTATTGATTGACTGCGGCCTGCCGCTCACGCTACCGCTGCGCCAGATAGCGCTGCTCGGAGTACCGGTGTGGGAAGTGGATAATGGCGCGCTGCTTGCCTGCTTTAGCCCCGGCATTAGTGAAGCGCTAATCCGTGAAATGGCGGCGCTGCAGCCGGAACGCGTGGTATTCCGGGATGACGGATTCGAAAACGACGCCGTTAAAAACAACGCTGCCCAGCTTTTTCTCCAGCTCTCGCCGGCGACGGAACTCAACGTACTCTAAGGAGCGGCCATGAAACTTAAATTCAAGCTACAGCCGCACCAAACGGCCGCCGTCGACGCCGTTATCGACTGTTTCGCCGGCCAGCCCTGGCATAACCCACTGGCGATACAGACGCAAACCGCGCCTGACCGTGCGCCAGCGCTGGATCTGGCCGACGGCGATATCTTCGGCAATGCGCCGCTGTCGCTCTCCCCCACACAATTACTGTCCAATATCCAGCGGGTACAGCGGCGGCAAAACCTGCCCGTCTCCGCTTCTCTTGCAGGCGACGAGGTCTGCCCGGTTAACCTGGATATTGAAATGGAAACCGGAACCGGAAAGACCTATTGCTACATCAAAACACTGTTCGAACTCAATCAGCGCTACGGCTGGAGTAAATTTATCGTGGTGGTCCCCGGTATTGCCATACGCGAAGGCGTGGATAAATCACTGCGCATCACCGCCGCCCATTTTGCAGAAATCTACGGCAAAAAAGCGCGCTGTTTTATTTATAACTCCCGCCAGCCGCAGGCACTGGAACAATTCGCCTCGGACGCGGGCATACACGTAATGATTATCAACACCCAGGCGTTTAACGCCGCTGGCAAAGATAATCGCCGTATTTATGAAGCGCTGGACGCATTTCGCTCGCGCCGCCCCATCGATGTGCTGAGCGCCTGTCGCCCCATTCTCATCCTGGACGAACCGCAGCGCATGGAAGGCAAAAAAACCCTTAGCGCGCTTGCCCATTTCACCCCACTGGCAGTTCTGCGCTATTCGGCCACCCATAAAACTAACCACAATAAAATTCATCGTCTGGACGCGCTGGACGCCTATAACCAAAAACTGGTTAAAAAAATCGCCGTGCGCGGCATTGCCGTTAAAGGCGCGGAAGGGTTAAACGCGTGGCTTTGGCTGGAATCCATTGAACTATCCCAAAAGGCGCCGCTGGCGCGTATCGAAATGGAAATCAAAACCCGTTCCGGCATCCGCCGCGCCCTGCGCAGGCTACAGGCAGGGGATAATCTTTACGCTGAAAGCAACCAACTAGAGCAATATCGCGGCTATATCGTTGAACATATCGACGCAATCAGCGACAGCGTCAGCTTCACCAACGGTCAGATTCTGCGCGCCGGAGAGGCGGTTGGCGATGTCAGCGACGCCGATATTCGCCGCCTGCAAATCCGGGAAACCGTGCGCGCGCACCTGGAAAAAGAGCGCCAGCTTTATCCGCAGGGTATCAAAGTCCTGTCGCTTTTTTTTATCGACGAAGTTGCTAAATACCGTGATTACGCGCGGGACGATGAAAAGGGCGACTACGCACGCCTGTTCGAACAAGAGTATCAGGCGCAGGTAGACGCCCTGCTGGCGGAGCTGCCGCCGGGCCGCGGCGACTGGCGCGATTACCTGGCGTCTATTCGCGTCGACTGCACGCATAAAGGCTACTTCTCGGTTGATAAAAAATCGCAGCGCCTGCGCGATCCAGACGTTAAAACGCGCGGGGAAGACGCGGGGCTATCGGACGACGTGGACGCCTATGATCTCATTCTCAAAGATAAAGAACGCTTGCTGTCATTTCAGGAACCTACGCGCTTTATTTTCTCCCATTCTGCGCTGCGGGAAGGCTGGGATAACCCTAACGTTTTCGTTATGTGTATGCTAAAACGCAGTAACAGCGGCATTTCACGCCGCCAGGAGGTAGGGCGCGGGCTGCGGCTTGCGGTCAATCAGCGCGGAGAACGCCAGGACAATCCCGCTACCGTACACGACATCAATGTACTCTGCGTCGTCGCCAGCGAAAGTTACCGCGATTTTGTCTGCGGGCTACAGCAGGAGCTGGGCAGCGCGCTGTCCGCGCGTCCACGCAAAGCGAACGAAGCCTGGCTCACCGGTAAATTACTCATCGGCCCACATGAAGAAACACCCGTCACGCCAGAAATGGCGAAACGTCTGTACAAGTATCTGGTGAAGCACGATTACATCAACGAGCTGGACGATACTTTGACGCTGTCATGGCATACGGCCGTCACACAGAATACCCTGGCGCCGCTGCCGGACGCTCTTGCGCCCTGGCGAGAAGCGATTATCGCCCTACTCAATACGCTATTTAGCGAAGCTCAACTACCGGCGATTGAAGACGATCGCCGCCTCAAAATAAATCCGCTAAACGCCCTATTTGACTCTGCGGAATTTCAGGCGCTATGGGCACAAATTCATCACAAAAGCGTCTGGCGCGTTGAGTTTGATACCCCAGCGCTCATTCGCCAGGCGGTGCAGGCTATTGATACGCAGCTTCGCGTTACGCCGCTGCAATATACGCTAAGCGGCGGTGAACAAACCGAAATGCTTACCGATGAATTACTGCATAGCGGCGGTGGATTCCGCCAGACGCCGCACGGTACGGTGCGTTTAGAAGGGCAGGCAATAGCGCGCACGGTGCGCTACGACTTACCCGGCAAACTGGCGGCGGCAACCGCCCTGACCCGGCGCACGCTCGTCGCTATTCTGCGTCAAATTTCCCCACACGTTTTTGCGCTTTATCAGCAGAATCCCGAAGCCTTTATTGCCGGCGCAGCACGTCTTATTAATGAACAGAAGGCCGCCCTTTCGGTTGAAAACCTCACCTACACCTTACTTGATGAATGCTACGATCGTAGCCTGTTCATCGCGGGCCAGCGCGGCCAGGATCTCAGCCGCGCCGCCGTACGTCTGCAAAAACATATATACGATTATGCAGTGCTGGACTCCGGCGTCGAACGGCGCTTTGCCGAAGTGCTGGAAAGCTGTGATAACGTGGCGGTTTATGCCAAATTACCTCACGGGTTCGCCATTCCAACCCCGCTCGGCGACTACATTCCAGACTGGGCCATCGCTTTTCGCGAAGGCAGCGTTCGCCACCTTTGGTTCGTTGCAGAGACTAAAGGCAGCGACACAGCGCTCAGCCTGCGCGCCAGCGAAGCATACAAAATCGCCTGCGCCCGGCGCTTCTTCGCCGCGCTGAATAAAGAAAGCGCGGATGTTCACTACACCGTCGTCAGCGACTTTCAGCAATTGCTGGATACCGCGCTGTAACCCCCGGCGCGGCGGCGTCGTCGCGTTCGGCGCAAGTTTTCACTCACCCGCGCCGGCGATGCTTTAACATCGCCTGCGCCCGGCGCTTCTTCGCCGCGCTGAATAAAGAAAGCGCGGATGTTCACTACGCCTGCGGGTACTCAAGCTGCTCCGGGCGACGGCGCATAATCACCTGCCCGTGGCGAATGGATATCCGCGCTTTCGCCTGGTGGCACACCGCGTCATAGTCGTTTTCCGCATCCAGAATTACCACATTAGCCGGACGCCCCGGCGCCAGGCCGTAGCGCTCGCCCAGATTCAGCGCCCGAGCGCTATTATCTGTGACAAAGTCCAGGCTGCGCTGCAGGGTGTCATAGCCCATCATGTGGCAGATATGCAGGCCAGCGTCCAGCACGCGTAAAATATTGCCATTCCCCAGCGGATACCACGGATCTTTAATCGAATCCTGGCCAAAACAGACATTCATACCCGCCTGATCCAACTCCGCCACGCGTGTCACGCCGCGTCGCTTCGGCCAGCTATCAAAGCGCCCCTGCAAATGAATGCTTTCCGTCGGGCAGGAAACAAAATTAATTCCGGACTGGCGCAGCAGGCGAAACAGCTTATAGCAGTAGGCGTTATCGTATGATCCCATCGCCACGGTGTGGCTGGCGGTAACGCGCGCGCCCATATCTCGCACTCGCGCCTCTTCGGCCAGCACCTCCAGGAAACGCGACTGGGGATCGTCGGTTTCATCACAGTGCACATCCACCAGGCAACCGGTACGCTCCGCCAGTTCCATTAAGAACTTGACTGAACTGACGCCCTGATCGCGGGTGTTTTCAAAATGCGGAATACCGCCAACGACATCGGCACCCAGCTCAATCGCCTGCGTCATCAGCGCACGGCCATTCGGGAAAGATTCAATGCCTTCCTGAGGGAACGCCACAATCTGCAAATCTAGCAGATGACGGCTTTCCTGTTTCACTTCCAGTAACGCCCGAAGCGCTGCCAGCGAAGGATCGGTAACATCAACGTGAGTACGCACATGCTGGATGCCGTGGTCGCGCAGCATCCCAATCGTCGCCAGCGCGCGCCGTTTAGTATCCTCATGCGTGATAGTCGCTTTACGCTGGCCCCAGCGCTCTATGCCTTCAAACAGCGTGCCGCTCATATTCCAGGCCGGTTCACCCGCCGTCAGCGTCGCGTCCAAATGGATATGTGGCTCAACCAGCGGCGCTATCGCCAGACCGCCTTCGGCGTCCAGCTCATCCGGTCCGGCCTTCCGGCTGGCGGCCTGTCCAGTTATCTGGTTGATTTTCCCATCCTGTAAAACGAGGGTGAACAAACCTTCACGCTTACGTAAACGTGCGTTAATAATATTCATCCTGACTCCTTATCAGTTGCGCGTTTCAGGCGTCCTGTCCGCTGCATAAACCCGGCACCTGCGACAAAACGGTATTGCACTATGCTACCACGCACGGGGTCCAGTCCGGGGAAGGGAAATACATTATCTCCGGCGCATCGGGTAAGACTGATCGTATCAACCGGCCACCAGCACCGAATTCAGCCTTCTCTAACTGACGAAAAGCCACTGCGCTGAAATCGCTAAAGTTAGTTCCCTTTATGGCTGGCTAACGCCGCCGCGCCATACCAAACCGGGCGACAATATTGATGAAAAGACGGACAACATAAGGTGGGTCTGATGCGCTAATAATAAGGTGCAGGCAAGTGTGCCGGGCGCCAGGCGTTATGGTCAGCAAGTACGAGGGGAACCGCGTTCCCCTCTATTGTTTTCATGCGCAGCGTCCGTGGCCGCATATCACTTTATGACGGCACGCCGTTACGCCAAAACAATTTCCTGCGATCAGCCAAAATCAACGTCAAGCGCCTGATAGAACGCGTTACCGGTGTCCGCCACCAGCCACAGCAGAACTATCACATGATGGCCACGTTTATTTTTTGGCAGCACCAGATCGTGCTCGGTTTTGGCAACCAGTTTGTCCGGGTACTGTGAGAACGGCACATACGGGTAGATATCTTCAAAGAACGGCGCTTCTTCAAGCTGCGCGCGGCTGATACGCTGCGTTGCGTCCCAACCGTCTTTGGTGATAAACGCGCGATAGCCGCGAGTGGTATGCGCCGCCGTATATGCCCAGTGGATCTTCAGCGTCTCACCCGCCGTCACGCTCACGCACGGCCACTCGAACGCTTTACCCAGTTGCTCTGCCATTTCGCTATCGGTGAAGTTAACGCATTCACGGGCATCGGTTTTACCGCCGCTCAGGATCAGGCCGTCAGCAGGTGGAGTGGTGCTCGGCGCATCACTTTCAAACGGCGCTGGCATCGAACCAGACGTGGTCGCCGGGAAATTTTTCCCGCCTTCCATTTCATTGTTCTGCCATTCGCCAATCAGCCCTAATTCGGTCGCTACCAGGCTGCGCGTTTTTGGGGACGTTACCCGGCCATGCTTAAGATCGATACTCATTGCATTTTCCCTTATTCGATTAGTTATCTCTGTATTCATAACGAATGCCGATGTTCGGCGGAAAAATCCTACGAACAAAAGCGAACGGAAAATGTGTGGCAGGTATGAACATGATTTTGCGTGGCGTAAATTGATTTCAATAAATACAGCATGACATCGCACGCCCGCGCCTGTGCTGAACGCGCGTCGCCGCTTACCGGGCATCATCCCCTGTCACCGGTTAATCACTGCGCCTCACGCGGGAATCGTGATTATCATCGCTCGTCAATACGCCGGCCCGATCGCACAATCGGGCGAGCGTAGAATGAAAAACGGCTCTGCCATCGCTTCACGTTTCAACGTGAAACAAACGGGCAAAGCCGTACCGGCGCCTTTATCGCCACGCTAACACCTAAGCTTTGCCCACCACAGCCGCAGCAGCATGCCAGGATAGCTGGTCCAGCCGATGGTCGCTGACGTCACTTTCCCCCGGTAGATGATAAGCAGCGTGGGCGTTGCGCTAACCCCCCAGCGCCGCACTAGCGCACCGTTTGCATCATTCACGGTCGGCACCGGCAGGCGCTTCGCCGCCAGCGTGCGGCGCAGCCGTTCGTCATCCCCTGAGCGCAGCGCCACGCTCGCCACATTAGCGCCGCTTTGCGCCAGGCGCCGTACGCCGGGCGTCGTATACCGGCACACGGCGCACCAGGATGCCCACACGTAAACCAGCAGCGGTCGCTCTGCGCTCATTGCGGCGAGCGAGAGCATTTCACCGTCCACGGTTTTCAGCGGCGCAGTGGCGATACTCGCCGGCAGCGACGGCCCGCGCAGTGCGTCCATAGCCACCGTTACGCCCACAGCCAGCGCCAGCGTAACCAATAACTCACGTGCCCAACGGCGCCACTTAACCACGCGGCGCCTGCGCCAGCTTCTGCTTCACCAGCGACTCCAGCGTTTCATAAGGCACAGCGCCCGCCAGCATTTCATCGCCAACCAGCGTGGCGGGCGTTCCCTGTACGCCAAGCTGCTCTGCAAGCTGTAAATTAGCGCGCAGGGTGTCCATACTGGTCTTATCGGCGGTTATCGAGGCGGTATCGCTCTTTTGCTGAGCGGCGCGAATGCTTGCCGTATCGTGAAACCCTTTTTTTGCCATTAAACGCTGATGCAGCGCCATAAAACGCTGCGGCACAGCGCGCCAGGCGGTTAACGCAACGCGCGCAGCTTCCACTGAGGTGGCACCTTTAAACGGCAGCGGCTTATAGATGAGTGCTACCTGCGGATAATCGCGCACAATCTTCTCCAGCATCGGATCGAGCTGTTTGCAGTAAGGGCAGTTGTAGTCAGTAAACAGCACCAGCGTAAGGCGTGGATTTTGTGACCCAATGCGCGGGCTGTTGGGATCGTGGAACAACAGTTCACTCTGCGCTGCGATTGTCTCACTCACCTGCTGCTGGCCATTCTGTTGCTGCCAGGCATCCATCGCCTGCGCCAAAATATCCGGATGCGAAACCAGGGTTTCACGCACCATTTCCTGGATGCGCGCCTCCTGCTGCGGGGTAAACGGTGCCGCTGCGCTTAGCGACGTTACACACAGTAATAATAGAAAAACGGCAAATCTCATTGAGCGACTCCTTTCGAGGCATTCAGGGTATCGAGGACGGCGTCACGGCTTAATAGCGCGGGCAAAACGCGCCCTTCTGGCAAGCCCGGACCATAGATTTGGTTGAAGGGAACGGCCGCGCTGCCGCGCCGGTTCAAAAAAGCGGTAATCTTCGTCGATGGCCGGGTCCAGTCGCCGCGCAGCGCAACTACGTCCGGCGCACTGAGCGCCGCCTGCACCTCATCGCGCAGTAGTACGTTGTATTTATTCGCTTTACAGGTTACGCACCACTCGGCCGTGACATCCACGAACACGCGTTTACGCTCGGCCAGCGCCTGCTGAATCGCTGCCTCGCTCAGAGGCTGCCAGACAATACGATCGCGTAAGGTCTGTTTTCCTGCCGTTAGCGAAGTGCCCAGCAATACCCCACCGCACAGCACAATCAATAGCGATACGGTAATCCCAGCCCTGCGCCAGCCGTAGCGTATCCCGGTGGCGATAATCAGCCCCGCGATAATCAGCGCGGCCAGCATCAGAGTGAGAGGACGCCCAATATGTAACGCCAGCAGGCTTAACAGCCAGAGCGCCGAGCCGAACATCAGCAACCCAAGGACCACGCGCAGGCGATTCATCCAGCGCCCGGGGCGCGGCAGGCGTAATGCTATCGCGGGCCATGCTGCAATCAGCAGCCACGGCAGGCTCATGCCTATTCCCAGCGCGAGGAAGATCCCCCACAGCACAGGAAGCGGCGCCGCCAGCGCGACCGCCAGCGCGGTTCCCAGGAAGGGCGCCGTGCACGGCGTTGCTAAAAGCGTTGCAAACGCACCCTGCCAAAAATGCCCGCCAACACCCTGCCCACCGTGGGTGGCAAGGCGCGTAGCCAGCCCCGACGGCAATCGAATCTCAAATAACCCGAACAGGCTAGCGCTAAACAGCACCATCACCAGCGCCATGATGCCGATAAACCACGGGCTCTGAAACTGAATACCCCAGCCCAGCGCCTGGTTCCCGGCCCGCAGCGCGGTCATCATCAGCGCCAGCGCGAGAAAAGAGACAATCACCCCCGCAGCGGATGCCAGGAACTGGCGCCGTACCTGCAGGCGATCGCGCCCGTGGGATTGCAATACGCTGCCCAGCTTCATTCCCAGCACCGGCAATACGCACGGCATCAAATTCAGAATGAAGCCGCCGGCCAGGGCCATCAAAATCGCCTGCCATAAGGCCATCGGCGGCGGTGGCGTGATGCCCGGGGCGCTTTGCCCAACCGTCACCCGGCTTTCCTGCGCAATGCCTGAATCAGCCAGCACCAGTGACAGCATTCGCCCGCGCAGGTCCGGCGCGCGTTCGCCCCACGCATCGCTCACCGGCACCGTTGCCGTTAGCGTCTCACCCGCGACGCGCAGCGCGGGTTTAGCAAAACTGGCGTCCTGCGCGTCATCCAGATACAGCGCGGGGTTATCCCAGCCCGCTTTGCGCACCGCCGTGAGCTGCAGCTCACCGGCGCGGTAGCCTGCGGTCAGCGCATCCGTCAAGCCCTGCCGTAAAGGGAGTGTTCCCTGCGCTTTCGCATAATCATGGGCAAAACCGGGTGCCGCCGGCGCGCTCAAATCCAGCGAAAAAGGGTAATCGGTGAGAATACAAACGTTGCTGCAGGTTGGTAGCGTCAGAACGCCCGACAGGGTGCCTGACGCAGGAGCGCGGATTTGTAGCGGAAAGCTGACATCACCGCGGTAACCCTGCGTGGTTATCCCGGCGACGTCAAAGCGCTGAGGCGTTGGCCACTGCCAGTTCACCGTCGGCTCAGCGCCGCGCCAGGCTATTGACGGCGCTACGCCGCCTTCACCGGGGGAACGCCAGTACGTTTTCCATCCCTTTTCCAGAGCGACATCCAGCAATAAATGGACATCGCCGTTATCCTGCGGCGCAGTGCGAAAGCGCACCCTCGCATGCGGGTTATCCGGCACTCGCAGCCAGCCGCCGTCGGCTGCCCCTGCGAAGGGTAGCCACAGCCATAACAGGCACAGCAGCGCCTGTTTGAAAATAGTCATAATTTTTCTCCGTAAATGATTATCAGACCTGGAAATGCAGGCCGTTAATCACTCACGGAAGACGCATAATCGCAAATGGACCCGGAGAGTATGAGGGGAGATAACCCGAGGGGGAGGTGGCACCCGACGCCGCTGCGGCCGCGGTGCCAGAAGCGCCAGCAGCAGCATTAACGTAATTACCGCGCCTTCAAACAGCAGCGGCGGCACGGAGAGCAGCGATTTCGCGCTAAGTTCGCACGGCGTTACCGGCGCATCCGCACCGTCGCCCTGCGGCGAAACCTGAGCGATAACGGCGCCAGGCTGCGAACCAAACGCATGCAGAGCGGCCATACGCTGCGCGGTGCATACCAGCACCACCAGGCAAGCCAGCCCTAAAAACCATGTCGCTATTCGCCGCTGCTTCATCGCCGCTCCCGTATTTACCAATGACCATCTTATCGGTTGGATTTTTTTTAGCAACCGCGGCGAAAAATAAACGTATCGGGCCGTTAGCGGAATGCATCCTGGCATTCACCAACGCCCGCGAGTAAAATGAGAGGCTTACCTGAACAGGACATATATTCATATTCACCCGTAAATTAACACCTCATATTCACATACTTATTAGTGGGTTTTTATATTTCTTGCACAGAAAATTAAATAGCACTGACCAGGTTAAATAAAGCAAATGGAATAACCCGCAAAAAATAATCCTGATAATTTAGCGGGGTAATGGAATTTATCCAAAGATGATTTATTCAAAATAAAAGAATCGGCGAGTATTAACCATCCTCGAACAGATTAATGCCCGCCGAAATAAAAAGGCATCACAAATAAAAATAAACCTATCGCAGTCGCTGCTCCGGCCCCTGATACCCCTCATAACTGCGCTGAATCGTTATCTGATCGGCGATATATTTCGCATCGTGCCACACGCCCCAAATAAACGAGGAGCCCCGGCGCGAAAGCCAGGGCAGTCCGAGGAAATAAACGCCCGGCTCCTGGGAAACGCCGCGCTGGTGCCGCGGCCTGCCCGCCGCATCAAAGGTATCCACCTCCAGCCAGCGGTAATCCACCGCATAGCCGGTGGCCCAGATTATCGAGGTAATCCCCGCCTGCGCCAGATTCAGGCTCAGCGTCGGCTGCGTCATGCAGGAAGGGTCCGCCAGCATCTGTCGCGCCTGCGGCTCAGGCGGTAAATCCATCCCGTTGCGGTCGATCCACGCATCGGCCGCATCCAGCAGCGACAGATAGTTTTCATCGCCGCGCCGGATATTCTCTGTCAGGTCTTCCTCAAAGGTCACTTCACCCGCGTTAAATGTACGGGTGCGCCCAACCAAATTAACCCCCTCCTGCGCGAGGCGGCGAAAATCGACGGTATGTCCGCCGCGCGCACCGCTCACCGCGATAGTCACATGCTCTTTACCCGGTTCGCTGGCGGCTTTATCCCACAGGCCCAATACCCCCAGCCACCAGCAGAAATCGCGCTGTCGGTAAGAGCGCGGAGGTCTATCATGCGGCCCGACGGATAGCCAAACCGATTTACCGGCCCGGTTAAGTTCATCCGCTATCTGCACTCCGGAAGAACCGGCGCCGACCACTAAAACTCCGCCCTCCGGTAACTGCTGCGGGTTGCGATAGTGCGCGGAGTGTAGCTGCACCAGCGAGGTTTCCGCCGCGGCTATCGGCGGAATAATCGGTTTCTGAAACGGCCCGGTGGCAGCGACTACCCGTCGCGCTTCAATCAAGCCATCCGAGGTATCGATAATGAACCCGGGTTTGCCCGTATTGCGACGCACGCTTTTCACCTCGACGCCTCAGCGCACAGGCGCATTAAAGCGCTGCGCATATTCTGCAAAATAGTCGGCGACGCGCTCTTTTGGCACAAAGCCATCCGGGCCGGTATCGGCGAAAGTTTGTCCGGGGAAGCGATCGTGCCAGGCCGGCCCGTTCGCCACCAGCGAATCCCAGCGCCCGGTGCGCCACGCCTGCGCAATCCCCTGCTTTTCCAGCACCAGGTGAGGAATATCCAGCCGGGTGAGATGCTCACTCATCGCGATGCCCGCCTGGCCAGCGCCTACCACCAACGTATCGACTTTCGTTATTTCTGGCGTCATACCTATTTCCTTCATTGGCTTAAGAGCCTGGGCTTCTTAGCATTTAAATTGCCTCATGCTATTCAGGCGGCTCGCCTGCCGGGCGTAATACGCGCCGGCGTGAACCATGAGGCAACAAAACGCTGCTAACACAGGCGCTAAATCCTCACGCAGTGCGGGAGAGTATTCGGGTTTTCTATAACGTTAATCCTGGGGAGTGAATGGCGTACGGTAAAATAGTATTAATCTAATGACTAAATATAAATTAATGATGCAAAGGCTTCAGAAAATAATTCCAATAATAGTGAGGTCTAATTTAATAAAATAAACATTGCGTATGAGATAAAAAAGATTTACAGAATCTGTACGCTATTTTTTTTATTTCCCTTAAAAACAAACTTACTAATTTACCCATCGCTCAGGCGGTGCGCATTATCACGTCAATAATAAAAGGCGTACGTAAAGATACGCTCGCATCATAATCCGGAGCCTGCAATGTCTACTCAAGCACGCGATACATCGCCGCCGCTGGTTGAACAACACACCATCGGTTATATCCCGCCAGAAGCGCGCCATGGAAAAGTGCGCGATCTTTTCACGCTATGGTTTGGCGGCAATATTGCACCGTTACCTATCGTTACAGGGGCGCTGGGCGTTCAGCTTTTCCACCTCAACCTGGCATGGGGGATATGCGCTATTATTATCGGCCACCTGCTAGGCGGCGCGCTGATGGCTCTGCATTCAGCCCAGGGGCCGCAAATGGGGATACCGCAAATGATCCAGAGCCGCGCTCAGTTCGGCTCGCTGGGTTCTCTGCTGGTGGTGGTTATCGCTGGCATCATGTATGTGGGCTTTTTTTCTTCGAATATCGTGCTAGCGGGCCAGTCTCTGCACGGCATCGCGGGGGGGATTCCGCTGCCGGTGGGAATTATCATCGGCGCGATAGGCTCCTGCATTATCGGGATAATCGGCTACCGGTTTATTCACATTCTTAACCGCATCGGCACCTGGGTGCTGGGTCTCGGCATTTTATTCGGCTTTGGCTATATCTTTACGCACATTCATACCGCTGATTTTCTGACGCGCGGCGGGTTTAGCCTTTCCGGCTGGCTGGCTACCGTGTCGCTGGCGTCTTTGTGGCAAATCGCCTTCGCGCCGTATGTGTCCGACTACTCCCGCTATCTGCCGAAGGATGTTTCAGTTCCCGCCACATTCTGGGCGACTTATCTCGGCTCTACGCTCGGCTCTGCACTGGCGTTTATTTTCGGCGCCGTCGCCGCGCTGGCCACGCCGCCGGGCCTGGAAACGATGGAGGCGGTTAAGCTTGCCACCGGCGCCATCGGTCCTTTTATGCTGATCCTATTTTTACTCAGCGTTATTAGTCACAACGCACTCAACCTGTACGGCGCGGTCATGGCGCTGATTACGCTAGTCCAGACTTTCTTCTGGCGCTGGATCCCCGGCAGCCGCAGCCGCACCATCCTGTCGATAATATTGCTGATCGCCTGCTGCTTTGCCGCCGTTTTCGCCTCAGCGGACTTTATCAGCCACTTCGTCGATTTGGTACTGGCGCTACTGGTAGTGCTGGTTCCGTGGACCGCAATAAATTTGATTGATTTCTATGCCATTCATCAAGGCCGCTATGATATCGCCTCAATTTTCCAGGTCGACGGCGGAATTTACGGCCGCTATAACCCACAGGCCTTGCTGGCCTACGCTGTCGGCATCGCCGTACAAATTCCGTTTATGAACACGCCGCTGTACGTCGGTCCTATAGCAAAACACATTAACGGCGCTGACCTGTCATGGCTGGTAGGTCTTATCGTCACCTCGCCGCTCTACTACTGGCTGGCGACGCGAGAGGCCGTCCTGCAGAGCCGACAGGCCGCATCACCCGTTTCGAACCGATAAACTACACAGGAGTTAGCGATGAGCCAGCCTACCCATACGCGTATACGCATGTTTAATACTAAAGCGACCTACCCTAATCAGACGCTGGATAACGATCTTTGCCAGGCGGTCCGCGCTGGCAATACCGTCTATGTTCGCGGCCAGGTCGGCACCGATTTTGAAGGGAAACTCGTCGGGCTTGGCTGCCCGCGCGCCCAGGCCGAACAGGCGATGAAAAATGTTAAGCAGCTACTGGAAGAAGCAGGTAGCGATCTATCGCATATTGTAAAAACCACTACCTACATCACCGATCCACGCTTTCGCGAAGCGGTTTATCAGGAAGTTGGAAAATGGCTGAAAGGCGTATTCCCTATATCTACCGGGCTGGTGGTAGCAGGGCTGGCCCAGCCGGAATGGCTGATGGAAATTGACGTTATCGCCGTTATCCCGGAATAAAAGGAGGCCTTATGACATTTTCAATCGCCGCGCGCTGCCAGGCCTCTGGGCAACTGGGCGTAGCCGTGAGCTCATCCAGCATCGCCGTCGGCGCACGCTGCCCGTGGTTACTTCCCGGCACGGGCGCCGCGTCAAGCCAGAATGTTACGCTGCCGAGCCTTGGTCAGCAGGCGCTGGCGCAGTTAGCGCAGGGAGCCAGCGCGGAACAGGCGCTTCGTCGAGCGTTAGCCGACGACGATTTTAGCGACTGGCGCCAGCTTATCGTAATTAACGCCGCAGGAGAGACCGCCGCGTTTAGCGGCGAGAAGACGCTGGGCACCCACCGCACTTCTCAACGAGAAAACTGCGTCGCCGCCGGCAACATGCTGGCCTCACCGGGGGCGATCGATGCCATGACCGAGGCGTTCACCTGCGCCACGGGTGCGCTGGCGGACAGACTGCTGGCTGCAATGCAGGCCGCTATGGATGCCGGCGGTGAGGCAGGGCCGGTACATTCAGCGGCGCTTAAAATCGTCGGCAATCACGCGTGGCCAATCGTTGATTTACGCATTGACTGGACAGACGCCTGTCCAATCCAGGCGCTGCAAACGCTGTGGTGTGATTATGCGCCGCAAATGCAGGATTACCTGACGCGCGCCGACGATCCGCGCCGGGCGCCCAGCTATGGGGTTCCCGGAGATGAGTAATTCCGTTCGCGACATTCTGGAAAACCTGCTGGCGTTCGACACCACTAGCCGGGAATCCAATCTGGCGCTGATTGACTATATCCAGGCGCACTTAGCGGAACGGGGCATCGTGGCGCAGCGTTTCCTCAGTGAAGATGGCCGTAAGGCCAATCTCTATGCGCGCCTGGGGCCAGAGGGAGACGGCGGCGTCATGCTATCTGGGCATACTGACGTCGTCCCCGTGGACGGGCAACCCTGGAGCGTACCGCCCTTTGCGCTAACGGAAAAAGATAAGCGTTATTACGGACGCGGTAGCGCGGATATGAAAGGCTTTCTCGCCTGCGTTCTCGCCGCCATTCCGCTGTTTCAGGCTCAGCGGCTACGCCTGCCGCTGCATCTGGCATTTTCTTATGATGAAGAGGTCGGGTGCCTCGGCGTGCGCAGCCTGGTCTCGCATCTGAAGGCGGCGCGCGATAAACCGGCCATGTGTATCATCGGTGAGCCCACCGATATGCAGCCGGTGTACGGCCATAAGGGGAAGGTGGCGATGCGCTGCCGGGTACGCGGACACGCCTGCCATTCGGCCTATGCGCCGCAGGGCGTGAATGCCATTAGCTATGCGGCGCGCCTGATTAACCGGCTGGAATCGCTGGGTGACGCGCTGGCTAAAATGCGCGACGTCCGCTTCGATCCTCCTTACAGCACGCTGCAGGTCGGCACCATTCGCGGCGGCGCCGCGCTCAATATTGTGCCCCAGCGCTGCGAGTTCGACTTTGAGATCCGCCATTTGCCCGGTCAGCCTGTAGAAGATACCGTCAGCGCACTGCGTGACTACGCGGCTAAAGAGCTGCTTCCCGCCATGCGGGATATCGCTCAGGAGAGCGAGATTTCCTTTATCCCGCTCAGCCAATACCCCGGCTTGCTCACCGATGCGCAGAGCGATTTTGCCCGCTGGCTGGCGCAATGGTGCGGCAGCGACGCGTTCAGCACCGTGGCATTTGGCACCGAAGGCGGGCTATTCGACGAAGCGGGTATCGCCACGCTTATCTGCGGCCCCGGCAGCATGGCGCAGGGGCATAAACCCGACGAATATGTCGCTATCGATCAGTTAGCGCGCTGCACCGCCATGCTCGAAAACCTGTGCGCATGGCTGCGCGCCTGAGTACCGGTGTGGCTGCGCCATCCTTCAGTTAGCGCACCGTGGCGCCACGTTTGGAAACCTGCGCGCGTGGCGGCGCGCCTGAGTACCGGTGTGGCTGCGCCATCCTTCAGTTAGCGCACCGTGGCGCCACGTTTGGAAACCTGCGCGCGTGGCGGCGCGCCTGAGTACCGGTGTGGCTGCGCCATCCTTCAGTTAGCGCACCGTGGCGCCACGTTTGGAAACCTGTGCGCGTGGCTGCGCGCCTGAGCCCCGGCGTATCTGCGCCATCCCTCAGTTAGCGCATCGTGGCGCCACGTTTGGAAACCTGCGCGCGTCTGCAATTTGGCGCCGCAGCTAAAGCGTTTTTCCGGGGTCAGCCTTACAAAATGTGCACCAGTTCGGTTTTACAAAACTCAACGAAAAGCTGCGCCGGGCGCGTCAGGCGGTTTCGGCCCAGCCACGCCGCCGCAAGGCCGGAGCCTTCCACGTCATCCGCCAGCCTGATGGCCGCCAGCCGCTGGCCGTCATAACTGTATTCGCCAAACGGCCGCGTCACCAGAACCGCAAACCCAAAACCCTGCCCTACCATGCCACGCACCATTTCAATCGAAGGCGAGCTGAAAACGATATTGGGGACAATCCCCGCTTCTGTAAACAGATTGACGAAATAGCTGGCGCTAGGCTGTACATCCAGCAGGATCATCGGTTCGTCCGCCAGCGCCCGCAGGGAAACTGACTGATTACCGGCCAGAGGATGATCGACGGGCAGTAAAATATAAGGCATGCGCGGCTCAACCAGCGGCTCTACGCAAATACTGGCGTCCAGATCGTGATGATACAGCAGCGCCAAATCGAAGCTTCCGGCAATTAGCCCCTGCACCAGCTCATGCTGTTCGCCGTCGCGAATTACAATTTCCACGCCCGGATAGCGAGTTTTAAAGCCGCGAATCAGGCGCGGCAGCACCAGCGGTGCCACCGCTTCAAAACACCCGATATCAATTCGCCCCGATACGGTATCGTTATCCGCCAGCGCGTTTTGTTCAAATTCATGCGCCATGCGCAGCAGCTTTTGCGCCTTGCGGTGAAAACGCGTACCAGCGGGCGTGAGAGAAACGCCCTGAGCATGGTGGCGAATAAAAAGCTGTACATCAAAACTCTCCTCCAGCCCTTTAATCGCGCTCGAAATAGAAGGCTGGGCAATAAACAGTTTGCGGGATGCTTCAGCGACGCTGCCGCACTCAACGGTGGCGACAAAATACTTGAGTTGGCGCAGGGTATAATTCGCCATGACGCGGCTCCTTTATGCAGGTGAAAGCTTTAATAACGCGGTGAGCTAAGCCTCATTAGGCTTTTTTATGCTTTTTATTCAGTGTAGCTATCTCATAAAAGCGCTCAAAGAGTTCCGTCGCGCAAAAGCCCAAATATAGCGGGACTTTCATTCTATTCTGTGGACCAGACGGTTATTTCTCGCTTTGTCCCTGTAATAAGTAAGCGTTATTTAGAGCCGAAATCCTATAAAACTAAATCTTTTCCTAAAATCCGATAATATTTTGTGATTAAAAATAAAGGCAGCAATTGGATCACAAATACTCGCCAAAATGTTATAAGAAAAATCCTTAGGAATAATACCAAAATGCCCTTCTTTGCATTGAGAAAGGCATGACTGTCCTATTGCAATAAAACCTGAAAAGTGAGATGGAAAAATGGATTCAGCCTGGGATATAGCGTCGCATACCAAAGTGTATAGCGATGAACTATGGGCACTTGAGGAAATAGATACTTCAGGCTATGTCTGCTGGGGATGCGGTATTCCCGTTTACCCGGCAGCGTATGCCAAAAGGAACGCACAGCGCCCGCATTTTAGACTCTACCGAAATACCGCCCATCGCTATGGATGCCACGCAAATACAGAGATGGGCATCATCGAACATGGACGCCGAAGTAGCGTGCGTGAGCACCTGGAAAAATCTTCAGATTTATCTCCAGCCGGCCTGGCGCTGACGCCTGCTAATACCGGGAAGGACAGGGGCGAAGCCAGGCTACGCAACGGCTCAGCGGCTATAACCACATCGCGGGAATACGCTGCCACACTGCGCCCAATTTGCCGGGCGTTCATTCATTTCCCCCATGATAGAGATATGTCGTTACGGGTGCCAAACGCCGTAGGTAATACCTATGCGACAATATTTAAAAAGCTGCCAGCCGAATTGCCCAGAATATTTCCTGAAAACAAAATATTCTACTCAAAACTTTCCAATAGCCGCCTAATACCTGAAGCGGATTCACTGTTATTACATCTGGCCCCCTATGCCTGGGAAGGCCGTAAACCTACCGGAGAATATTTACTGAATCTGGGCTGGTCGCGCTGGAACGCACGCCAAAAATACGGCATTGAACACGGTCTGGAGGCTGCACGACTTGGGGCAATAGAGGCTAAAAAAGCGCGGAAAAAAGACGAGGCATGGGTATTCTTTTTAGGCCAACAGGATCGCGCCCGGCCTGAACTCTTTCACGTAAGCGATCCTCGCCTTGTTTATGTGATGATTGGAGATATCAGCGTCCCCGTTTAAAAAAATAATCTGATTAAAGACATCTTTTTGATTTACACAGCAGATAATTATTTCTGGCAATAGCCCCTTTTCCCGGGGCTGTTGAGATTCTACTTATCTAAATTTCATTATTTATAAATGTAATGAAATTGTTATAAATAGCTGATATCTTCTTTTTACATCATACATAAATAACAACACCAATCTGCATAAATATATTTATATGATGAATATCAATTTTTATTCTTATTATAATTATTAATAACTAATTTCTTTGAAATACATCTTATTTTCAAAAATATTTGTAACTATGCAAAATACGTTGAACGACATTCACTTAATCGCCGTATTCATTATTTAGCTTTATGATTATCACTTAAATTTAAAATCACTATTAATAACCAAATATTCCCGCAGACATGCCAAAGGACTGATTTATCGCCGGCCCCGCCTGTAACGCATATTATTCTGCAATACAGTCGGAGCCTGGCATAAGACGCTGTCATCAGCGGCCTAAGCGCCGGTAATTTCACCATACACCGGTCGACCGCGATGAAACGTCGCCAGCACGGGAGAAATGCGCGCAACGGCTTCAGCCGAACAATGGGCTTTCACCAACATAAAATCCGCGGCGTGCCGCGGCGCTGGCCATTGCCGCTCGCCGGTATCACTTAAAGGCAGGATACCGCCGGTACCGACCCCTAGCGCGCGACTGAGCGAAAACTCATCGGGGGTATGATAAACCTGTGCATACAGATTAGCCTTTTCAAGCATACTTCCGGTACCGAATGGCTGCCAGTGATCCTGAAGGCTATCCGTGCCGGTCATTACTGGCACGCCGGCCGCCCGCAGCTGCGGCAGTGGCATCACCAACCTGCCGATAGGCACCGTTGTTGCGATACTAAAGCGCTGCTGCGCCAGATCCGCAATAACCTCATCCCGTTTTTCACCCTCAATAGTCGCGAGAGCGAAGGCATGGCTAAGGGTCACTTTGCCTTTTAGCTCCGGGTTTTGGCGCACCGTTTCTATCATATAACGGATGGCAGCCAGACCGGATGGTGCGGTCTCATGAATGTGGATATCGACACCCGCACGGTTATCCAGAGCGATACTGAACAGGGTATCCAGGGATTTCTCCATTGCCCCATCGACAGCGGTAGGGTCTAAACCCCCCACGTATTTCGCCCCCATCTGCATCGCTTCGCGCATTAATTTTTCAGAGTGAGAGCGCAGTAAACCGTGCTGGGGAAACGCCACAATTTCACAGGCAAAGTCCTGTCGATGTTTCTCAAGCGCCGTTTGTAAATGCTCCAGGCTTTTCAGGCCGCTGACAGGCTCAATATTGCAGTGGCTGCGCGCGAAAGTCGTCCCTTTTGACTGCAGAAGCGCAATCAGTTTTTCCGCACGCTCAGCCGATCTGGGCAGCAGTTTGGGAATTAGCTTTTTCTCAAGCTCAATCATCTCCAGCACGCTGTTACGCGGACGCGGTGCCTGCCAGGGATCGCCGTAAAAGGTTTTATCAAGATGAATGTGCATATCCCGCGTCGCTGGCAGCATTAGCGCGCCCTTTGCGTCTATGCCAGGCCGAGCCCTCTCGCCGCCTGCCGGGCGAATCGCGGCTATCACATCGCCGTCAATATCCACATCATATAAACCAGTATGGGTGGCGATCACCTGTTCCTGCTCTTTTTCAAATCCTTCTTCAAGGCGGACATTACGCAGCGTGTAGCGCGCTGCCGTACTCCCGCCCCCTCCAGGTATTGGCCCCGGATTTGCGGCAGATCCCGCAGCCTGTACTCCCGCGCCCATTCCCGCTGCCAGCAGCGTTCCCGCCGCGGTAAGTTTAACGCCAGCGCTTAAAAAATCGCGCCGACTGCCGGAAAGAAATGTGGTCATTGACGTTCTCCAGTCTGCAGTTTTCTTCATCCTGGAGCAGCGACTGGCTCCGTGCTGCGATATTTCCCACTGCCGACAAGTGGCAAACGTAATAAACAAAACCGCAGCCCTATCCGGCGGTATCAGTGAACGTAATACGCCTACCGGCCTCACATTATTTATCGCCAGCTGCCGCTGCACCGGCGTCGCCGTATCCCGGCAAAAGAACGCCAGTTCGATATTGCAGTAATGGCAAACCCGCGGCCAATACTGCCGGCGTTGATAGCCCCAGCGCGGTGGTTCACTGCCCTGGGTTCGTCCGGGCAGCGCTATGCGCGCCGGGCCAGCCCGCAGAAATCAATTAACGCCTGCGCCAGTTGCCGCTGCACCGGCGTCGCCGTATCCCGGCAAAAGAGCGCCAGTTCGATATTATCGATATTCGGCAGCCCTTGCTCCCCCCCAAGCACCCGATGCTCAGCCAGCCGACAGCTTGCTGGCAACAGCGACACCCCCAGGCCGGCCGCGCTGGCGGCCACCAGTGCCTGCAAACTGGCGCTGCTGTAGCTGATACGCCAGCTACGCCCCGACTCATCCATTGCCTGACACATCTCTTCGCGATATAGCCCCTGCACAGGAAACGCCACCAGCGGCACCGGCGTTTGCTCAAAGGCGGGATTATGCAGGCTATCCAGCCACAGTAGCGGTTCCGGGCGCGCTGCCAGCGGCATCTCTCCGCACGGCTGCTTAATGAGCATGATATCCAGCTCATCCCTGAGCCACGCCTGTTTAAGCGCCACATGCATCCCACTGGTGATATCCAGGCGCAGATGCGGATGCTGACGGCTAAATATCGCCAGCAAACCGGCCGTCGAGGCCGCGTAGTCTTCCGGCACGCCAAGACGCACCACGCCTTCGCGCCATTGCTCGCTTAGCGCGTCTCGCGCCTCGCCGTGAAGGGCAATAATACGCCGCGCATAGCCAAGCAGTTTTTCGCCCTCTTCGGTGAGCGCAACCTGATGCGAAGAACGAGCCAGCAGCGCTTTACCCAGCATCTCTTCCAGCCTGCGCACCTGCTGACTGACCGTAGACTGGGACAGACAAACGCGATCCGCCGCCCGGGTAAAACTCGCCGTCTCGCATACGGCGATGAAACTCACCAGCTGCTGCGGGTTAAACAGAGGGTAACGATTCATTTTCTCAATTCTCAATATGCTAATATTTAATTTCCAAATACTACTCATTAACGCCACATTAACAACCCCGCATTTCGCACTGGTTTAATCACCGGATGAAAAAGGCTTTCCTCACTTTCAGCGCTCTACGGATAGCGCCGCTTAAGCCCGAAAACTCACCGATGCAAAGCACCAACCACCGTGGCAGGTATGATTTATGAAAAGAGACGCGACTTTCCTCACCCTGGCCGCACTGGTTACGGCCGGCCTGACGATGCGCCCGCTACTCACCTCCGTAAGTACTCAGCTTCCCTATCTACAGCACGCGCTGGCGCTGGATGCAACGGCAAGTTCGCTGCTGGCAGCGCTGCCGATGCTGATGATGGGGATCTCCGCCTGCGCGGGAAGCGCCCTGCTGCGTCGCTACAGCGCCCGCTCACTACTCTTGCCGGGCCTGCTGCTTCTGCTAACGGGAACCGCACTACGCCAGTGGATGAGTTCCGGCGAACTGCTGCTGGCCACTGCCGCGCTGGGCGGGGTTGGCATTGGGCTGGTGCAAATGGCGATGCCCGGCGCGCTGCGCCAGCGCTTTGGGCAGCGAACGCCCGCCGTCACCGGGCTGTGGTCAGGTGCGCTGATGGGCGGCGGCGGGCTGGGCGCGGCGCTGACGCCGTGGCTGAGCTCACATGTCGGCTGGCGCATCGCGCTCTCTGGCTGGAGCCTGCTGATACTGCTGGCGCTGGCGCTGTGGACAATGGTCAGGCTGCCCGCACCTCGCGCCGTGGCCCACACGACCGCAGGCTCCCCCGTGCGCGAAACTCCGCTATATCGCATCCCACGCGCCTGGGCGCTGGCGCTGAGCTTTGGTCTGGTAAACGGCACTTACGCCTCGCTCATCGCCTGGCTACCCGACGCGCTAATCGCTATAGGATGGACAGCGCAGAGGAGTGGAACGCTGCTGGCGCTGATGATAGCCGCTCAGGTCGGCGGCGCGCTGGGGTTACCCCTGCTGGCGCTCGGCCAGGATCGGCGCCCGCTGTTACTACTGTGTCTGGCCTGCCAGGCCATTGGGCTTAGCGGCTTTCTGTTCGCACCGCTCGCCGCGCCGTGGCTGTGGGCCAGCGTGGCAGGGGTTGGACTCGGCGGCGCGTTCCCTCTGACGCTGGTTCTGGCACTCGATCATCTTCCCCTGCCAGCGCGCGCCGCGCGCCTCGTCGCCTTTGTGCAGGGCATCGGTTTTTGCGCCGCCGGCGCAATGCCGTTCATCGCCGGGCAGCTACGTATTATCACCGGCTCGCTGAATGCCGCCTGGGGGCTACATCTTGTCATCGTTTGCCTGTTAATGGCGCTCAACCTGCGCTTTCATCCCAAAAGCTACGCGCAGGCGTTCGCATCGCCCACGCAACGGCAATCGTAAGAGATGGAATTAATGCGCTATGCCAGTAAGTTGTGTGGGAAGAGCAGAGGTATGTAGCGCGGTAGCACAGTAGTTTTAACCACACCAGGCTGCATTTGGCTGAAAAGTATCAACTCTGCCGATCCGCTACGAATAAGTTATTTGTCATCGCAGCAGGATCTCAGGGTTCCTAATACCATTGGCCGGGAATCAGCGCGCGTATTTAGCCCGACGGCCATTGAATAAATCAGGCGGTTAACCTGGCGTGATGAAGAATCGCTTCTACTATAGGCCGATATTTTTATACGGTTATAGGGCGCTCAATAGCTTTGCAGGGAAAATTTGTCATCAATGATGCGGATTACTCACCACGCCGATCCTGCACGCCGCCGCGTGCTTCAGGTCGACTACGCCGCGCACGCGCTCGCCGCACTCTCCTTAGCTTTCCCGGCGTGGGCACTTGCTTAGCTTTTTCTGAAGGCGGCGCTTAGCGCAAGCGCTGTTGTGTGAACAAACTCTAAAAAGGGCCGGTACCAGCGGGAAATACCGAATTGTCGCTCGGGCTGAAGGAGGGATTAAATTTCAGCTTAATACGGGTGTGAAGGATATTAACAGCCGCTTAGCAAAAGAGGCCACATTCAGGCACCGCAAATAGCTTGCCCTATGGCGCGGCGATTGGGGAATTGACGATTACGCTGGATTGAAGACATAAAATGCGGCAATTTCCGCCTGCACCACGGCAACGTATCAGAAGGTGAGCTCATTCTTCCCCATGATTCTGATTTTGCCATGTTGCGCAATGCGCTTCTCAGCCCCCAGCGGATAGATGCCCCCTGCGTGAGAAAATTAACAGCATATTGCACGATTGGGGCAATCGCTAATGGTAAAACAAGCCCTTATTTATTCATCAAGATAGCGCTGTTCACTGCGGCTATGCTTATTGTTGTCAACAACGGGTAAAAAGTGATCCACTTACCGTCACCACCAACGGTCT
>CALYPF010000012.1 GCA_945271245.1 uncultured Enterobacteriaceae bacterium | reverse complement strand
TGGATCAGTTTTCAACCGCTGGGGTGGATCAGTTTTGCACCGTTGGTAACACGTATTCCCGTATGAGCGCACGAAGAGATAATCATAATTATCTGGATGCAGTCAGAAAGAATATTTAAGGCGTGCGGGCTTGTCTGGCTGGCTCAGTAAGCGTTGTTACTTGTATGAAATTGATATCCGCCAGCAACCGCTCTTATTCGTTTTTATGTCTTACCGTGAGATGCAACCAAAGCGCTTTGTTCCCTGAGCAGCGTCATCAGCAGATTTTACTCGCTGCGGGCCGACTTTCAGTAAAATGCGTAATATAGGCGAGCGGTTAATAATGCAATGGTAGATATTTCACAGGCAGCCAGCTGAATATCGCGGCGATAAACTATTTTTAGTTGCGTCTATGAAAGCGCGCGTAAAAAATATTTTTACCGTCGGTTTAAATATCGTCTGAAGAGAGGCGCTGGAAGCTGCTGCCTTAACCTGTACAGGTAACAAGCCAGCAGAGAAAGAGGCCACAGGCAGAAGAAGAAAGTAAAGACAGAGTAAGGAGGCAGCGCTAAAAACGTAAAAGGCCATCTCTACGGGATAGGCACTAAGACGGCGGTGATTTATCGCCTGAGGTAGTAATCAGCGCCGGCAGTATAAAAATAGGCGCCTGTAGGCGCCCGTCTGAACGTTCTGCCTGCTGGCAGCAGATGGGGCTATTTCAGTTCCAGCTCGTTCATGGCGGCAATGCTAAATCCGCCGTCAACGTGCAGAACTTCGCCAGACACTCCGGCGGATAAATCGGAACACAGGAATGCTGCCGAATTACCAACGTCTTCAATAGTCACGGTGCGGCGAATTGGCGTGACGGCTTCACAGTGAGCCAGCATTTTACGGAAATCTTTGATGCCGGACGCGGCCAGTGTACGGATCGGGCCGGCCGAGATAGCGTTAACGCGCACGCCGTCCGGACCCATAGCGTTAGCCATATAGCGAACATTCGCTTCCAGAGAGGCCTTTGCCAGTCCCATAACGTTATAGTTAGGGATTGCGCGCTCGGCGCCCAGATAGGAAAGCGTCAGGAGCGCGGCGTTTTGATTCAGCATGCTGCGACAGGCCTTCGCCATAGCGACAAAACTGTATGAACTAATATCGTGAGCGATTTTAAACCCGTCACGAGTGACTGCGTTGACATAATCGCCGTCTAGCTGGTCTGCCGGAGCAAACCCGATAGAATGGACAAAACCGTCGAAGTTGGGCCACTGTTTGCCCAGTTCGGCAAATAACGCCTCAATGCTTGCGTCTTCCGCGACGTCGCACTCAAAAACCAGCTTAGAGTCCAGCGCTGCGGCGAACTCCTCTACGCGGCCTTTCAGTTTGTCATTCTGATAAGTAAAGGCCAGTTCTGCGCCTTCGCGATGCATAGCCTGTGCGATACCATAGGCGATGGAGCGGTTGCTGGCAACGCCCGTAATCAGAATGCGCTTACCGGTAAGAAAACCCATAGCAGTTAATCCTTATAGTTGTTACTCATTTTATTCTTGCAAACTGGCGCTAACTAACCCGATACCGGAGGGCGCGGGATATCATTTTACATACTGATAATGGCCGCTTGCGAATAACGCGCGTCAAGTGATACGCCGTATTTCGCAATAGATCAATCAGGCCTGTAAAACTGCGCAGCCCGCCAGAAGCAGATGGTTAGTCAATAGCCGTAAAAACAGGCGCCGATTATACCCTACAGCAACCGTACCGTGTCGACCCTTTTCCTGCTGGTCGCGCCAGTTAGTGCGACTCAGATTCAGGAAGCGTGCTGATAAACCCGCGCTGAAATACATAATCACCTGCAGCGATCGCAAAAGCATTCAGGCACGCCATCAATAAAGGCTGTGCGCCTAATCGGTGCGTTAATATTAGCGATCTTTACGCCACGCATCTGCGGTAAGCGCTTCACCAAAGTGGCCGGCGATAAGGCGCTTTGTGAGTTCATGCAAAGGTGAAGCAAGCACGTCGGCGGTGCTGCCTCGCTCGACAACCTCACCTTCATGCATCACCATAACTAAATCGCTGATATGCTTCATCATTCCAAGATGCTGTGTGACATAAATGTATGAAATCCCCTGTTTTTCCTGTAATTCAAGCATCAGGTTTATTAACTGAGAACGCATGGACATATCCAGCGACGCCAGCGCCTCGTCGGCGATAATCACTTTAGGGCGCAGAATGAGCGCGCGAGCCAGTCCCAGGCGCTGTTTCTGGCCGGGCGCCAGCATGTGGGGATAGTAGCTAGCGTGATCGGGAAGCAGCCCCACCATACGCAGCGTCTCGACGATCTGTTCACGGCGGGCCTTCGGCTCCAGTTCGGTATTCAGGCGCAGTGGAATATCCAGAATTTGTGAAACGCGCTGGCGCGGATCGAGCGAGGTCGCCGGGTCCTGGAAAATCATGCGGATCTGTTTACTGCGAAACGAATAATCACCGTAACGCAGCGGGCGATCGTCGATAACCAGTTCGCCGGACGTCGGCGCAATAACGCCTGCCAGCATTTTTGCCAGCGTCGATTTGCCTGAACCGTTTTCACCAATGATAGCCAGCGTCTGGCGCTCACGTAAGGTAAAGCTTAGCGGTTTTACCGCATCGACGGTTTGACGATGAAACCAGCCGGTGCGATAGCGAAAAGTTTTACTCAGGTTGCGTACTTCAAGAAGCGTTTCAACCACGTTATTCCCTCTCAATGTTCAACGGGAAATGGCAGGCATAAAGGTGATTTTTTGCACCCGTCAGGCGTGGGGCCACAATACATTCCCGCTGGGCATAAGGGCAGCGAGGGCCGAGGCGGCAACCCATGGGTAATTGCTCTAACAGTGGGATTGCGCCAGGCAGGGTATTCAGGCGGCTTTTATGCGGCATTGCATTCCCGAAGTCAGGGATTGCGCGGATTAGTGCCTGGGTATAAGGATGATGCGGCGTTACGATAAGCTCTTCGCTGGGCTCTGTCTCAACCGTCTGTCCGCAATACATCACATTGATTCTGTCGGCCCATTTACTTAGCATCTGGAGATCGTGGCTAATTAGCAAAATAGTCGTGTTATTGTTTTGATTTAGTCGGCTCAGCAGGCGAAATATCTGTGCCTGGGTAGTGGGCTCCATCGCATTGGTGGGTTCATCGGCTATCAGGAGACGCGGCTGATTGGCCAGCGCGATGGCTATCATCACCTTCTGGCACTCTCCGTCCGTAAGCTCATATGGGTAACTGCGCATTGCGTCCCGGTGATCTTTGATGCCGACGCGGTGCAGCAATTCAATAGCCCGACGTCGGCGCCATCTGAATCGCTGCCACCAGCGGCCTTTATATGTCCAGCCGGGAATATTTTGCACCAACTGGCGACCAATACGCTCCGAGGGATCCAGGCACGACTGCGGTTCCTGAAAAATCATTGAAACATTATGCCCAACCAGGCGGCGGCGCTGGCGCGGTGACAGGCGCAGCAGGTCAATATCATCAAAGCGCATGCGATCGGCGCTAACGCGCCAGTTATCGCGGGTGACGCCGCAGATAGCTTTCGCAATAACGCTTTTCCCGGAGCCGGATTCGCCCACCAGCCCGCGAATTTCCCCCTCATTTAACGTCATGCTAACGCGATCGACCGCTTTCACCCAGCCCTCGGCGGTGCGGAACTCAATCGTCAGATTACGAATATCCAGTAACGGCATTATTCCACTCCAGCCACAATCGCACGGCGCAGCCCGTCACCGAGTAGATTAACCAGTAATACGCTTATCATGAGCGCGGCGCCGGGTAACATAACGGTCCAGGGAGCGACGTATACCAAATCAAGCGTATCGCCCAGCATCGCTCCCCATTCGGAGGAGGGGAGCTGTGCGCCAAGATCCAAAAAACCGAGCGCGGCGATATCCAGAATGGCCATTGACAGCGCGCGAGTCACGTCATTAACCAGCGTCGGTGCCGTATTAGGCAGCACCGCAAACAGCAGGATATTAAGCGTTGATGCACCGTCGAGCCGGGCTGCGACAACATACTCTTTTTCCAGCTCATCATGCACCATAAAGTAAACGGAGCGCACCATGCGCGGCAGTAGCGCCAGCCAGACGGCAAAAACCGCGTGGCTGAGCTGCGGGCCTGCGAACGCAACGACAATGATTGCCAGCAATAGCGAAGGAATGGACAGCAGGGTGTCCAGAATGTGGTTCATCACCGCAGAGCGCAGCCCGTGGGTGGCACCGGCGACAATACCCAGCAGCAGGCCACACAGCGTAGCGCCGGAGGTGGCGAGAAACGCGCTGCCGATCGTGGGCAGCGCGCCGCTTAATAAGCGGCTCAGCACATCGCGCCCCAAATCGTCGGTACCGAGAAAAAATGAGACATCCCCGTAGTGTGACCACGACGGCGGCAGAAGCTGAAAGCCAAGAAACTGTTGATCTGTGCCGTAGGGTGCCAGCAAACTGCCGAACGCGCACAGAATTAACAGTATGCCACAGCCGTAAAGCCCAACCATTGCGCCAACGTCGCCGTAAAATTTCCGCCACACGGTGCGCAGCGCGCCCGGCGGCCGCTTTTCGTTATAAACGCTATCGTAGGGCATACCATTCCTTATGTTTTAACGGGTTCGCCATGGCACCCAGAATTTCCGAAATGACGTTCACCACAATCACCAGCGTACCAATAGACATGACTCCCGCTGAGATAGCCGCGTAGTCTTGCTGCCGCACGGCATTAATTAACCAGCGCCCAACGCCTGGCCAGCTAAAAACTATTTCGGTTATCATCGCGAGCGTTAACATAGTAGAAAACTGCAGGCCCAGCCGCGTAATGACCGGCGGTAGCGCGTTATGTAATACATGACGACGTAAAATAGTGAAGCGCGACAGGCCGCGCGTTTCTGCGGCCTTAATGTAATTTTCACCCACCACTTCGGTGGTGCTATTGCGCATCAGGCGAATCACTTCGGTAGTGGGGGCAACGGCCAGCGTCAGAATAGGAAGCACCATATGATGCAGCGCGCTGATAATCATTTCATGCCGCCAGGCGGAGTGAGAGCGCCAGGCATCAATCAACGCAAAACCGGTAACGTGTTTGACTTCATACAGCAGATCAAAGCGCCCGGAGACGGGGAACCAGCCTAGCGTCAGGGAAAAGAACAGCGTCAGTAGCAGCGCCAGCCAAAATACCGGGATCGAAAACCCGAGCAGCGCCAGCGCGGAAATTAACTTATCCTGCCATTTCTCACGCAGCACGCCGGCCAGCATACCAAGCGGGATGCCCAGCATCAGCGCCAGCACAAAGGCAAAAAAGCACAGCTCCAGCGTAGCGGGGAAAACCTGGTGTAGCTGTTCGTTGATCGACTGCCCATTAATACTGGATACCCCGAAATCCCAGTGTAAGATACCCTTGAACCAAAACCACCAGGCGTTAAAAACAGAGGCTCCCTGCAGCGGAGCGTGCGGCGTGAAATAGCTCAGGCTAAAACTCACCAGGCTTAAAAAGAAGAGCGTCACCAGCAGCAGCAGCAGGCGTCGTAACGTAAAGATAATCATAGTTTGGGATCCTCAGCGCCGGCGTCGCGGAAAACGCCTGCGAATGACGCATTGCCGAACGGGCTAAGCACAAGGCCTTTAATATCATAGCGATAAGCCAGTAAGCGCAGGGATGATGACAGCGGAAGTACCGGCAGTTCACGTGCCAGAATAGCCTGAGCCTGAGCATAAGTTTCGATGCGCGAAGCGAGCTGCTGAGAGCGTAGCGCTTTTTGCAGCAGCGTGTCGAAATCGTTGCGGCACCAGTGTGCGTAATTGGTCTGAGAACGTATTGCGGCGCAGCTCAGCATTGGGCGGAAAAAACTGTCCGGATCGTTACTGTCCGTCGCCCAGCCCGTAAGCGTTAGGTCGTGGCTCATATCCATCAGGCGCGCCTCCTGAAAGCGTCCTTCTACCGGAATAATCGTGACTTTAACGCCGATGCGCGCCATATCGGCCTGTAATAACTCCGCCGTTTTCAGGGGGCTGGGATTCCACGGCTGGGAACTGGTAGGCACCCACAATTGCAAATGCAGCCCGCTGATACCCAGCGCTTTTAACTGCGCCTGCGCTTTTTGAGGATCGTATTCGGTAATCTGCGCCTCATTATCATAGGCCCAAGACGCGCGCGGTAAAATTGAGGCGGCGGTTTCCGCCGTGCCGTAATAAATCGACTGCATCAGACGCTGGTTATTAATTGCCAGCGCCAGCGCGTGGCGAACTTCCGGTCGGTTTAACGGCGGTTTATTCGTATTAAATGCCAGATAGGCAATGTTCATGCCGGGGCGAAGGGAAAGCCTCAGGCGCGGATCGTCGCGCAAAATGGTCAGTTGGCTGGCGGCAGGCCAGGCCAAAACGTCGCACTCACCGGTTAACAGTTTTGATAAACGCCCGGTACCGCCAGAGCCTAAATCAATTACCACCTGTGGCATGCGCGGGACGCCGCGCCAGTAACGCGGATGGCGCACCAGCCGTATGTATTGGCCGGCGCGATACTCGCTTAGCTGAAAAGGTCCGGTGCCGACCGGCAGTCTGTCCAGCCGCTCTTCGCGGTCTTCTTTGGTGAGTTTATCAGCGTATTCGGCGGACAAAACAGAAGCGTAGTGCGTGGCCAAATGCCACAAGAAAGACGCGTCAGGTTTCTTTAACTGGAATTCGACGATGTGGCTGCCGATTTTGCGTACGCTTTTTACGCTGTCGGCAAACTGCAGGCTATCGAAATAGGGATAACTGCTGCCGTTAACAAAATGCCAGGGGTGCTGGCGATTAAAAATGCGCTGAAAACTAAACACCACGTCATCGGCGTTGAGTGAACGCGTTGGTGAAAACCAGGGCGTTGCCTGGAACTGAATTCCGTGACGTAAATAAAAACGATAGGTTGCTCCGTTATCCAAAACTTCCCAGCGCTCGGCCAGTTCCGGCATCAGGCGATAAGTATAGGGGTCGACATCCAGAAGGCGGTCATATAGCTGCGCTGCCAGGGTATCGACGGTCAGCCCGCCGCTTGCCTGCTGAGGATTGAACGTACTTATCTGGCCGCTGACGCAGTACACGAACCCGCTTTGGTGAATATCTGCATTATCCTTCAGCGGAGCCGCCTGTAACGCGCCGCCCGATACGCCGAGCGTTAGCAGCAGTGAAAAAACGAATGTGCGCATAAGAGTGAGTGAGTTGACCGTAATCGGTAAAGTGTATCGTACTCTGTCCCGCTTCCCAAAGCCTGCACCGCTGTTTGGTGTAATTGTCAGCAATATCGGCAGAGACCGCTAAACGACACAAGCACCGGCAAAGCCATTCCCGGTTATTGTGGGAACGAAGGTTTCGCGCAGCAAGAGTGGGTGAAATGACGGCAGAAAGCCATCTTTCACGGCGGGCGGCGATATACAATCATCGTAACCGTTCTAACTCACTTTTTTGCAGGGAGCGCTGTGTATCAGTTGATTATCGATGCGCTGCGCTGCGCTGCGCGCGCAGGAGCGGAATTTATTGCTCTGCGTCATTGGCTACATGCGCAACCGGATCTGAGGGTTGAAGAGCATCAAACCGGCCACCCTATGCGCAACTGCTGGAATGTTAGGGTTATCAGGCTATCGCCAGATTGGCAAAACTGGTCATGTCGCCATCTTACCAGCAGAAAGCGGGGCGCGGCGATTAGGCATTTGGGCCGATAAGGACGCTTTACCAACGCAGGAAAATAGCGCTAAAGACTGGGCAAGTTGTACGCAGGAGCGCTTTCACGGCTGCGGTCACGGTGGCCATACGAAATACCGCTGTGCGCCGCACAATACTTATCTCGCACCCGGCGGTTCAGCGGTACGCTCCAGCTTATTTTCAACCGGCAGAAGAAGCATTAACCGGCGGGCGCAAAATGATCGAAGACGGTTTGTTTGAGCATTTCCCACTGCGACGCCCTTATATGCACGGCCCAATATGCCGGGAAAATCCCTTAATCATTTTTATTTCTACGATGGTCCAGTGATGGCCTCTGCGGATGCCCCGCAGATTGACGTTATCGGTAAAGGCAGGCGCGACAGTGCCGGAAACGGCCGTAGATGCCACCGTGGTCGGCCGCTATATCGCAACGGCATTACAAACCATCGTTTCCCGCAGCGTGTCTCCGCTCAATGTGGCAGCGTTACCATCGGCACTCTTCAGGCCGCAGACGCAGCGAATATTATTAATGAAAAGCGGTAATGAAGCTCAGCGTGCGCACGCTGGATGAAGCGGCGCGTGCGCGAGTGCTGCAGCGTATCACCGCAATTGCCGAAGTGCAGGCCGCCGGTTTCAATGCCTGGATCACCGTGGCTTCCAGTCACGGCGGCCCGATGTTAATGATGCTGCAGCGAATGCGCGCCTGCGCGAGGCGGCGTGCGGGCTTTTTGGCGAAACCCGTATGAAACAGGGCCAGCCGCTCATGGCCAGTGAGGATTTCGCCTTTATGCTGCAGCACCAGCCTCACGGCGGTTATGTAATAATTGTATGAGTGGGGGGGGGGAACCGAAGCGTTGAATAGTGCATAACCCGAGCGATGGTTTAATGATGCGCCGATCGATCCCGGCGCTGCGACGCGCGCAGGCTTAAAACTATCTTCGGGATTAAACGTTTTAATGGGGCACCCCGCGTGAGAGCGGTTTGGTAATAGGTCTGCCTGTGGTTTTTATCAGAATGCACACAGGGTTATCGGGATCTTTTTAGAGGCACACTTGGGGCAAAGTTGTTGGGATGGCTGTTATGCGTATTGATAGCCCAGCGTTATATGTATTCACGGGTGAACAGGCAGCGATATGCAGCCAGGCGTTGTGTCTTTTCAGTTGCTGTGAAACACCTGGCAAAATACCCGGCTCCTGCCGCACAGGATAATCTGGCGTATGCGGGACGCCAGCGGGCGGAATAATCCCTGTCAGCTAATATTATGCTTCTTTAGTAGCGCCCGGAACTGATGGTAAGTTAACCCCAGGCGCTGCGCGGCGTGCTTTTGATTGAATTTGGCTTCGCTCAGGCTGCGCTCCACCAGCGTTTTTTCCTGCTGCGACTGAAAATGGCGTAGATCGAGCGGCAGCGCTGGCTGCGCCGGGGAAGAGACAGAAAGTGTTTGGCGGTCGTCCGCAGGCTGGAACGGATTCAAAATAATGTTCTTCACCGGGCGCGGGTTATCGCCGTGGCGCCAGACTGAGCGCTCGACCACATTTTTTAATTCCCGAACGTTTCCCGGCCAGCTATACGCCTGCAGCGTGCTGCACGCGGTATCATCAAAACCCACAAACAGCGATAGCCCGAGTTCGCGACACATCTGAATGGCGAACTGCTCGGCAAGCAGCATGATATCGCCAGGGCGCTGGCGCAGGGGCGGGAGGTTAACTACTTCGAACGCCAGCCGGTCCAGCAGATCGGCGCGAAATGTGCCTTCTTCCGCAAGCTTTGGCAGAAAAGCATTGGTGGCGCACACCAGGCGCACATTAACCTGCAGCGGTTGCGAGCCGCCTACGCGCTCCAGCTCGCCGTATTCAATAACGCGCAGCAGTTTTTCCTGCACCATCATTGGCGCCGTGGCCAGTTCGTCTAAAAATAAGGTACCGCCGTCGGCGCGTTCAAAACGCCCTTGATGGCGTTTTTGCGCGCCGGTAAAGGCGCCAGCCTCATGACCAAATAATTCCGAATCGAGCAAACTTTCATTTAGCGCGGCACAATTAAGTGAAATAAAAGGCGCCTGCCAGCGTGGGGAAAGATAATGCAAACGGTGGGCGATCAACTCCTTACCCGTTCCACGTTCACCAAGGATAAGCACGGGCTTATCCAGCGCGGCAAGGCGGGAGACCTGTTCCAGGACTTCCAGGAAACTGTTATCTGCCCCCAGTAGATTATCTTTAAATTCTGGCATGATTAAATAAACCATTTATTAGTCAATGACGCCACTTTAACGAATTTCCTTATGCAGGTAAAATTTATTTAAATGTTATAAAACAGTATATTAAAAATTTGGCACGCTTAATGCATATATCTATACCGTGACGGGAGAAAACCGTAAAAGTGGTTAACAGAGGATTGAATTATGGGTATTTTTTCACGCTTTGCTGATATCGTTAACGCTAACATCAATGCGCTGCTCGAAAGAGCTGAAGATCCGCAAAAGCTGGTGCGTCTGATGATCCAGGAAATGGAGGATACGCTGGTTGAAGTGCGTTCTACCTCTGCGCGCGCGCTGGCGGAGAAAAAGCAGCTTAGCCGCCGCATTGAGCAGGCGCAAACGCGCGAAGCCGAATGGCAGGAAAAAGCGGAGCTGGCGCTGCGTAAAGACAATGAAGACCTGGCGCGCGCCGCGTTAATTGAGAAACAAAAACTCACGGACCTGATGTCCACGCTACAGCACGAATTAACGCTGGTGGATGAATCACTTGCGCGTATGAAACAGGAAATCGGCGAGCTAGAAAACAAATTGAGCGAGACGCGCGCGCGCCAGCAGGCGCTTACCCTGCGCCATCAGGCCGCAAGCTCATCCCGAGACGTTCGCCGCCAGCTGGATAGCGGTAAACTGGATGAAGCAATGGCGCGCTTTGAGTCGTTTGAACGGCGTATCGATCATATGGAAGCCGAAGCTGAAAGCCAGCGTTTTGGTAAAGCGAAAAGCCTGGATCAGCAATTTGCTGAGCTAAAAGCGGACGATGAAATCAGCGCACAGTTGGCGGCCCTGAAAGCTAAAGTTCAGCGTGATGATGCCTAATTTTTTTGCGGCGCGGGCGGCGGCGCACGTTATACGTTATAAGGAGTTTGCATGAGCGCGCTTTTTCTGGCTATTCCGCTAACGATTTTTGTACTATTCGTGGCTCCGATTTGGCTCTGGCTGCATTACAGCAACCGGGCAGAACGCGGCGCACCGCTGGCGGACAGCGAACTTCAGCGACTGGCGCAGTTAGACAGCGAGGCGCAGCGGATGCAGGATCGTATTCAGGCTCTGGAACACATTCTGGATGCAGAGCATCCGGGGTGGAGGGAAGAATAATGGCGATACTGTTTTCCGGGCGCAAATTGTGGCGTATCCCTCAGCGCGGGATATTAAAAGGCGTATGTGCCGGTATTGCACAGTACCTTGGCGTGCCGGTGAAACTGGTGCGCCTCATCGTCATCCTGTCGCTCATTTTTGGTCTGTTCTTTTTAACGATAACGGCGTACATCATTTTAAGTTTTGCGCTGGATCCTATGCCCGGTGAAGAGATGCCGGGGCAATCGCCCGGCGTATCGCTGAATGACGTAGACGCCGCGCTGGCGCAAAGCGAGCGGCGGCTGCGCCGGATGGAACGCTATATTACGTCGGATGCGTTTTCACTACGCAGTCGGTTTCGCCAGCTCTAAGCCTGCATAACCGAAAGGAGTACATTGTGAAACAACACTTCCAGCGCTCGCTGCGGCGGGCGAAGCCGGTGGCGATAACGGTTGGAAAATTCGCCATACTGACGGCGCTGCGCTATGGTCCGGCTGGCGTTGCCGGGTGGGCGGTGAAATCCGTGGCGCGCCGTCCGCTGAAGCTCGCGCTGGGGATACTACTAGAACCCGCTTTAGTTCGCCTTGCGCGCAGGCTTAACCGGCGCTTTAACCCGGATACGCCGCGTTAACCCCGCTGTCGCTCAATACGCGTTAGCCATTCTCGGCCGGCGCGTAGTGAGTCTGGCTTAAGGCCGTAGCAAGAGATTTATGGCTCTGTAACCAGCTGACTCTTTTCTATTTTACTTCTTACATTCGTTTTCAAAGGCACTCGAAATCCAGCGGCACTGCGTGTAGGCTTTTACTCAATACGCCGCGTTAAGCACATGCCTGAGCCTTCCATCCGAGGGCACGCCGCTGCGAGAAAATGTAATCCGCAACAAATGCGATGACACAGGAGTGTTATGAAACGGATCCAAAATGAACTTAAATCGCTGATGAATCGCGGTATGGATCGCCATTTACGCATTGCGGTCACTGGCCTGAGCCGTAGCGGTAAAACGGCCTTTATTACCGGCATGGTAAATCAGTTATTGAATATTCACGCCGGCGCGCGCCTGCCGCTGTTCAGCGCGGTGCGTGAAGAAAGGATGTTAGGGGTAAAACGCGTGCCCCAGCGCGATTTGGGTATCGCGCGTTTTACCTATGATGAAGGGCTGGCGCACCTTTATGGCACGCCGCCGGCGTGGCCTACTCCCACACGCGGCGTGAGTGAGATGCGCCTTGCGCTGCGCTATCGCTCTAACGATTCCCTGATGCGCCATTTCAAAGAAACTTCGACGCTGTGGCTGGAGATCGTGGATTATCCCGGCGAATGGCTTCTCGATTTGCCGATGCTGGCGCAGGACTATCTAAGCTGGTCGCGTCAAATGACGGGGCTGCTGCACGGGGAACGCGCGGCCCTGGCGCAAAACTGGCGCGCGCTTTGTGCCGATTTGGACCCGCTGGCGCCCGCCGATGAAAATCGGCTTGCCGCTATCGCCGACGGCTGGACCGACTATCTTCGCCAGTGTAAAACTCAGGGTCTGCACTTCATCCAGCCGGGGCGATTTGTATTGCCAGGCGAAATGGCCGGCGCGCCGGCGCTGCAATTCTTCCCGTGGCCGGACGTTGAGCGTTACGGTGAGTCCGCGCTGGCGCAGGCGGGCAATCATACTAACTTCGGGATGCTGCGCGCGCGGTATCGCTACTATTGCGATAACGTCGTGAAGAAATTTTATCGCGAACATTTTTTACGCTTTGACCGCCAAATCGTGCTGGTTGACTGCCTGCAGCCGTTAAATAGCGGCCCGCAGGCGTTTAATGATATGCGGCTCGCGCTAACGCAGCTAATGCAAAGTTTCCATTACGGCCAGCGCACCCTGTTTCGACGCCTGTTTGCGCCGGTTATCGATAAGTTACTATTTGCGGCGACCAAGGCGGATCATGTGACCGTCGATCAGCATGCGAATCTGGTCGCTCTGCTTCAGCAGCTTGTGCAGGACGCCTGGCAAAACGCGGCGTTTGAGGGAATAACGATGGACTGCGTAGGGCTGGCATCCGTACAGGCGACGCGCAGTGGTCTGATAGATGTACAGGGTGAGTCGATTCCGGCGCTGCGCGGTGAGCGGTTGCGCGACGGTGCGCCGCTGACGGTCTATCCTGGGGAGGTACCCGCGCGTTTGCCCGGCAGCGCATTCTGGGAACGTCAGGGGTTTCAGTTTGAGCAATTCCGTCCGCCGGTGACTGATGTAGACGCCCCTCTGCCGCATATTCGACTGGACGCCGCGCTGGAGTTTTTGATAGGAGATAAATTGCGATGAACGAGCCGCTTAAACCGCGCCGCGATTTTGGCCGCCCGCTGGACGCGCCGCAGGCAGAACAGTTTAAAGCCGCTCTGGCATTTAGCGAGCCGCAGGCGGAGAAATTCGTTGCTCTCAGCCCTGAAGAAGCCGGGCCGAGTGACGAGGAGCAGGTAGAGGCGATGTTAGACAGGGCGCTGCGCCCCAGACGCAGTTTATGGCGTCGTATGGCCATTGCAGGCCTTGCGCTGTTTGGATTAAGCGTTGCTGCACAGGGCGTGCAGTGGGCGCACCGCGCGTGGGTGACTCATGACTGGGTCGCTGTGGGAGGCTGCGTTGCCGGCGGATTAATTGTGATTGCCGGGGCAGGTTCCATGCTGGGCGAGTGGCGGCGGCTCTGGCGCCTGCGGGAACGAGCCGCAGAGCGCGATGAGGCCAGAGCGCTATTGCACAGCCATAGCGTAGGGCACGGGCGCGCGTTTTGTGAAAAACTGGCCGCTCAGGCTGGAATTGAACAAGGGCATCCGGCGCTCCAGCGCTGGCATGCGGCGATTCATGAAACACACAGCGACCGGGAAATAGTGGCGCTGTATGCGCGCATCGTTCAGCCGGTGTTAGACGCCCTGGCGCGCCGCGAAATTAGCCGCTCAGCGGCAGAGTCCACGTTAATGATTGCCGTCAGCCCCCTCGCGCTGGTGGATATGGCGTTTATTGCATGGCGCAACATCCGCCTGATTAACCGCATTGCCGCGCTGTACGGTATCGAGTTGGGATATTACAGCCGCATTCGCTTATTTCGCCTTGTGTTACTGAATATTGCTTTTGCTGGCGCCAGCGAGCTGGTGCGGGAAATCGGCATGGATTGGATGTCTCAGGATATCGCGGCACGCCTGTCGACAAGAGCGGCGCAGGGCATTGGGGCTGGCTTATTGACCGCCCGGCTGGGGATTAAAGCGATGGCCCTGTGTCGTCCGCTGCCCTGGCTTGAGGATGATAAACCGAAGCTGGGTGATTTTCGACGCCAGTTACTGAGCCGATTAAAAGAAAGCGTACAGAAAGGTAAACGGTCGGTTTCATGAGTTTTGGTCTCTGATAATTGGCCTACGGCGGCGCCGGTGTTTTCCGCAACTGTCAATAATTGTTGACAGACTGCTTCTGAGGCGCCGCTATCTGAGGTATTATTCCGGCTCGTTGTCGTCTTTGCGGAGTACATATCACCCATGCGTCTGGAAGTGTTTTGTCAGGACCGACTCGGCCTGACCCGTGAGCTGCTCGATTTACTGGTGCTGCGCGGAATCGATTTGCGCGGTATTGATATCGATCCCGTTGGGCGCATTATCTATCTTAATTTTTCTTCGCTTGATTTCGCGACGTTCAGCAGTTTAATGGCTGAAATTCGTCGTATTCCCGATGTTATTGATGTACGAACCATTGCCTGGATGCCTTCCGAACGAGAGCACCGCGCTTTAAGCGCGCTGCTTGAGGCACTGCCCGAGCCGGTTTTCTCTCTGGACACGAAGAGCCGTATTGAGCGGGTTAATCCGGCCTGCCGTGCGCTATTCGCGCAGCCCGCTGAGCGGTTGTCCGGGCAAAATGCGGGGGCGCTGATTAGCGGCTTTAACTTTGTCCGCTGGCTGGAGGAAGAGCCGCAGCACTCCTGTACCCATCACGTTGCTATTGGCGGGCAGAACTTCCTGATGGAAGTCACGCCGGTGCGGCTGGAAGATGAAGAGGGCGTTGCCGCACCGATAGGCGCGGTAGTGATGCTGCGCTCGACGGCCAAAATGGGGCGCCAGCTTCAGGAGCTCAACGCGGTGGATGTAGAGGCATTCAGCCAAATCGTGGCGGTAAGCCCCAAAATGCGCCACGTGGTAAAGCAGGCGCGGAAAATCGCCTCTTTAAGCGCGCCGCTGCTCATTGTTGGCGATACGGGCACGGGCAAAGATTTACTGGCGCATGCCTGCCATTTGGCCAGCCCGCGCGCGCAGCAGCCCTGGCTTGCGCTGAACTGTGCGTCTATTCCGGAAGATGCCGTTGAAAGCGAATTATTCGGCCACGCGCCGGATGGTAAGAAAGGTTTTTTTGAACAAGCGAACGGAGGTTCGGTTTTACTGGATGAAATTGGTGAGATGTCGCCGCGCATGCAGACTAAACTGCTGCGTTTTTTGAACGACGGCACCTTTCGCCGCGTGGGTGAAGACCGGGAAATTCACGTAGATGTGCGCGTCATTTGTGCGACACAAAAGAATCTGGTGGATCTGGTGCAAAAAGGAGTGTTCCGCGAGGATCTCTACTATCGCCTTAATGTTCTGACGCTGAATTTGCCGCCGCTGCGGGACCGCCTACAGGATATTATGCCACTAACGGAACTTTTTGTGGCGCGCTTTGCTGACGAGCAGGGCATGGCGCGCCCGAAATTGGGTGCCTCTCTCGCTGCGACTCTGACGCGTTACGGCTGGCCTGGGAATGTGCGTCAGCTTAAGAATGCGATTTACAGCGCGCTGACGCAGCTTGAGGGTTTTGAACTGCGTGCCCAGGATTTGCCGCTACCGGATTTTGACTCGGCGGCGCTGAGCGTGGGGGATGAAGCGCTGGAAGGTTCGCTGGATGATATCACTCGCCGTTTTGAGCGATCGGTGCTGGTTCAGCTTTATCGCGCTTATCCAAGCACGCGTAAGCTCGCGAAACGCCTTGGGGTATCGCATACCGCAATTGCCAATAAACTGCGTGAGTACGGGCTAGGGCAGCGTCGAGGCGGTGACGCATAGCGACAAAACCGGCGCCGGCCTATGCCAGACGCCGGGAAGTCCGCTTATTTAAGCGGGATGTTTTGATTATTGAAATGCAGCGAATTTGTGATGATTTGTCCACCTATCTCATTAATTTCTTTCATGTTTGGGGCAACAATATTAATGGTTTCCGCCTGAAGCGTACCTGAGGTACAAGACCACAGGAAGCAGCTTCCTTTATTGGCCAGTTTGTTGCCGGCGATAAGATTAGCCGTACCGTTTGAGCCCATCATACCGCTGTTGTTCATATTATTCAGGGCAGAAGCGTTAAGTAAGGCCGCAGCGGCAATGACGCCAGAGTTATTCAGGTCGCTGCTGCTGACGATATCCACCTGTGTGCCCTGGATCTTACCCGCGTTGGTAAAGCTTTGAGCACCGACTTTAGCCAGGCTCGACGCGCTTAATTCACCTTTTTTACTCTGAGTAAACTGGCCTGCTGAGATATCCGCCTGATTGGTTTGGATCACGCCGTTATTCGTCACTGCGCCAATATCAGAGGTGTTGATCCCTTGTACCACCAGCATGCCTGCGGTAATCGTTCCCTGATTTGTTAATCCGCCGCCGGAGCTTTGGACCAGCACGCCAGGACCCTCAATCGCGCCTTCATTCATAAGCACGCCGCTGCTGGTAATGCGGATATCGTTAGTGGCCGCTAGTTTACCTTTGTTATGCACGCCAAGGCCGATGTCATTGCCGATCAGTTCGATGCTGTTGGCGCTAATACCGCCAAGCTGTGTCACATCAATGGCGTATTGCGGGCCAAATAATTCCCAGCCGTCTTTATTAAGCGATGTTACGGCGCCCGTTGAGGTGTCGTAATCAAACTGTCCTGCGGAAGCGCGTACGGCACCGGCCTGCACCACTCCGTTAATCTTGATAGCTTTTGCCAGTATCGCGGCATAGTTTTTCGCGTTGTTCAACCCACCATTATCGATAAGGATATCGCCGCTACGCACTTCCAGCCCTTTTAGCGAACCATCGGCATTTTTAACCACGGCCCCGGTAGTTAGCGTAGCGTTGCCGGCATTTACGAAACTACATCCGGAGCAGGTAATGCCGTTAGGGTTTGCAACAATAACATCGGCTTTTTGTCCGGCGACTTCAATAAAGCCATTGAGCATACTGCGATTGCTGGAAACAACTTCATTCAGAATGACGCTGGCAGGGCCAGCGGCCATATTACGGTTTCCGGCAACGTTCCCGACATGGGTAACGCTGGTTGTGTCACTATTATTCAGAATAAGCCCTTTTCCAGAGACATTAAAATTCTGATACTGGTTGTGCGATAGGCCGCTGGCATTCGGGGCATTAACATCAACTACGGTGGCGCCGCTGCCGTGTATATAACTGATGGGATCGGCAAACGCTGCGGTGGTGCTGATAATGCTAATTAGCATTAGCCAGTTTTTTTTAAATTTGAACATAATATTATTCCTTTAATTAATTATATAAACGCCATGTTACATCCTGATGCTGTATAGTATTTATTTACCTCCTGAGGTTCCATTGCAAAGAAAAACCGAGTACGAGGTCATCATTAATAAATGTTGATGGTTTTATTAATGGCGCACCTGCAAAAATATCATAATGGGTTTGCCACTTCTCACCGCGTAATCCTATTGTGCTTCCCGTTAATACTCTTCCGGAATAACCATCATCGCTATTACTAATAATACGGCCAACGTCCAGTCCTAAATAAAGTTGCTGTTGGCTTTCCGGGATATTCCAGTTAAGCGTATTACGCCAGTACCATCCCTGATTTTGAGTCATATTTCTCTCGCCATCAAAGCCGCGAACGGTCCAGCGATTTCCGATAGAAAATTTATTTTGCATCGTTAATCTATCCGGAGAAATCTGTAAATTAAATTCCGGTGCATAACTAAATTGCGCCAAGGAACCGGATAAATTAATTAACGCCTGAGTATTAAAAGTAATAATACGCGCCTGGCGACTAATAAACCCAGCCCGCCGCTCTGGCGTGGAGTCGTGTTCCAGCCAGGGAAGCCTATTTTGAAAGCCAAGAGTGGTTAATGTGCCTGCATTTGGAAAACGATGCTGATGCTGGAAGGTAATTTTCCAGCCCGGATTTTCTTTACGCATTACCTGCAGGTCGGTGCCTTCAAGGCTGGCGCGCGAGGTGCCCCTAAAAATTTTTACCCCGGCGCTGGTGGTCTGATTTGCCGTGTGCGAAAGCGTGCGACTAAGTTCAGCGCTGTAATATCGATATCGGGTTTGATAACGCCACTGAAAATAGCCGCCTTTAAGTGGCTGGTGATACTGACTGCGACTGGCATAAAGTTCCAGCCACCAGTACTCCCAGGGGATGGAGTACCACAGGCTGGCGTTTTTATTTCCTTTATCGCCATTGTGATATAACAGGTCGTGACCAACAGAAACGTAGGCCATATCATTCAGCGTCGTTGGGTTATATAGGTAGAGCGCGGTACCGGCGTTATAGCGCCCGCTATAGCGGCTGCCTGCGTCGTTAAGCCAGCCGGTGAGCTGCCAGTCTTTCTCCTGAGTGCGGCTGAGAACAATATCGCTTTCTCCCTCTCGGGCGCCGGGCAGAAGATGTATTTTAGCGGAGCTACCGGGTATGCGCTGTAAATTCGCTGAGGTTTGCTCTAAATCACGCAGGTTAAGAATATCGTTGTGCTTGAAGGCCAGTGTATTCGCAAAAGTGATGCGACGCGCGCCCGGTGCTGATAATCTGATGTTCCCAATGATGCCCGGTTGCAATTGCAATATAAGATGCCTATCCCGCAGATCCTGGTTTGGAATATAAATACGTGAGGTAATAAACCCCTGAGTGATGAGTGAATTCTGAAGAGCATCAACTAAATTATGGATGCCTTCTTTTCCAAGGCAGTGGTTTTCTACCTGCCTTAATATAGGTTGTAAGAATTGTGTTTTAAAATATTGATTATTGTTTTCGATAGAAATTCCATTTATCGTAAAACAGGGCGTCTCAGTCGGAATAATAACCTCGATATCTTTATGAAAGAAACGTCGAGAATTTAAGGCCGTACTGTCTGGAGTTAGCGCTTTTTTACGAGCTTTATCCTGCTCAACCTGATTAATGGCTTCATTTGCAGATGCAGCGTGGCTAATAGAGGTTACCCAGATGTTACTAAGTAATACTCCATGTATGAAAAATATCTGATAGCGTTTTATTTTTAAAAAAACATTAAAGTTTATTTTTTAATTAAATAAGTTTATTTTATTGTTTATAGATTGTATGTTTAATGGGAATAAGGCGTCACTTATTTTTATGTGAAATTGCTCATTATCGATAGATTATTAAAAGAAAACAATGAAGGTAATAATAATTTAATCAAGAGGCGGGTTTAAATAGCGAATGAAGAAAGTAGACTGGAGTATCAGTTAAATAAGACGTGGCGCTAAGTATTATTGGTGCGGCCTCAATGTGCCGCACGCATTTCGATTAGGCTTTTAACGCTGCCAGCGCACCGTCGTAATCCGGTTCGTGGGTGATTTCATCCACCAGTTGGCTGAATATCACGCGGTTATCTTCATCAAGAACCAAAACTGAGCGCGCAGCCAAACTTCTGAGCGCGCCGTCTTCAATAGCAACGCCATAATCATGCAGAAACTCTGGATTGCGCAGCGTAGAGAGCATAACCACGTTTTCAAGCCCCTCGGCACCGCAAAAACGCGCCTGCGCGAAGGGCAGGTCGGCGGAAATACACAGCACGACGGTGTTGTTCATCTGGGCCGCAAGTTGGTTAAATTTACGTACTGAAGTGGCGCATACGCCGGTATCGACGCTGGGGAAAATATTCAGGACCTTACGCTTGCCTGCAAATTGCGTCAGCGAAACGTCGGACAGATCGCTGGACACCAGGGTGAAGGGCTTTACGGTGCTGCCGGTTTGAGGAAAACTGCCGGCGACGGAGACAGGGTTGCCCTGGAAATGTACAGATTGAGCCATAATTATCTTCCTGTTTACACATGTTTAACGCGTTCATCAGTGTATTCCAACATTTAATCAATTAATACCAAAATGTGAAAACAATGATGTCTATACTCAGAAAAACGCAGTGGGGGAAGAGTAATGAGGCGTGTGCGTATTTTCCGGGAGACCTGGCCGCTGCGCAAGGCTGGTTTGGCACCTGGCGAGGATGAACGTGAGGTAGATCTCGTGGTAATGGAGATTGAAGAAGACGGGATACTCGCCTGCGGCGAAGCGGCGCCGAACCGGCGCTTTGGAGAGATCTGTGCATCGGTGATGGCGCAAATTGGCGTTATCTTACCCGATATCGAGAAAGGGCTGGCACGCGAGCGCCTGCAGCAAATATTGCCTCCAGGCGCGGCCCGTGCCGTAATTGATTGCGCGCTGTGGGATTTGGCGGCGCGTAAAAAAAATATGACGCTCGTTGAATACCTTGAATGTGAGCGTGGAGAGTACCCGCTGGCGAAGACGTTGTTACCTGACACTCCGTCTATCATGGCAGAACAGGCGGCGCTCTATTGGCAGGCGGGGCGGCGCGCGCTATGTGTCCAGCTCGATGAACGCCTGATTAGCGAAAGAATGGTTGCTATACGTGAAGCGGTGCCCGATGCCACGCTGCTGGTCGACGCACGGGAATCCTGGCGTGCCGAAGGGCTTGCCGCGCGCTGCCAGCTGCTGGCCGATCTCCACGTCGCATTATTAATTCAGCCGCTGGGGGCCTTCGATGACGCGGCGCTGGAGTGCTTTGTGCATCCTCTGCCAATATGCGCCGATGCCAGCTGCCACTCGCGCGGTAGCCTAAAGGCGCTGGAAGGACGCTACGAAGCCATTGATATTTCACTTGGCAAATGCGGTGGCCTGACGGAAGCGCTGGCGTTAGCCCACGCCGCGCGTGAACGGGAGTTGCGCATTAAAGTGAGTACGGGGCCCTGTACCTCGCGCTGCGCCGCTGCGTCGTTACCGCTGGCGCCCTGGGCCGATTATCTTGATATTGACGGGCCTGGCTGGCTTGAAGTAGATGTCGAGCCGCCGCTGTTATTTCCTTCGGGATTGGTTAGAGTATAAAACGCCTGAATACCGGCGCCAGTAAAGGTTTTTCCCGCTGGTGCCCGATATTTTTCAATGTGTACCTGTGTTGATGCCGGTGGCTTTCCATACAGTGAGAAAAAGTGCTAAAAGCAGGTGATTTGAACAGAAGATCCCGAATTCTGGCGCGTCTATAGCGCGCTTCCTGCGCATTACTCCCGCTGTCTTTCAACAAACAGGGTTACATTAACGGCTGAATATGATTAACGTCGTTTTTTATGAAGTATCCGGGATGACAAAAGCCGCCAGCCTTGATGCCATTAATTGATTTTACGGGCATTGTCTGTTGTTATTAGCGCTCTCTTTTCGCTGCGGCAATAAAGGCTTAAGGCGCGCTATGAAGCCATATATTCTCTCTTCCTGCGTTATAACATTAATTATTTTTTGGCAGCCTCTTAGCCTTGCGGCCGAGCTTCCCGCCGGGGTAGTTTTGGATGCGCGCCAGGATGTGGTTAGGCATTTAAAAGATGAACCCGTCTCCCTGGACCCGGCTAAGGCGGTAGGATTGCCGGAAATTCAGGTGATTCGCGATTTATTTGAAGGCCTGGTCAATGAAGATGCCCACGGAAAGCCTGCGCCGGGCGTTGCTGAAAGCTGGCATAGCAATAATTTCCGTATCTGGACTTTTAAACTGCGTAAAGATGCGCGCTGGTCGGATGGCTCTCCGGTGACAGCACAGGATTTCGTTTATAGCTGGCGCCGATTGGTTAATCCACAGACCGCCTCGCCGTTTGCATGGTTTGCTGCGCTGGCGGGCATTAAAAATGCTGACGCGATCGCGAAAGGCAATATGGCGTTGGAAAGCCTGGGCGTTAGCGCGCTGGATAATACGACGCTACGCGTTCAGCTGGAACGGCCTGTACCCTGGTTTCCCTCTCTGGCAGCCAATGCGGCACTGTTTCCTGTGAGGGAATCGAACCTGGCGCGCTTTGGTCAAAGCTGGACAGCGCCGGGGCAGATCGTCGGGAACGGCGCATTTGTATTGCGTGAACGCGTGGTAAATGAAAAGTTGGTCCTGACGCCCAATCGGCAGTATTGGGACAATGCAAAAACAGTCCTGCAGCGCGTCACTTTTGTGCCCGTGAACCAAGAGTCGGCGGCAACTAAACGCTACCTGGCAGGTGATATTGACATTTCCGAGTCGTTTCCGAAAAACCTCTACCATAAGTTATTGAAAGAAATCCCCCGGCAGGTCCACACACCGCCTCAGTTGGGAACCTATTATTATGCATTTAATACCCAAAAGGGGCCAACTGCGGATGTGCGGGTACGCCAGGCATTAACCATGTCGATTGACCGGCGCATTGTTGCGCAAAAAGTCTTAGGTACCGGCGAAAAGCCAGCCTGGCATTTCACGCCCGATGTTACCGCGGGTTTTTCGCCAGAGCGTTCACCGCTGGAGACGACGCCGCAGGCTGAACTGAACGCGCAGGCAAAAACGTTACTCCAGGCCGCAGGATACGGACCGCAGCGCCCGCTTGAGTTATCACTGCTGTATAACACTTCTGAGAACCATCAAAAGATTGCGATTGCCGTAGCCTCAATGTGGAAGAAAAATCTAGGTGTTCGCGTAAAGCTTCGCAACCAGGAGTGGAAAACTTACCTCGATAGTCGTAATAGCGGCGATTTTGATGTGATACGCGCTTCCTGGGTTGGTGATTACAATGAGGCATCCAGCTTTTTATCCCTATTAACCTCCAGCCACAGCGGTAATATCGCGCGTTTTCATGATGATGCCTATGATGCTGCGCTGGCGAAAGCCGGTAGTGAAAGCCTGGATGCAGCGCGTAATCGGGCCTATAACATCGCCGAGAATATTTTACTCAGCCGGGCGCCAGTGGCACCTATTTATCAATATACTAACGCGAGACTCATCAAGCCCTGGGTTCGCGGATATCCTATTGATAACCCAGAAGATGTGGCCTATAGCAGAATGCTCTACGTGATCAAGCATGATGGGGGTCGGCGTTAGGCGTGGATGCCGTCAATTAAAGGCACCTTTAGCAAATAATGGCATTACTCAAACGCAGCGCTGGAATTAAGCGACTGACTGTTTTCTGGCCTGCGCGCCGTTATTCATGCTGAAATTATACAAGGTCAGGTGGCAGGCCGAACGCGCGGCATCCGTAATCGTTATTTAGATAAAGGATGCCGCACCAGAGTTAAATAACAATTAAGCGACAAGCGTTTTAAAAAAAGCGGCGTTTTCGCCCGGCGCCCAGTCTGCTTCTGAAAAATCATCCAGCGGGTAGCTACAGGCAGGCAGGCCCAGAGAATCTATGTACTGGAAGGCCTCAGGCGACATATGCTCTTTTGTAAGCTTATCAGCAATAACAAAAATACATTCATTAAATGACAGCGATTTAATCTCTGAAAGTATCCAGTTAGTTTTACTCAATATCATGTGGTGTAGGGCTTTTTCGTTCTCCAGTGGCACAAAGCGCGTAGCGTTTGTTTTACGGTATTCATGCAGCACGCATTCAAGTGTATAGATTTGCGCAATTCGGTGCCAGACCGCATAGGCCTGGTCGTCTTTATTATTCAGTGTATTTTCTGCAATTCTGTTATTTTTACACACCCGCAATTTTATAACCTGTAAAAGTCCTGAATAGTTATTCATATTCCCTCTTTTTTGCATGGTTAACGGCAAGCTTACGATAGCAGATGGCGTTAATTGTTGCCAGATATTCTCTAAGTCCAAACATTATTGAAAACGTAGCGTGTGATTCAGCGCAAATAACCGGTTTAGGTAAAAATATTCGGTAAAATCAATACCCGAAAAGTGGAAGAGTGAATAGAAAAAGGGAGTGAATCAGGCATTTTTAGAAATCATATATTCTGGAATTCGCTATTTTAGGAAGGCATAACGTGAGAGGCGGTAACACCTGGAATGCAAAAGCGAATAGTCGATTAACCTGTTGCTGGAGACCTAAATGTTAGGTTATTTTACTGGTAAATTATTCTTATATCCTATCTTATAGGTTATTTTGCATCCAAATAAGTGGAAAGTACTATCTGAGTGGCTTTAGCGGAGCATTAGCAATTGGCGTTCTGCGTATGCTGTGCTAACGTTCACATTAACGTAGTGAAAACTGCGTTTAACCCTGTTGATGTAAATGGAAAATGAAGTGAGGAAACAGTGGGTATTCTTTCCTGGATTATCTTTGGTTTAATTGCGGGTATTTTGGCTAAATGGATCATGCCTGGCAAAGACGGCGGTGGTTTTATCATGACCGTTGTGCTGGGAATTATCGGTGCGGTCGTCGGCGGCTGGATAAGCACGCTACTGGGCTTTGGTAAAGTGGATGGCTTTAATTTCGGAAGCTTTATTGTTGCCGTTATCGGCGCGCTGGTGGTCCTGGTCATCTATCGCAAAGTGCGTAGTTAATAATACTCTGCGTTTATTAAAAACCCGGTCTGTGCCGGGTTTTTTGTTTTCTGCACGCCTGTAATGACGTTTCTCCGCTAATATTTGCATTACGCGAGCAGTGCGCTAAAACCCTTCGCATGCCAGGGTATTCACTTATTTATTTGCTATACGCCCGTTTGTGAACTTACACCGTCACTATTTGGCACGCTCATTCACAGGTAATCACGCGGTTATGAAATTAGCTCATCATCCGTATAAATAAAGAAGAAATTAGTTATAAAAATAATAGGCTGAAGGGTTTGCGCCTGTAATTTTAGTTTGATGCAGTAACAGGCACACATGTGGCGTTGGTCAAGTGTCATCACTATAGTGCGGTTTACTCATAATATTACAATGATAATTCGCAGGCTAAATGAATGCTCAGTAGAGCGCCTTTTGGTTGTGATTTCTATTTTCCCCTCTCCCCTCTCTGCATACGCATATGTTTGCTGGTTCAGAAATATTCTTCAAAACAGGTTGAATAAGAAAGCAGCGCCCCCATAATAATATTGTTGATTTTATGTACAGGAGAAGATGCTATGCCTTCCGGCTGGGCCTCTGACGGGGCGGTGCATGACCAAATTGAGAGCACGGTTCAGGATGCGGTATCGCGCGCGCGGAGCGCTATTCCTAAAGGGGAAAGCCTCCTATATTGCGATGAATGCGGTGAAACTATCCCTGAAGCACGGCGCGTGGCGATACCGGGTGTACGGCTGTGCGTTAAATGTCAGGAGACGCTGGACAAACAGCAGGCCCGTTTTTCTGGCTATAACCGGCGTGGTTCTAAAGACAGTCAGTTGCGTTAAACTTTTCTCGCAAATCAACTCCTGCAATGAATATTGGTGTTAATAGTTGCTTAACCCACTGAGAAAGCTAGACTAATACCACGATTCTTAGCTGTAAGGGGGGACAGTGGATAATATCAGCGGAGAGCAGCTACGCGTGCCTGATGCCGTTTTTGCCTGGCGTCTGAACGGCGACGGCAGCGCCAGAGAGTTGGCTCAGGACGATGTCATTGATGCTGTACATCCCTGCTGGCTTCATCTGGATTACACGCAGCCTGAAAGCGCGGACTGGCTGGCCAGTACCCCGTTAATTCCTTCCGGTGCCCGTGATGCGCTGGCTGGAGAAAGTAATCGCCCACGTGTTTCCCGCCAGGGGGAAGGAACACTAATCACGCTACGCTGTATTAATGCCAGCACGAATGAGCGCCCTGAAAACCTGGTGGCGTTAAGGCTGTATATTGACGCACATCTGATTGTAACAACGCGCCGCCGCAAAGTGCTGGCGCTGGATGATGTGATAAACGATCTTAATGAAGGCTCGGGGCCAAAAACTAGCGGTAGCTGGCTGGTTGAAGTCTGCGATGCGTTAACCGATCGCGCCAGCGAGTTTATAGAAGGCCTGCATGACAAGATAATGGATCTTGAGGATGACCTTCTCGACCAGCAGGTACCGCCGCGCGGTGCGCTGGCATTAATTCGTAAACAACTTATTGTTATGCGTCGCTATATGGCTCCGCAGCGTGACGTTTACGCCAGGCTTGCCAGTGAACGGCTAGGCTGGATGGATGAAGATGAACGGCGGCGCATGCAGGATATTGCCGACAGGCTGGGGCGAGGGTTAGATGAAATCGATGCCTGCATTGCGCGCACCGGCGTAATGGCTGACGAAATCGCACAGATAACCCAGGAGTCGCTGGCTCGTCGCTCTTATATGATGTCCGTGATGGCAATGGTATTCCTGCCCAGCACATTGCTCACCGGTTTATTTGGCGTGAATTTGGGGGGGATCCCGGGCAGCGTGTGGCACTATGGCTTTGGGGTCTTCTGTATAGTGCTGGTTGCGCTCATGGTCGGTGTTATCTGGTGGTTACGGCGGGGTAAATGGCTGTAAAACTATAGGATTACCTGCCACTTTAGGGGTGGAAAATCGTGAAAAACTGATCGGGGTCAATAAGCCTGGCGGGGCATCGCGGCAATATCCCAATGCAGGTGAATGCAACGTCAAGCGATGGACGTTGTGCTCCATATTGTCTTACTTCCTTTTTTTGAATTACTGCATAGCACAATTGATTCGTACGACGCCGGCTTTGTTTAAAAAGTCGGCTTTTTTTTGCCTCAATGACGTTCCAGCTCCTATGCTTAATACAGCTTAACTGATGATAATCGCGGGAGGAGCTATGTTAATGCAAATGAGTGACCCTATACCGACCGATCCGGTACCAATTCCAGAGCCTATCCCACATCCGCAGCCCATACCGGAACCACCGATAGATCCCGATCCTATTCTCGATCCGCCGCCGTATGCAAAATGAGGGAGAGACGCCTGCCGGCCGGCTGGCGTCTTTGAGAGCTATTTGCCCGAATGCTAAGCGGCGTTGCAGCCGTATTCATGGAGAAAGAGCGGGGGCTTATTTAATTTCGATTATATCCAGCCGCTGAACGTAGGCCGGTTCATCATCAGATTGCTCTTTGCGCCAGCCAACGGGTTGTGCAGGAATGTCTTCGCGATCAAAAGCCAGGTCACCGCCTTCGATAACGTCACTACCGTGGGTTATCTCTCTGAAATTAAAAAGATCGCCGTCGCACAAATGTGAGGGGACAATATTTTGCATTGCGCTAAACATTGTTTCTATGCGCCCGGGATAGCGCTTATCCCAGTCACGAAGCATTTCGCCAATGACCTGGCGCTGTAAATTTGGCTGAGATCCGCACAGGTTACAAGGAATGATGGGAAAAGCTTTTGCCGCGGCAAAGCGTTCGATATCTTTTTCCCGACAGTACGCCAGCGGGCGGATCACAATATGTTTGCCGTCGTCGCTCATCAGTTTTGGCGGCATCCCTTTCATTTTTCCGCCGTAAAACATGTTCAAAAACAGGGTCTGCAGAATATCATCCCGATGGTGGCCAAGGGCGATTTTAGTCGCACCCAATTCACTGGCGGTTCGATATAGAATTCCGCGTCGTAAACGCGAACATAAAGAGCAGGTCGTTTTTCCCTCTGGAATCTTTTCCTTAACGATTCCGTAGGTATTTTCTTCAACAATCTTATATTCAACGCCCAGTGCATTAAGGTACTCCGGTAGCACGTGCTCCGGAAAGCCCGGCTGCTTCTGATCCAGATTAACGGCGACCAGAGTAAAGTTGACCGGCGCGCTTTGTTGAAGATTACGCAAGATCTCCAGCATGGTATAACTGTCTTTCCCGCCAGAAAGGCAAACCATAATACGTTCGCCTTCTTCTATCATGCCGAAATCGGCGATTGCTTCGCCGACGTTGCGACGTAGCCGCTTTTGCAGTTTATTGAGGTTATATTTTTCTTTTTGAGTACTGCTTTGATCTAATTGCATTTTACACTATCTCTGAAGCTGAAACTGGCATGTTGACAGGCGGTATGCCGACGCAATGGCGTTAGGTGTATTGAGCTTAACAGCCCGGCGCTTTTCTCGGGTATCATCTTTACCTTACAGACCCGCAAACGGTAATGCTGGCATCGATGGCCAGCGCGGACCATAAAAGGTGTGGCTAATAGGATGGCTCTGATGAGTGAATCATGCCGGCTATGGTACGGATTACGGCGCCGAATGCCAGCATGTTTTGCACTGGTTGATGTGCTTATACTTATGTCGGCGCATATTTTGCCGCAACGTGCGCATTTTTCTGGCCGTAGGACGATGCCGAAGCGAATACGCGCTAGTTTTGACTTTATAGGCTTTTAAATCCTGGCCCGAAGGGGATTGAATTTATACTGATATCCCACTGCGTGTTTGTCTATGTAGGCAACCAGTAATGGGATATGAGATTTATCCAGCAGTTGAGATCTGCTGAAATAGTAGCAATGCCGCAAAAATCACCGTACGTTGAGTTTAAATCACTATATTGAACCTGTTCAGCCGCGCGCTGTCAGACTGGCAGATTAATATCGTAACGCAATCGTGAAATAAATTATCATGCATGTATTACAATTAATGCCTATAAGCTTGTTTCAAGGCCGTGATTTAACCCTGTATTATTAGCGACATTGAGTATCGTTAATACTGGCCATAGCGGCAAGTGGCTGTGGAATGCACTCAGTAATAATAATTTAATGCAACGAAAATCGATGCGATAAGACGAAGGTCTGATTCCATTAAATTGGCCAGGTAACTGCATTAGAGTAAAACATATTTTTGAGGTTGAGATGGTACCTTCCGGCAAAGAGTATATTTTTAGATGGAAAAAGAGCCACGACGAATTTCTTATGGACCATCATATCTGGCTTAGACACGGCGGACGGGTAAAAGGCGTTTACCGACCACGTAATAGATATATCTTCAGGCGTGGAGATAAAATAAGAATTAAAGGTGAAGTGTACGTTGAAGAGTACGCCCGAATGCCCGCCGGCAGCTTTTGCTCTGTCGGTGCTTTTTCACAGCCAGCCTGTTATTTGCCGAACGGAGTGAAGATAGGGCGTTATTGCAGTATCGCGGGCGGCGTAAAAGTGATGGGAGGGCAGCATCCTCTTGATCGCTTCACTACCAGCACGCTGACGTATCGCAATGATTTTACGCATATCGCCGCGATAATGGGGAAAGAATGGCAGATAAAACCCTACGCTACGTGCATTGGATATCCGGAAATAGGAAATGATGTCTGGATTGGGGATGATGCTGTATTAAAAGGAAATATTATCATTGGTGACGGAGCGGTAATTGCGGCTAACTCGGTTGTAACCAAAAATGTTCCTCCGTATTCCATCGTGGCAGGAGTTCCGGCAAAAGTCATAAAATACCGTTTTCCTCAGGACATTATTTCTGAACTTATAAGATTACAGTGGTGGAATTACCGATTTGTGGATTTACCTGATAATCAGCACTGTGACGATATCAGTTATTTTATTCGTAATTTATCGGATGATATCGAACGGGGTAATGTTTCCACCGCAAAATATATGACATTCAATATAGGAAAGAGCCTTAACGAACTTTAATTAAATGTGTAAATTATAATGCCTGACATCCGGGTATTACGCTGGCGCTAGCTGCCGTCGGTGGCGTCATGGCCTGAGAGCGGTCAGAAATATCTTCCTGTGCACGTGGAATTAGAACTTACTTGCATATAAACATCAATAAACAACCTACGTTTACAGTGACTAAAATCCCGTTTAGCCTTATGACACAAAGGATAACGCGGGAGCCAGACTCATTCTGGCACTGTAGGTGTCGTTAGAGCAGGCTGGGCTTGTTTATCCACTGTTTATTAAATGAAAGGGCGTACTCAATGGACAAAAAAAGCGTCATGATGCTGGTTCTTTTGCTGACGGCTTGCCACAGCCATTCCCCTCAGCAAAAGGCCATTAAACCGGCACGCAAGTGTGTAATTAATGTTCCTTATAACGGGCCGCCGCCGCCGGACGGAGATTGGAGCGAAATTAATAAACGCCGGCATAGGGTTATTGACTGTTAATTTTCAAAGCAGGTACACGCGTACTATATAAATAAAATAGGATTTATATCTGGTGCGATGAATACGCTAAGTCTCGCACGCTGGCAAATAACAATATAAAACGGGCAGCGAAGCTAGCCGGAGCAGCGGTAGATTTCACCGTCGACAGTAAAAATCCGCCGCCATAGAAGGCGTTATTGTTTTGATGCCCCAGAGGGGCATACCAAATTCCTTAAAAAAAGTCTCTGCCAGACTTATGAGATTTAAAGCCCAAAACAACAGGGCAGAGCCAGAACCTGTTGATGACCACGCCCACAGGACGTGGTTTTCAGTTGGCAATAAAAAAGGCCTGGAGCGAGCTCCAGGCCTGGGCCAATGCTGATAACGTATTATTTTTTCAGCGTATTGGCGATCGCATTAAACATCAACGCTGATTCCAGCGGCTGTGCGCTGAAAGAAGGTTCTGCTTTTGGCCAGGTAGACCACTGCACGATAACCAGTTTCTCTTTCGGGTTAACGACAATCATCTGGCCGTAAATCCCAAGCGCCCACATCGTATCTTTGCTTTCCATTCCGTGCTGAGGACCAACGTCTTTGGCGGCGTTAGCCGGCACGCTGTTGTTCCACCATTCATAGCCGTAGCTACCATCCGGGTGCGCAGCGGTGACTGATTTATCGGCGGTATTCCAGGTACGGGCATCCTGTACCCAGTTATCCGGCAGAACTTGGGTGCCGTCTGGCAGCACGCCGTTGTTCATAATGAACAGACCGAATTTACCCCAGTCTTCAAGCGTAGCGTTGAAACCGTGCGCGCCGACATCGTGTTTACCTTTCTCATAGCTGTGCCATACGCCATCGTGCATCATGCCGTAAGGTTGCCAGATTTTTTCTTGCAGATTTTGCGCCAGGGATTTTCCGGTCGCCTTCTCTAGCGTATCGCCCAACAGCCAGGCGCCGCCGGAAGAATAGGACCATGCTTCGCCAGGCTTAGCGTAGGCCTTGCGCGCCGGGTCTTTAATCAGCTTATTTACGCAATCGTAGGTGTCGTCGTTGGCTTCACACTGAGTCAACTGCGCAAAGTCGGACTTCGGATTAGTATAATCCTCATTCCATTCAACGCCGGAAGTATGCTGGAGGAGCTGGCGTACGGTAACGTGTTCCCAGGCCGTACCGCGGACGTCCGGGTTATATTTCACAATCTCGTCATCCAGCGACGCGATTGTACCTTCTTTTAACGCCGCGCCAACCAGCGTTGAAACTACCGATTTCCCGACTGAACGTGATGTCCACAGCGTGGTTTTGGTATTACCGCTGCCGTAATAATCCCACGCGACCTTACCGTCTTTAATAACCATCATCCCGGTTACGCTATTACGCTTGATATAATCGTTGAGGTTATATTTGTGGCCGTGGAAGTTATAGGTGGCGCTATCCAGACTACGTTTTTGTACCGGGATCGGTGTACCTTTACCGGCTTTAAATACATCGCCTTCATAAGAGCGATAATCGCTGCGAAAACCGATAACGCGCTGCTGTTGATTCCAGGTCAGCATATCTTTCACATCGGGGAGCTGTTTATCCAATGGCGCAGGGCAGGTTGATAGCTCGGGTACCGGGCATTCCGTGGCGCTGGTTTGTGCGGCACCAGCCTGCAACGTAACGCCCAGACATAAGGCGAGAAGACACATTTCTGTTTTCAGTTTACGCATAACGTTTCCCTTGTTCATGTGTGAATTGGTGACTGAAATATTTCGGTCAAGCCGGATAAAAGAAGACTGTAAATCAAAACGGCTGAAACGCTGCGACAGCGAGCGGGGGGATTCCCCCCACTTGTTTAAAATTGCTGCAAACTGTTAGCCTCGGTGCGGCAAAGCCTAATGAAGATTCTCGGGAAAGCGCGTGGAATAAGGCTTTTCTGCCCATTTTTCCGCCTCGCATCGCATTTAGATAAAAATTGACAAAAGATGCTTTCCCGATTTTATCGGCTTTGATAGCGTGAAGTTGCTGGCGGGAAACCATACTGAATGCCAGCAATGATTGCTGTTCAAAATAAAACTGGAGCAGCGCTTTAAAACGAACGGCGGAACACACAATGGCACTGGCTCGTTCTTTACGTATGCGTGATTTAGTCATTCTTGGGTTGCTTTTCATCGGGCCGGCAGCGCCGGTTGGGCTGTTTGGTACACTCGATGCGCAAAGCGGCGGGGTGGTGCCGCTGGTCTATTTGATTGCCACAATCGTGATGGGGTTTACGGCCTGGTCTTATGCGCTTATGTCGCGTGTGGTTCCAAGCGCCGGGGCGGTCTATGCCTATGCGCGCGTCGGAATTGGTGCGTCTGCCGGGTTTATTGCGGGCTGGGTTATTTTGCTCGACTATCTTTTTATTCCCGCTGTAGCTTACTTATTTAGCGGGATTTCGCTTAATGCGCTCATACCGGCTATTCCGATATGGGGCTGGACGCTGGCTGCAGTGATTATCACAACGGCGTTAAATCTGACCGGCTTGCAAAAAACGCGGCGCATTACAATGACGGTTCTTGTCGTGGAGGTCATTGTACTTGCCCTGGTGTTGCTCGGTGGACTGTTGGTTATCTGGCATCAGGGTATTCAGCGGCCGCTCTGGTCCCCTTTCACCGGCGATGGTGGCCTCAGCCAGGCTGCGGTGTTCGGCGGCGTATCTGTAGCCGTGCTTTCTTATCTGGGCTTTGACGCCATTTCAACTTTCGCGGAAGAAAATCAGGGCGGTAAGGATAAACCCGGTAAGGCTACGCTGTGGTGCCTGATACTGGCTGGCGGATTGTTTATTGCCCAAACGTGGCTGGGTGCGTTACTTAGTACCTGGGACAGCGAGACACTGAGGCTGCAGCCGGAATTACAGGGAAAGGCCTTCTATGTCATGGTCAGCGACGCTATCGCGCCCTGGCTTGGTGAGGCGCTGGCGGGAATTAAAGCGATTGGCGCTGCGTTTTCAGCCATGATAGGCCAGGCCGCAGCCGGGCGTTTATTATTCAGTATGTCACGAGAAGGAACATTGCCCGCCCGCTTAAGTCAGATTCAGGGCCGTAGCGGCCTCCCGGCTGCGGCGGTGTTGGCGGCCGCGTGTGTGAACGCCTTACTGGCGGTGTTTGCCGCCTTACTGAGCGATGGCCTGTCACTGCTCGTGTCTTTCGTTGATGTAGGTGCCATTTGCGGATTTATATTGTTGCACGCTGCGGTGATTGGCTATTTTTTAGTGAAACAGCGTCGGCGGGATAGTGCTGCCCTCGTTGCCTGCGGCGCAATGCCGGTTATCGGTATTTTGGTACTACTGCCGGTGCTACTTCATATGCATCTGACGGCGCTGGCGGCGGGCGGCATTTGGCTGGCTATCGGGCTGCTGCTTCTGTATCGCCGTAAAACGGCAGACAGGTAGTCGTAAAACATATCGATGCTGCGCCTGAAGGGAGAGTTGCAAGCACCTGCGCTTTGGCGTGCGGCTTACGGGGGGTTTAATGGGGGGCGTGGTAATTCAAGGTGCAATGCCTTGACATCGCTCATAAAAAAAGCGCCCGTAAACGGGCGCCAGATATTAATCCAAACGTTATCCCTATTCGGCGGTTTTTTCTGTTTTCCCGGCCAGCATTGCAAGGAAATCATAACGTTTTTGCAGGTCTGCAGCGGCGTCTTTCCACAGCTGCTCCGCAATTTCCGGCTGCTGAACATTCAGGCGCCGGAAGCGCTGCTCATGCATCAGCGTCTCTTCCAGTGCGGCAGAAGGCGGGCGTGAGTCGAGCGACAGCGGCGGTTTTCCAGTTTCTGCCCGGCGCGGATCGTAGCGATATAGCGGCCAGAATCCGGTCGCGGTGAGCTGGCGCATCTGATCGTGACTTAGCGCCAAATCGTAACCGTGTTCCACGCAGGGGCTATAGGCGATAATGAGCGACGGCCCGGGCCATGCTTCGGCCTCCTGAATGGCCTTCACGGCCTGATTTAACTGGGCGCCGATTGAAATTTGCGCGACGTAAACATGGCCATACATCATGACATTCACGCCCAAATCTTTCCGCGCTTTACGCTTGCCTTCGCCGGCAAATTTCATCACGGCGCCGAGCGGCGTCGCCTTGGATGCCTGGCCGCCGGTATTGGCGTAACACTGCGTATCCAGCACCAGGACATTCACGTTTTCTGACAAACTCAGAACATGGTCAAGGCCGCCGTAGCCAATATCATAAGCCCAGCCGTCGCCGCCGATAAGCCAGATAGACTTATCTATCAGGGCATCAGCATCGCTGGCCAGCTCACGCGCCTGCGGTGAGTCAATGGTACTTAGCGCTTCACGCAGGCGGGCGATTTGGCTGCGCCGCGCTTCAACGGGAACGTCGGCGGTGCGCAGCGCCTCAACGATATCCGCTGGAAGCTCGCTCGCCGTAGCCTCAAGCAGGCGCTGTACGCGCGATTTGTGCAGATCGGTAGACAGACGGAAACCCAGCCCGAACTCCGCATTATCTTCAAACAGCGAATTCGCCCATGCCGGACCGCGCCCGTGTTTATCGGTTGTCCACGGCGTAGAGGGCAGGTTACCGCCGTAAATTGATGAACATCCCGTGGCGTTCGCGACCAGCATACGATCGCCCCACAACTGGGTCAGCAGTTTAATGTACGGCGTTTCTCCGCAGCCCGAGCAGGCGCCGGAATACTCAAATAGCGGCGTAATAAGCTGCGAGGTGCGGATATCAATACGCTCAAGCTTACTGCGGTCCATTTCCGGCAGATCGAGGAAGTAAGCATAATTAACTTTCTCTTCTTCAACGTGCTCCAGCCGGGACATCATATTAATTGCTTTAATACTCGGATCCTGCCGGTCTTTGGCCGGGCAAACCTCCACGCACAGGTTACAACCGGTACAGTCTTCCGGTGCGACCTGAAGCACGTATTTCTGGCCGCGCATATCCCGGGATTTAACATCCAGTGATTGTAACGATGCGGGTGTGTTTTCCATCGCTTCAGGTTCGACGACTTTGGCGCGAATGGCGGCGTGAGGGCAGGCGGCGACGCAGTGATTACACTGGGTACAAATATCCGGTTTCCAGATGGGGATTTCTTCAGCGATATTGCGTTTTTCCCAGCGCGTGGTGCCCGTCGGCCAGGTGCCATCAGGCGGCAGAGCGGAAACCGGCAGCGCATCGCCGAGCCCGGCGAGCATCGCTGCGGTCACCGTTTTAACAAAGTCCGGAGCCGCATCTGCGACCACCGGCGGCATATGATGACTGTCGGCACAAACTTCACCAAGCGCTATTTGGCTTAATGATTCGCGCGCCAGCGCCAGCGCCTGCCAGTTACGCTCAACCAGCTCCTGGCCTTTGCTGCTGTAACTCCGCGCTGCAGCGCCCTGAAGTTCCTGCAGGGCGCTGTCACCGGGCATTATCCCGGTAAGGTGGAAAAACGCCATCTGCATTACGGTATTAATACGGGCGCCTAGCTGGCATTCACGGGCAATGCGCGTTGCATTAATGACCCAGAATTGCGCCTTTCTTGCCCGCAGTTCTGCCTGCATTTCCTGGGGTAGACGCGCCCATACTTCGTCAGGCTCATACGGGGAGTTAAGCAGGAAAATTCCGCCCGGGCGCAGGTGCTCCACCATCTGATATTTATCAATAAATTGAAGCTGGTGGCAGGCGACGAAATCGGCCTGATGGACCAGATAAGCGGAACGAATAGGATGTTCGCTGACGCGTAAATGCGACACCGTCAGTCCGCCTGCCTTTTTGGAATCGTAAACAAAGTAGCCCTGCGCGTACCAGGGGGTAGCATTGCCGATAATTTTAATATTGTTTTTGGTGGCAGAGACGGTGCCATCGCTACCCAGCCCGTAAAAAAGCGCTTCCAGTTTTGCGCCGGAGTGCAGGGTGTTCTCTGGCAGGGGCAGGGATAAATTCGTCACGTCGTCATAAATCCCAACCGTAAAGCGTGGTTTGGGGCTTTCAGCGCGTAATTCGTTGAATACCGCAAGGGCACATTCTGGACCGAATTCTTTAGACGACAGACCATAGCGGCCGCCGATTACGCGCGGCATAATTTCCCGTTCCCCGCACGAAAACGCTTCAGCCAGCGCGGTCATCACATCCAGATAAAGCGGCTCAGCAAGCGCGCCAGGTTCTTTAGTTCTATCCAGAACGGCGATACTGCGCGCGCTTTGCGGCAATTCTGCCAGCAGGCGCCGGGCGGAGAATGGCCGAAATAGCCGCACTTTTAGCACGCCCACTTTTTCACCCTGAGCAAGCAGGTGTTCCACGACTTCCTCACAGGTGCCGATGGCCGAACCCATTAATACCATGACGCGTTCAGCCTGCGGGTGGCCATAATATTCAAATGGGCGATACTGGCGACCGGTCGCTGCGGCAAAGTCGTCCATTGCCTGTTCAACGTAATTTTCAACCGCGTTATACCAGGGGTTGGTTGCTTCACGAGACTGGAAATAGGTATCCGGGTTGGCTGATGTGCCGCGAATAGTTGGATGTTCCGGGTTTAATGCCCGGGCGCGGTGCGCGTCGATAGCCGTTTGCGGCATTAATTCACGCAGGGTATCGTCTGACAGCGGCATGATTTTATTAATTTCATGCGAAGTGCGAAAACCGTCAAAGAAATGAATAAAAGGGACCCGGCTGTTTAGCGATGCCATTTGCGAAATTAACGCAAAATCCTGGGCTTCCTGAACGCTGCTGGCGCACAGCATGGCACATCCGGTTTGACGAACGGCCATTACGTCAGAATGGTCGCCGAAAATCGAGAGCGCGTGCGTTGCAACGGTACGCGCCGCGACGTGCAGGACAAAAGGCATCAGTTGCCCCGCCAGCTTATAGAGCGTCGGGATCATTAACAATAATCCCTGAGATGACGTAAACGTCGTCGAAAGCGAACCGGTCTGCAGCGCGCCGTGCACCGTGGCAATGGCGCCGCCCTCAGACTGCATTTCAACCACCTGAGGCGTATCACCCCAGATATTTTTTACGCCATTGCCAGACCAGGCATCGGCCTGTTCTGCCATAGTAGAACTGGGCGTAATGGGATAAATGGCGATAATTTCGCTAGTGCGAAACGCCACTGAGGCAACGGCGGCGTTGCCGTCAAGTGTAATCATAAAGCGGCCCTTGCATTGCTCAGAAAACGGCGCCAGTGGAACTGACGCAGAGAAACACCTTTGCTAGTAGTTTAACAGTCCTATAGGAAAGGCATGTTCACTTTTGTGTCCTGCCGAAGCGTAAAAGCGCGTGATAGAAATAAAGATGCATCATCGTGTGACGGTGTCACTAGAAGCGTTCTAAAATCAGATATTGGCATAAAAAGTGTTTCAGAACATGAATAGCCAGGGTAAAAGGTCGACGCTCCCCATAAGGCTAGCCTATGATTCAGTCGATTTTATGCACAATGACTTTGGGGAGATAACGCAATGCGAGCAGGGATTCTTTTTATTGGTGCGCTGGCCTGTTTATTAAGCGCCTGTAGCAGTGAACCACCGCAGCAGGCAACGGCGGCGCACGTTACGCCCGGGATGCGCGCGGCTATGTCCGACAGAGGCCAAGCCAACTGCGCCATGATAGGCGGCCAACTTTCGGTAGCACGCCAGCTTGACGGCGCCGCGGTGGGAATGTGCGCGTTGCCGAACGGAAAGCGCTGCAGCGAGCGTGCGCTGGCGTCCGGCAACTGCGGCGTTTATTGAACCAGGTCTGCTAACTTGTACACAAGCGTGGTGTCGCCCTGAGTCAGAGTGAGCTGATTCTGCGCAATGCTGACATTGGCTCCGGCAGACAGCATTTTATTGATTGTGCCATCCAGTTCGTTAAGCGTCGGGTCAACGCACATCATCCGAGTCATTGCCATGCCGTCCACTTTTAGGGTATTGCCAGTGAGTTTTCCCTGGCCCATAAAGCGGTTACACATAGCCCCGGAGACGTGCAGATTCTCGCCAAAATTTAATTCCGGCTGGCGACCCGGTTTGCCGTCTTGCTTAAGCGCCTGGCCGTTCACGCTTTCCAGCACATAGCGATGATGCTGAAGTTTCGCGGCGTCCACATCGCCGGTGCTATGAGTATTGGCGCAACCGGTAACGGTCGCGGCGGCAAACAATAATGCGGTAATTTTTTTCATTTTTTCTCCAAAGAGCCTGAAAACTATGCGCGGCCGCGCTGCCTGCGGTGTAGCAGGCGATTACGTGCGGCGCTCATAATAATTATACGGGGTGCCGGTGTGAAATTTAATACTTCAGTGAAATGGCGGAATGCGCCACACCGTCACACAGGCTAAATTTTATTGCTGACTGTGCCGCGTCAGTGTGTCAGCGGCACCGGGCCAGGTCTTTGAGTTAAATCTGAAAATTGCAAAGGCGTTTAGACCAGGGTATTGGGGCATTCTTTCCCTGCGGCGAGCTGGCGTAAATTATTCAGTGTAGTTTGAGCAATTGCAGTCAATGCTTCGGCGGTTAAAAAGGCCTGGTGACCGGTAAATAACACATTATGACAGGCTGAAAGTCTGCGAAAGACATCGTCCTGAATGACATCGTTGGATTTATCCTCAAAAAAAAGATCGCGCTCGTTTTCATAAACATCCATCCCAAGGGCGCCAATTTTTTGCGATTTGAGCGCATCGATGGCGGCCTGAGAGTCAATAAGCGCGCCGCGGCTGGTATTAATCACCATCACGCCGTCTTTCATTTGCGCAAAGGCCGCAGCATCGAGCAGGTGATAATTCTGCTCCGTCAATGGGCAATGCAGCGTAATAATATCGGACCGGGCATATAGCGTGGCAAGGTCGACGTACTCTACGCCAAGCGCCAGAGCGGCGTCGGCAGGCCACGGATCGAAGGCTAAAAGCCGTAATCCGAAACCTTTTAAAATACGCAAAGCAGCAAGACCTATTTTTCCGGTTCCGATAACGCCTGCTGTTTTCCCATGCATGGTAAATCCTGTTAAGCCTTCCAGCGAAAAATTTGCATCGCGGGTACGCTGCCAGGCGCGATGAATCCGCCGATTCAGGCACATCATCATACCGATGGCGTGTTCTGCGACGGCTTCGGGCGAATATGCCGGTACGCGAACTACGCGCAGCCCCAGCGCTTTTGCCGCATCGAGATCGACATTGTTAAACCCGGCGCAGCGCAGGGCGATATACTTCACGCCAATACGCTTTAGTTCTTCCAGCACCGGGCGGCTGCCGTCATCGTTGACAAACAGGCAAACGGCCTCACATTCGTGCGCAGTCCTGGCGGTTTTTACGCTAAGCAGAAAGTCAAAAAACTCAATATCAAAGTCGTATTCTTTATTAACCTGCGCTAAATATTTCTTGTCATATTGCTTAGTGCTGTATACCGCAAGTTTCATGATTCTTCTCCCGTCATCCGGACCAATTTTGTATATGGCATGAGCACGACAGCATATTGTGTTACCAACGGTGCAAAACTGATCCACCCCAGCGGTTGAAAACTGATCCA
>CALYPF010000011.1 GCA_945271245.1 uncultured Enterobacteriaceae bacterium | reverse complement strand
TGGATCAGTTTTCAACCGCTGGGGTGGATCAGTTTTGCACCGTTGGTAACACATAACGTTATAAAAGCGCGGCGTGCGTAACAAAATAAAAAGTTTTCCACGCCCAGGACCGCCGCGCTGACTACACTGTCCCTTACAGAAAAATCGCAATGCAAGCGGAATAAGCACACCTAATTGAAGCCGTGTGTGCCCGTAGCAAGCGTCAGGCTGAAGACCGTATATTAGCGTAATCGCCCATATTTGAAGCCCATAGAAAATACGCCGTCTTTATTTCTGAAAAATAAATACCCGCGCTATTTTCTTTGCTGGCCTAAGGAAAAACCCAGACGATTCTGTATATATAAAGAAGGGCTGATTGTTATTTTCTTGATATTTATATGTCTTTGCGCACGCCGGTCATTTCGTGTGCAGAATGGATGCAATACCAGCGCTAAACGGATGAGGTAATGCAACGGACGCCCTAATAACTGGTGGGGTATATTGTAAAGGAGCTGCTTATGACACAGATGATCGCGCTTTCCTCTTCTTTATTGTTATCTGAACAATTCGCCACGCCTGCTGCCCGCCCGGCAGAAGAGGTAGCGGCAGATTGTGTCACTGGCTTAAACGAGATGGGTTTTCTGTCTTTTACTATGCCGGATAGGGAGATTCAGGATCTCGACCGGGTAGTTGCCTGTAAGGCCGACGAACAGGGCGCGGCCTACTATCGCATTATTCGCGTCCAGGAAAATACACCTCCCACAGGCTGGCACGTGCAGGCAATTATTTATGCGCAGACTTTAATTGCCTAAATTGCTTAACCTCATTAGGGCAATAGGCACTATTGCCCTCCAGAATGTTAGCGCGTGCATGTTCCCCGGCTAATGCACGCCGCCTGAAGCCCGAAGAAAAAGCGTCTCAAGCACACGTTCATTCAGCACCACATCCCCCCGAGGATCCAGCATTAAACGGCACCACGCCTCGGCAAGCGGCGGCGTCAAATTCAGTAATAGCTCCGCCCCCGCTGCCAGCAAAGCAAGCTGAGAGGTTATCTCCATTCCCAGCGCTTCCTGCGGCTTGCATAAACGCCGCTGGAGCTGTCGCCAGGCGCGATCAAAGTGACGGTTACGCCCTTTCACCGCATCAAAACGCGTATTTAGTAACTCAATCGCCGCCGGGAATTTGGTTAGTGCGCGTAGAACATCCAGGCACATGATGTTCCCCGCCCCTTCCCAAATGCTGTTTACCGGCGCTTCACGATATAAACGAGGCAATTCGCTCTCCTCACAGTAACCAATTCCCCCCAGCGCCTCCATCGCCTGGCCGACAAAAGGCGTGCCGGCACGGCATATGGTAAATTTTGCGGCGGGCGTCATCAGGCGCTGCCACAGGCGTTCTTCTTCATTGCGATGTCCTTCGCATGCCCGGGCCAGACGTAATAAAAATGCGGTTTGCCCTTCCAGACACAGTGCCATTCTTCCCAATTGTTGGCGCATCAGGGGCTGTTCAATGAGCGTTTTACCGAATGCCTGCCTGCGCCAGGCGTGATAGAGCGCGATGGAAAATGCCCGGCGCATTAATCCGTGGCTGCCTAGCGCGCAGTCCACGCGGGTTAAACTGCCCATTTTCAAGATTTGACGTACACCTTCACCCTCATCGCCTATCAGCCACCCGACGGCGTCCTGAAATTCAACTTCACCGCTGGCATTCGAGCGATTTCCTAACTTATCTTTTAGGCGTTCAATGCGTATCGCATTTCGCTGGCCGTCGGGTAAAAAGCGCGGTAGGAAAAAACAGGCAATGCCGCCTTCTGTCTGTGCCAATACCATATGCGCATCGCTTTGCGGCACGGAGTAAAACCATTTATGCCCCACTAACCGGTAAGGCTCGCCCGGCCCCCGGCGCCCAAGAGCCCTGGCGCGCGTAGTATTGCTTAATACATCAGACCCTCCCTGTTTTTCAGTCATCCCCATCCCAATGAGCAATCCGCGCTTCTCGCTTCCCGGTACCAGGCGAGCATCATAGCGATCGCTTAACAAAGCCGGCATCCAGTTTGAAAAAGAGGAAGGTAATGATTGTGCAAGTAACGGGATAGCGGCAAAGGTCATCGTTGGCGGGCACAGCGTACCGGACTCGACCTGCGCATGCAGAATAAAGCGCGCCGCCCGTGCTACAAAAGCACCTTTCCGCGATTCTTCCTGCCAGGGGAGATTATGCAAACGGCTGGCGCAAACGCCCTGCATCAGGAGGTGCCAGGCAGGATGAAAGCGGATATCATCCAGCCGCTGTCCTACGGCGTCGTAGCGTAATAATTCCGGGGAGTTGATATTCGCCAGCCGCCCAAGCTCCAGCGACTCGGCGGATCACAACTGCTGCCCGATACTGGAGAGAAAATCGAGATCCCATTCGGCGCCTTCACGCCGGACGGCTTCGCAGAGCGCACCGTCCGAGAGAAGTAAATTACTATTATTTAACGGAAGTGGTTGATTAAAAACGGTGTGGGTTTGCCAGTGCATAAGCCCGCGTCCCTCTCTTAATGACAACGCATCTAAGTATGGACGCTGACGAGCACTTTACACGGCAACAGCGCACAAAACCGCATTCTCATCGAAAAAGAGTTACAGATTATCAGCGAACCAGACAAGCTGTTGCGCAATCACCGCTTCAAAATGTGTGCCACGATACACGTCATAATGCCGCGCGCCCTCCTCGCGGTATAGCCGCTTATTGGCGGCTCCCACGGCCTGGAACAGCGCCTCGCCCTGCGCTGGCGGATTCACGGTATCTTCGCCGGCTACCACAATCAGAGTTGGGCAGGTCACCTGACGGGCATTTTCCTGCGGCTTATATAGCAGCGTCTCGCGCACCGTCAGGAATGGAATTTTTATATCCATGGCCGGCCAGTCCGCTTTGTGTGAGTCAAAAAAGGCTCGCGATTCTTCATCGTTCAATACTCGCGTGATTGAAACAAACATCTCTTTACCTGTCGCGGCTTTTTTCTGCGCCATTTTATCCAGCGACTCCACAAACCCCCGCTTCTCTTCATCGGTCATAGCACCGGTGACTATCGCTTCACCATCGGCAAACGCCAACTGGCTAATAATGCATTTTACCTGGGGATAAAGCCGCGCCGCCCCGAAAACGTGAGCGCCGCCCAGCGATGTTCCCCATAAGCCAATACGCGACTCATCCACCTCCGGGCGTGCGCTAACCCACTGAAGCACACTGACAATATCGTCAATTTGCAGCGCCGGAACTAAACGCCCACGTTCGCCTTCGCTGGCGCCAAACCCGTGATAATCAAAAGTTACGGATAAATAACCGGCCTGCGCAAAAGCCTGAGCAAACGCCGGCAGAAGTAACCCCTGAATCCCGCAGAATCCATGGCATAAAACTACGGCCGGCTGCGGCGTATCGCACGGTGCCGGGTGATATACGGTCAGGGAAATTCCATTATCTAATTGATGAGTCGTCGTGGTCATAGCGCATCCTTTTTGATTTTTCTTAGAAAGATCATCAGTAACGGCTGTGTTTATACTGCGCGGACGCATTAAGGAAAAGAGAATAATTACATTATGTAACTATTTAGCTAAGTGAAAGAAACTTTGCCAGCTTACTTCCGCTAATGGATCGCTTGCCGCGTGGATGGCACCGCGTCAATAGGGGCCAAAGCGTATCTTTACCGTTAGCGTGCGGGTTTAGTCATAAATAAATCCGCAGTTACGCGAACAAGAAAAAACTCAAAAAGCGTGAGAGGGTAATCCAGGCAGGCCGGGCGGCCTGCCGGTGGCTCGCGGGTACGAGCAGGATAAAATGCTTAGCTGCGCTGACGCACTGCTTCAAACAGGCAAATACCGGTCGCGACAGAAACGTTCAGCGATGAAACGCTGCCAGCCATAGGAATGCCAATTAATTCATCGCAGTGCTCTCGCGTCAGGCGTCGCATACCTTCGCCTTCTGCCCCCATAACCAGCGCCAGCGCACCGTTAAGCTTGCTTTGATATAACGTATGCTCGGCTTCCCCCGCCGTCCCGACAATCCAAATATTATAATCCTGCTGCAGCATGCGCAGCGTGCGCGCAAGATTCGTCACGCGCACCAGCGGCACCGTTTCCGCAGCGCCGCACGCCACTTTTTTTGCCGTCGCGTTCAACTGCGCCGATTTGTCGCGCGGCACAATTACCGCATGAACGCCCGCCGCATCGGCCGTACGCAGGCAGGCTCCCAGATTGTGGGGATCGGTAACGCCGTCAAGGATTAGCAGGAATGGCTGCGCGTGTTGTTCCAGCAGCGCCGGTAAATCGTTTTCCTGATACTGTCGACCGGGCTTCACCCGGGCGATGATCCCTTGATGCACCGCACCTTCACTTTTCTCATCAAGAAACTGGCGGCTGGCGACCTGGATCACCACGCCCTGGGCTTCCAGCGCATGAATGAGTGGCACCAGACGTTTGTCTTCACGCCCTTTAAGAACAAAAACATCCTGAAAACGCTCGGGCGCACGCTCTAACAGGGCCTGTACAGCATGGATGCCGTAAATCATTTCACTCATTTTTTTACTCGTTTTATCAGGTTACGCCGTTCTCCCCCGGCTCCGTGCCCACAAGAGAATAAGAACGCTCGTTACACTTTATTGCTGATTGAATATACATCCTGCGGGCAGGAGCACCCATCGCCTCGGCGCTCTATGATTATCGTTAACGCCGGTTTCATCGCGCAAAGTAAAAACGCGTTAGCATTTAAGCCTGCCCCTGCGGGGCAGACTTCGTGCCACCTGCCAAAAAAGGGTTTAACCTCCTTCAGGCCAGCACAGGCTCTCATGCTATTACTGACACTATTGAGCACTTTTTTTTCGCAGCGTGCTTCGCCTTGGTTGCTGCCGCTATTTTCTGGGTCTTCTCAGAGGGTGGCTTCGCTTTTTTCGGCTTCTTCGCAGGCTTATCGGTTTTAGCACTCCCCTTTTCCTGCGCTTTGGCTTTTGCGCCTTTTGCCGGGCGGAAAGCGCTGTCAGGCTCGAAATTCACGCGCTTACCCGCCTGTCGGCGACGCCCGCCTTTCGGTGCTGACTTATCCTTTTTCCCTTTAGCTTTATCGCGCGCAGTTTTACCTGCTCCACGAGGCGCTCTCTCACTAGAGATTAGGGAAAAATCTATTTTGCGCTCATCCATATTAACGGCTTCAACGCGTACCGCGACTTTATCGCCTAACCGATAAGTCTGCCCGCTGGATTCGCCCGTCAGCCGCTGGCCTACCTGATCGAAGCGATAATAGTCATTATCGAGCGAGGATACGTGTACCAGCCCATCGATAAATAGCTCATTAAGACGGACAAAGAAACCAAACCCGGTTACGCTCGCAATAACGCCGCTAAACGTCTGCCCAACCTGGTCAAGCATAAAGTCGCACTTCAGCCAGTCCGTCACTTCCCGCGTGGCTTCATCTGCCCGACGCTCCGCCATTGAGCAACGCGAACCTAATTGCAGCATCTCTTCCATGCTGTAATGCCAGCCGCCGTTACCTTTAATCTGCGTTTCGTCGCCCGCCTGCTTCGCCAGCAAATATTTAATGGCGCGATGCAGCAGTAAATCAGGATAACGGCGGATTGGTGAGGTAAAGTGGGCGTAAGACGCCAGCGACAGGCCAAAATGACCGCGATTTTCCGGATCGTAGATAGCCTGCTTCATTGAACGCAGCAGCATAGTTTGCAGCATCTCGCTATCCGGGCGATCGGCAATGGAACTCAGCAGCGCGGCATAGTCCCGAGGCTGTGGTTTATTGCCACCGGGCAGCTCAAGCCCCAGTTCTGCCAGTACCGAGCGAAAAGCGGTTATCGCTTCCGTAGTCGGTCTGTCATGCACGCGGAACAGCGCTGGCTCATCGTGCTTTTCAACAAAACGTGCCGCTGAGACATTCGCCAGAATCATGCACTCTTCAATCAGCTTATGCGCCTCATTGCGCTCCGTTTGTTCGATACGCTCAATGCGCCGCTCCGCGTTAAAGATAAATTTCGCTTCTTCGCTTTCAAAAGAAATACCGCCGCGCTCGCTGCGCGCCTGTTCCAGCGCTTTGTATAAACGCTGCAGCTCTTCAATCGGCTTCACCAGCGGCTGATAGTGCTCCCGCAGTTCCCTGTCGCCCTGCAGCATATGCCATACTTTAGTGTAGGTCAGGCGCGCATGTGAGCGCATGACTGCTTCATAGAACTTCCACGTTGAAAGATTACCGCGCGCGGAGATGGTCATCTCACACACCATACACAGGCGATCGACCTGTGGATTAAGCGAACAAAGCCCGTTCGATAATACTTCCGGCAGCATTGGCACTACCTGGGAAGGGAAATAGACCGAAGTACCGCGGTTTAACGCTTCTTTGTCCAGCGGCGTGCCTGGACGCACGTAATAGCTAACGTCAGCAATCGCAACCCATAAACGCCAGCCGCCACCGCGTTTCTTTTCGCAGTAGACTGCATCGTCAAAATCTCGGGCGTCTTCACCATCAATCGTCACCAGCGGCAGTGCACGTAAATCAACGCGCCCGGTCTTAGCCGATTCGGGCACTTCCTCGCTCAGCCCCTCAACCTGCGTTTCGACTTCAGGCGGCCAGACGTAAGGAATTTCATGGGTGCGCAGCGCGATATCTACCGCCATACCTGTTCCCATATTGTCGCCCAGCACCTCGACAATTTTTCCCACCGCTTTGCTTCGCCGAGTTGGGCGTTGCGTTAGCTCAACCACCACCACAAAGCCCATACGCGCGCCGAGCGTCTCTTCCGGCGGAATCAAAATATCAAAACTTAACCGGCTATCGTCAGGCACTACGAAACCAACGCCGGCGTCAGTAAAGTAGCGGCCAACGATTTGGCTGGTTTTAGGCACCAGCACGCGCACAATACGCGCCTCGCGCCGCCCTTTGCGATCCGCGCCCAGCGGCTGCGCCAGCACTTCATCGCCGTGGATGCAGGTTTTCATCTGCTCGGAAGAGAGGTAGAGATCGTCTTTTTTACCTTCAGCGCGCAGGAAGCCGAAGCCGTCGCGATGCCCGATCACTATACCTTTAACCAGATCCAGCCGTTCCGGCAGCGCGTAGCATTGCCTGCGCGTGAAGACTAATTGCCCGTCACGCTCCATTGCCCGCAGCCGACGGCGCAGCGCTTCATGCTGTTCCTCGCCGTCAATCTGTAACGCCTGCGCTAATTCATCGCGGCTGGCGGGTTTTTCCCGCTTTGACAGTAGGTCGAGAATAAACTCCCGGCTGGGGATCGGATTTGAATATTTCTCCGCCTCTCGCGTCAGGAAAGGATCTTTTGACATGACGGTTCCTCCGTTGTCACCCGCTGGCGCTACACGCGTTCTTCCACCAGCAGCAATTTGTAGAGTGGCTGATTATCTTCCACTAAGTCCGCAAGGGTATAGTTATCCAGCTCTTCAAGGAAAAGGCGTACCGCTTTAGATAACGCGGACTTTAACCGGCAGGCAGGAGTAATATGGCAAAACTCGCTGCTACAGTTAACCAGCGTTAGCGGTTCTAGCTCACGCACCACATCACCAATACGCACTGACTCCGCCGGTTTACCTAAGCGAATACCGCCGTTTTTACCGCGGATAGCGGTAACAAAACCGGCCCGGCTCAGTTGATTGATTATTTTCACCATGTGATTACGGGAAACGCCATAAACCTGGGTTACTTCGGTAATATTGGTCATCTCGCCTTCGGGTAAAGACGCCATATAGATTAAAGCCCGCAGACCATAATCTGTAAAACTCGTTAACTGCACATCAACCTCGGATAAAAAGGAGGGGAAAAGCCGTTCGCCGTAAAGCGAGAATATACTGATGATAAACCAGCCACCCGTCAGGCGGCTAATTAATTTGATTAAGGCGGGGGATCGGGCGCCTTAACGCGCCCGATAAGTGCAGCTTAAGCGTCGTAAGGATCGCGCAGGATCATTGTTTCACTACGATCCGGTCCCGTAGAAATAATATCCACTGGAATACCCGTTACTTCTTCAATGCGCTTGATATAGTTCAGCGCAGCCTGAGGCAACTTACTGCGTTCCTTCACACCAAACGTCGTTTCTGACCAGCCCGGCAGGGTCTCATAAATCGGCTCGATACCTTCCCAGCTATCCGCCGCCAGCGGAGTAGTTGTAACTTCACGGCCATCTGGCATGCGGTAAGCGATACAAATCTTAACCTCTTTCAGGCCGTCCAGAACGTCCAGTTTGGTCAGGCAGAAGCCAGATAAAGAGTTAATCTGCACCGCGCGACGCACGGCAACGGCGTCCAGCCAGCCGGTGCGGCGGCGACGTCCAGTAGTGGCACCGAATTCATTCCCCTGCTTACACAGATACTCACCGGTTTCATCAAACAGTTCGGTAGGGAACGGGCCAGCGCCGACGCGCGTTGAATAAGCTTTGAGGATCCCCAGAACATAGTCGATATAGCGCGGGCCTACGCCAGAGCCGGTAGAAACACCGCCAGCGGTAGTATTGGAAGACGTGACGTAAGGATAAGTACCGTGATCGATATCCAGTAGCGTCCCCTGAGCGCCTTCGAACATAATGAAATCGCCGCGCAGGCGCGCCTGGTCTAAAAGCTCAGAGACATCCACCACCATGCTGGTCAGTAGATCGGCAACGGCCATCGCGTCGTCCAACACCGTCTGATAATCCACGGCGTCGGCTTTATAGAAATTCACTAGCTGGAAGTTGTGATATTCCATCACTTCTTTCAGTTTCTCAGCGAAAGCTGCTTTATCAAAGAGATCGCCCACGCGCAGGCCGCGACGCGCGACTTTATCTTCATACGCCGGCCCAATGCCGCGGCCAGTGGTGCCAATTGCTTTCGCACCGCGCGCTTTTTCACGAGCAGCGTCTAATGCTACATGATAATCCAGGATAAGCGGGCAGGCTTCAGAGAGGAGTAGACGCTCGCGCACTGGAATGCCGCGATCTTCAAGCTCTTTCATCTCTTTCAACAGCGCGGCCGGAGAGAGCACCACGCCGTTGCCGATGACGCTGATGACGTTCTCACGAAGAATACCTGAGGGGATTAAGTGCAGTACGGTCTTTTCACCGTTGATTACCAGCGTGTGGCCCGCGTTGTGCCCACCCTGATAGCGCACAACATATTTGGCCCGTTCAGTCAGAAGATCGACAATCTTCCCTTTCCCTTCGTCACCCCATTGGGTGCCCAGTACGACGACGTTGTTACCCATTTTCAAAATCACCGTTTGCTTAAAAATGGATTCTACCACCGGTTTTTGAGATATTCAGCCCTTTCAGGCGACAAAAATGCGCGCTTCTCGCCTGATTTATCTTTAACTTAGCCCTTTATGCAGCATGTAGTAAATGACAATGCCAGCCACCACAAGCCCTCCGCCGTAGCGACGCAGTGCTTTTTCTGGCAGCAGTATCATGGCACCAATCATACGACGCCAGAGCGTAGGAAAGAGCATTGGCCCAAGGCCTTCCAGTACCAGCACCAGCGCCAGCGCGCTCCAAATTGTTGTATTCATTTTCTATCCAGTTGTTTTTTTACTCGGCCAGGCAGCATCAGCAACCACCGGCCACGCGCGAGCTTCTTAAAGATAAAAAAAGCCGGTCATCATTCATTCTGACCGGCATAGTTTTTCGAATGCCGATACTTCATCTATCGGCATGCACCAGGGAAACGTTAACGAGCGCTGCTGTTTGGCGCTTTCATATAACGGAAAAAGTCATTTTCCGGGCTAAGCACCATAACATCCTGTTTTGAGTTAAAGCTCTGCTCGTAGGCGCGCAGGCTGCGAATAAATGCATAGAAGTTAGGATCCTGACTAAACGCGTCAGCAAATAGCTTCGCCGCCTCTGCATCTCCTTCACCGCGAACTATACGCGCCTGCCGCTCTGCTTCCGCCAGCGTACGAGTCACCTGATAATCCGCCGCCGCGCGCAGCTTCTCGGCCTCTTCCTGACCCTGAGAACGATGGCGACGTGCTACTGCGCTGCGTTCCGCGCGCATACGGTTATAAATAGCTTCAGAGACTTCCGCAGGCAGGTTAATTTGTTTAATCCGCACATCCACGACTTCAATACCTAACGCCGCCATACTGTTTGGATTAATAACCGGCACTTTCCCGTTAGTTTCCTCTGTGATCCTCTCTGCGGCTTTCGCTATCGCATCGTCCGCCGCCGGCGTTTCCACTTCGTCCTCCGTCCCGGCAGAGCCTGAGTTCAGCGCTTCACGAACTTCAAGCGTCAAGCGCCCGCGCGAATCAGTAACGATATCTTTAACATCCAGACGTCCAATCTCCGAACGCAGACGGTCGCTGAATTTACGTTTCAGCAGTACCTCAGCCTGTGAAACATCGCCACCGCCGGTCGCCAGGTAATAGCGACTAAAATCGCTGATGCGCCACTTAATGTACGAATCGACGATCAGGTCTTTCTTTTCTTTAGTAACAAACCGGTCAGCCTGGTTGTCCATCGTTTGAATACGGGCATCCAGAGTTTTAACGGTTTCAATAAACGGCACTTTGAAGTGCAGACCCGGTACATACACCTTTGGTTTATTGTCATCGTCACGAACCACTTTGCCAAAGCGCAGCGTAATACCGCGCTCGCCTTCTTTAACCACAAAGACTGAGGCATATAGCGCGACCAGCACGATAATAATTACTGCAATGACTGATTTACGCATTGTTATTCACTCCCCCGGCGCTGTGCATTCGCGCGACGTTGATCCATGATATCGCCGCGGCTGGACGTCGTTGAACCGCTGGCGCGATCGTCTGACGGCGACGCGGGTGGCAGGCGCAGAAGATGTTCATTATCAGCAGTAGTGCTGGTATTAGCTGGCGCCGGAGTACCGCCTTTTAACATTTGCTCTAAAGGCAGCACCATCAAATTATTGCCGCCCTTATCATTCACCAGGACTTTACGGGTATGACTCAGCACTTTTTCCATCGTTTCAATATACAGGCGCTCGCGCGTAATTTCCGGCGCGGCTTTGTATTCAGGCAGGATCTTCGCAAAACGCGCTACCTCCCCTTGAGCCTCCAGTACGGTCTGAGTCTTGTAGGCGCGAGCCTCTTCAAGAATACGCTGCGCCTGACCGTTCGCGCGCGGCTGTACTTCGTTCGCGTAGGCTTCCGCTTCGCGGATATACTGCTGCTCGTTTTCACGTGCGGCAATCGCATCGTCAAATGAGGATTTTACTTCCTCCGGAGGGCGCGCGGCCTGGAAGTTAACGTCTAACAGAGTAATCCCCATGTTGTAGGGCTTAATCGTCTCTTCCAGTTCACGCTGAGTATCGCTACGGATAACCGTACGCCCCTCGGTCAGGATTTTATCCATCGTATATTTACCGATAACGCCACGCAGTGCGCTATCTGTCGCCTGCCGCAGACTATCGTCGGCGCTGGTGACACTAAATAGATAACGACGTGGATCGGTTACCCGATATTGCACGTTCATTTCAACGCGCACGACGTTTTCATCCGATGTCAGCATAACCCCGGATGCCGCCAGTTCACGCACGGACTCTACGTTCACAGCACGCACGCTATCAATGAAGGTCGGTTTCCAGTTAAGGCCGGGCTCTACCATGTGGCTAAATTTACCAAACCGCGTTACTACGCCGCGCTCGGCCTCTTTGATAGTATAAAAACCGCTAGCGGCCCATATCACCACCGCGATTACCGCCACTACGCCAACGGCACGACCGCCCATATGCGCCCGAGGCCCCTGGCCGCCGTTCTTACCGCCGCCGAAGCCTCCGAGCTTTTTGCTCAATTTACGGAAAATATCGTCCAAATCCGGTGGCCCCTGATTGCGGCCGCCTTTATTGCCCCCAGAGTCGCCGCCGGGCTTATTGCTTCCCCACGGGTCGCGGTCCTGTCCGTTATTACCGGGCTGATTCCACGCCATGTTTTTGCTCCATATTGGTTGTGCAGTGATCCCCACAGCAGGGGAAAATCTTCAGGCGAACCTACCGGCATCAGATTAAATAATCCAATACGGCTGGATCTTGCTTACAAAGGCGACGCCAGTCTACTACAGGCATACGCACCTGCAATCCAACGAAGCCGTCTTCATCCATCCACTCTTTTTCTATCGACTGAAGCTGATAAAAACGGCTCCGTAATCGCCCTGCCTGGGGAGGAAGGCGCAGCGTATGCTGCACAATCTCGCCAGACAAACGCTCCGTTAGCGCCTGAAAAAGGAGTGGTAAACCGGCCCCCGTCTGCGCAGACAGCCAGACACGCACCGGAACATTTTCTTCGTCTCTGTCGATACGCGGGGTAAATTCATCCAGCATATCGATTTTATTCATTACCTGCAGCGTCGGCAGTTCCCTGGCATCAATTTCCTCAAGAACCGACTCTACGGCGTCAATATTTTCCTGTATCCGCAAATCGGACGCATCAATAACATGTAACAGCAATGTCGCCTGCCGGGTTTCCAGCAGTGTTGCTTTAAACGCCGCGACTAAATCATGCGGCAAATGGCGGATAAAACCTACCGTGTCCGCCAGCACGGTCTCGCCGACATCCGCCACGTCGATGCGACGCAGCGTAGGATCCAGTGTCGCAAAAAGCTGATCCGCAGCATACACATTTGCCGCCGTCATGCGATTAAATAAAGTGGATTTTCCCGCATTGGTATAACCGACAAGCGAAACGGTGGGTACATCAGCGCGCGTGCGGGCGCGTCTGCTTTGTTCACGCTGCTTTTCAACTTTCTCAAGGCGCGAAAGAATCTGCATGATACGATTGCGCAATAAGCGCCGGTCCGTTTCTAGCTGCGTTTCACCCGGTCCGCGCAGGCCTATGCCCCCTTTTTGTCGTTCAAGGTGGGTCCAACCGCGAACCAGCCGCGTGGCTAAATGCCGTAGCTGCGCCAGCTCAACCTGCAATTTCCCTTCATGGGTACGCGCACGTTGCGCAAAAATATCGAGAATTAAACCTGTTCGGTCAATAACGCGGCATTCGCAAAGCCGCTCCAAGTTACGTTCCTGAGCCGGCGTTAGCGCATGATCAAATAGCACGACGGAGGCCCCGACGGCCCTCACCGCGTCAGCGATTTCGACAGCCTTACCTTCGCCTACAAAATACTTAGGGTGCGGCGCCTTACGGGAACCAGTCACCACCTGCAGCGCTTCGACACCTGCGGAAGAGACCAGGGATTCAAACTCCTGGAGATCCTCCATGTCTTTATCCTGCTCAAACCAGATGTGGACCAGCACCGCCTGCTCACCGGCGTCATAACGGTCAAACAAGCGTATAACCTCTCAAAACGATCGGCGGGGAACACAGTTAGCCTGGTTCCCCGTCATAAACCTACAGCCATCAACCTTATTCAGCGCTATCGCTTTCTTGCTGGGTTGAAGTGGCCGGCGCGTTACTGCTTCCGTGATGATAGTTACCCGTACCGCCAGCGTTATTGCTATGATGAGAAACTGGACGAGACGGTACAACGGTAGAGATCGCGTGCTTATATACCATTTGGCTGACTGTGTTCTTCAGCAGAATGACGAACTGATCGAAAGATTCGATTTGACCTTGCAGCTTAATACCATTCACCAAATAAATAGAAACCGGAACACGCTCCCTACGCAGCGCATTCAGGAACGGATCTTGCAAAGATTGCCCCTTAGCCATTCTATCTTTTCCTTATAGCTTGTTGTTTATACTTAGAACCCTTAGGTCCTGAAATTACGTCTAAAAAAATGCATACGAGACGTTGTAATTGTACACATTCAGGGGTGCAACGCACCAGGAACCTGTACTTCTTGTAGAATCTTCCTTAAGGCTTGCTGTGGCGCGTCACTATCCAGCCACGTCACGCCGTTCCAACCCCGTAACCAGGTCATTTGGCGCTTAGCAAGCTGCCTTGTTGCGCAAATTCCCCGATAAACCATCTCATCGTACGTTATCTCTCCAGACAAATATGCCCACATCTGGCGATATCCTACGCAGCGAATCGAAGGCATATCCGTATGCAAGTCACCGCGAGCAAAAAGCGCCCGCGTTTCAGCTTCAAAGCCTGAAGCTAACATCTGATGAAAACGCTGCTCTATTCGCTGATGAATCAGTTCACGACTCGCCGGAGCGATGGCAAACTGATGCACCCGATACGGTAGAGCCTCTCCTGCCGTTTGCGTCAACTCTGTTAAAGTTTTACCCGAAATAAAAAAAACTTCCAGTGCCCGAGAAAGCCTCTGCGGATCATTCGGATGGATACGCATAGCCGCTACGGGATCGATTTCCTGGAGGCGGAGATGCATTGACTCCCAGCCCAATTGCGCCGCCTGCTGTTCTATCGATTCCCGCACCTCGGGAGAAGCCGGCGGCAGCGGCGATAGCCCCTCCAACAGAGCTTTAAAATAAAGCATCGTGCCGCCCACTAATAGCGGAATCCGCCCTGCGGCAACGATATCCGCCATCTCAGCAAGAGCATCACGCCGAAAATCGGCTGCAGAATAAGCCTGGGCTGGGTCCAGTATATCTAATAACCTGTGCGGCGCCTGAGCCTGTTCACGGGCATCCGGCTTTGCCGTTCCGATATCCATGCCCCGGTAAATAAGCGCTGAGTCAACGCTGATGAGTTCGACCGGTAACACGCGACGGAGCTCAATAGCTAAAGCCGTCTTGCCCGATGCGGTAGGCCCCATTAGAAAAATGGCCGACGGCAGGCCGGTATTATTATAAGAATAGCTCACGTCATTCATGCTTCAGGGCGCTTATCGCTGATTGTAAATCAATGTATTGTAACAGACCGGGCGGTGGATTTTTTATCAGCTTAGGGCATAGCCGCTCAAGATCCGCCAGCGTAGTTATTGCCTGCGCTATGCCCCACTCCGTATGGCTACAGGTAAGGCGCCCGGCGAGCCAGCGCGCGATGGTCTCCGCAGTCTCTTTTTCCTGCTGCGCCAGGTAGCCTATCAGCTCAGGAATCAAGTTTTGTAAGTTTTGTTGGCGTAACGGTAAAGGAACGGCCCGCACCGTGACAAATTGTGCGTCGATAGCAAACGTCATCCCTACCGTTTCCAGTAGATCTTGCCAGTGCGATAAAGTCTGGCGCTCCGTGGCTTCTAGCTTTAGTCGTACCGGGATAAGCAAAGGCTGGGCGCGCAATTTTTCATCCCCAGGCTGCAACTGAGCCAGCCGCAGCCAGCGATCGGCAACCGCTAATGCAAGTACAGCAAAATGACCGTTTCGCTCTACCAGTGCGATATCGGGTTTTATTACAGATAAAACCCGCCCAAAGCTCTGCGCGGATTCACCGCCATCAGCAGGATCTTTAATTGGAAGCGCGTGTTTTGACGCGTTATCGGCTTCGGCCAGCGGCGGCGTATCCAGTAACTGTTGATATAGCGCTCCCTGCTGTTTCTGATACCCCGGCGCCGCATGCGGCCAACCTGAGCCATCACGCCTCTGACAACCACCAGCACCAGCACCAGCACCAGCACCAGCACCAGCACCATAGTCAATGCTGCCAGCCTCCCGTGCAACAGAAGCCTTCCTTACGGATGTCGATGTTTCAGCCCGGTGGCCTCGCCCATAGATAGCGTCCGACTCCGGTTGTGCAAACTGATTCTCGCCGGCGCTGGCGCGGTTTTCCGGCTGCCAGCGCGGCGCCGACGCTTCATCCAGCGGCAGCGTGTCTGCCCGTTGGTGCAGCACGCTGAGAACGCCCTGATAAATAAAATCGTGCACCAGCCGCGACTGATGAAAACGCACTTCATGCTTCGCCGGATGGACATTCACATCAACCTGATGGGGATCAATATCCAGATACAACACGTAAGCAGGCTGTCTGTCGAGGCCCAGTTTATCTTCACACGCCTGGCGAATCGCATGGTTGATTAACCGATCGCGCATCATACGGCCATTGACATAACAATATTGAATATCCGTCAGCGCCTGCGCCGTAGCCCGCGGCTCCGCGACCCAACCGCGCAAAGCTAAATCCCCGTGCTGCCACTCAATGGCCAGCGCCTGTTCAAGAAACGCCGCTCCGCAAATCGCGCCGAGACGGCGCTCGCGCTGCGTTTCTTTCTGAACCGCGCGGTATTGCCGGGTCAGCTTTCCATTATGAGTAAGATTGATAGTCACATCGAAGCGCGCAAGAGCAATGCGCCGCACAACCTCATCAATATGGGTAAACTCGGTTTTTTCCGTGCGCAAAAATTTACGCCGGGCGGGCGTATTATAAAAAAGATCCAATACCTCCAGCGTCGTCCCCGTAGGGTGTGCCGCAGGTTTGACCATCACGGTCATATCGCGCCCTTCCGCATACGCCTGCCATGCTTCCGAAGCGCCCTCGGTGCGCGAAGTCAGGGTTAAACGTGAAACGGAGCTAATGCTGGCCAGCGCCTCCCCCCGAAAGCCGAGACTGACGATTGCTTCCAGATCGTCCAGCGTCGCGATTTTGCTGGTAGCATGGCGCGCCAGCGCGAGCGCCAGTTCGTCTTTCCCAATCCCGCAGCCATTGTCGCGAATACGAATAAGCTTTGCGCCACCGCGCTCGATATCAATGTCGATGCGCGTCGCGCCAGCATCCAGGCTGTTTTCAACCAGTTCCTTAACCACCGACGCCGGGCGCTCGACCACTTCGCCAGCGGCGATTTGGTTTGCCAATTGCGGTGGCAGGATCTGAATAGACATACGTTCTCCTCTTACCCGCACGGCAAGCCGGCCGGGTGAAACTTTATTCGTTATCGCTACGCACGAGTGATTGACGCTTACCGCCCATTTTTCGCGGGTGCCGACTGGAGAGGATGTGCCAGAAAATAGCTGCGCAGCCCCTGATAAATCGCGTTTGCGATCCGCTGTTGATAAGCGTCGCTGGCCAGCAGACGTTCTTCAGCGCCATTGCTAATAAAACCGGTTTCCACTAATAGCGAGGGAATATCCGGCGAGCGCAGTACGCCCAGGCTTGCATGCTCCGGCAAGCGCTTATGCAATACGCCGACCTGGCGTAATTGCGTTAATACATTGCGGGCGACATCATAACCAACCCGCTGGGAATGGCCGAACTGCAAATCAAGAACCGCCTGGCTAAGATAAGGGTCCGCCTGGTTATTTGCCAATACATCACCCGCGCCGCCTAATAGCTCAGACTGTTTCTCGTGCTGTTCCAGCCAGTTCGCCATTTCGCTGTTTGCGCGTCGGTTAGAGAGCACCCATACGGATGCGCCCTTCGCTTCACGATTTGGCGCCGAATCCGCGTGAATAGAAACCAACAAATTTGCGTTCTGTCTGCGCGCCACGTCCGAACGCCCCATCACGGAGATAAAATAATCACCGTCGCGGGTTAAAACTCCGTGGAACATGGAGTCCGCATTCAATAGCGTGCGTACTTTGCGGGCGATACCGATAGTGACATTTTTCTCACGGGTGCCACCGCTACCAATCGCGCCCGGATCCTGGCCGCCGTGCCCGGCATCAATCGCAATAACTACCTTACCTGCCGGCGCGCGCTGTGAATGCCTGGCGGCCGCAGGACGCGCAGAGCGATTACCCGCCACAACGGCCGTTGTGCGCTCACTTTGCGGCTGAAACGGATTTTTCGCCGGCTGGGTGGTGGTGGCTGTCGGCGCTGCGGCAACGCGTTCTTTCACTACAGGCCGAGGGTCTTTGATGGCTGGCGGTAACGGTTTACTTATGGCATCGATAGTGAATACCACGGAATATCCCGCATTGGTGCGTCGTTTTATCGCCTGGGTTTTCCCATCCTGAGTTAAATCCACCAGCAACCTTACGTTACCGCTCCCCTGTGGCTGCCCGGCGCGAATGCGTCGCACCATATTCTGACCATTAAAATCCAGCGGCAGTCCCTGAATAATGCCGCTTTGATGAATATCTAACGCCACGGTGCGTTTGCCAACCGGGGTGAATGTGTATTGCGGATCCCCCGTAAATTGAAAGGTAATGCGCGCCTGCGTCGCCCCATTGGAAACCCGAATATCAGAGACGTTTGCCGCCCACAGCGGCGCGCACAGCGTTAACAGCAAGGTTAACAGCCACTTTCTCATTTTCTGATTCATCTCCTCATCCTTGTAAAATGGGCTTACGGCAATTAGTCCGCCAGGCGCGCCAGTAGCGCAGTACCCGCGGGAGAAACGGCGGTAATCTGCGCTTCCCGCCCTGAGGACAGGTAGGTTAGGCGCAGTTCAATATCCGGGGGCGGCAATACGCCAGCGCCCCGCTGAGGCCATTCGACAAGACAAATAGCGTTATGTGCAAAATAATCGCGAATACCCATGAACTCTAACTCTTCAGGATCGGCAAGGCGATACAAATCAAAATGATAGACAGTAATATTGCCTAGCTCATAGGGTTCGACCAGCGTATACGTTGGGCTTTTCACATTTCCCACATGCCCCAGCGCCTGCAGAAAACCGCGGCTGAAGGTCGTCTTTCCGGCGCCTAAATCACCATATAAATAAATCACTGTTGCCCCATTACAGGCCTTTGCCAGCCGGGCGCCTAATGCGAGTGTCGCGGATTCATCGTTGAGCGAAACAGCTAGCGTCATCGTCATCTCGTTGATTAATGTCTGGATTTACACAGGAATAAAGCGCAGCGATTACATCGCTCGCAAGCATACCGCGCGTGCCAAATCGGCGGGCCAGCGAATCTGCCGCTGCGCCGTGAGCCACGGCACCGGCGCAGGTGGCATCATACAGTGGCAATTTTTGGGCCAGCAGCGCACCGATAATACCAGAGAGCACATCTCCCATCCCTCCGCTGGCCATGCCAGGATTGCCAGCGTCTATCAGGGCGCAGTCCCCTTGTGAACTGGCGATAACGCTGCCTGCGCCTTTCAGTACTACACAGCCGCCATAGCGCTTAGCCAGATTACGCGCTGCCTGAATGCGATCGCGCTCAACCTCCGCCACGCTACAGTTGAGCAAACGTGCGGCTTCGCCCGGATGCGGCGTAATAACGCGATTTTGACGCGTATCCGGATTGATTGCCAGCAGGTTAAGCGCATCGGCGTCCCATAACATCGGTTTCCGGAAATTTTCCACTTTTTGCAGCGCTTTCTTCCCCCAGCTTTGGGTACCGAGGCCCGGGCCGACCGCGACAACGTCGGCCCAGTCCAGGCTAGCGCCAAGCGCAGCGGGCGTTAGCTCCTGTACCATCAGCTCCGGTCGGGCGGTGAGTAAAGGCGCGATATTTTCACTGCGCGTCAATACGCGAACTAAGCCAGCCCCGGCACGCAGCGCGGCCTCGCCCGCCATACGGATTGCCCCCGCCGTCCCGGTATCACCGCCAATAAGCAACAGGCGACCATGATCTCCTTTATGCGCGGTTGGCCTGCGCGGCGTTAACCAGCGGGCCAGGCAGCTGGCATCAAGCCGCACAAACGGCGCCGGTTTCGCGGCAAGCCAGGCAGATAATCCTAAATCGTGACAGTGAAGATGCCCGACGACATCGCGCGCCTTCCCGGTCAGTAAACCGCATTTAAGCGCAATGAACGCGAGGGTATGCTGCGCCTGTACCACCGCGCCCGGAGCCGCGCCGCTTGCCGCTAATAGGCCAGAGGGAATATCCAGCGCAAGCACCGGCGCGGGATAAAGATTTATTTTCTCAATTAGCAACTGCAACTCGGCTCGCGGAGCGTTGCGTAATCCCGTGCCTAATAGCCCGTCAATGATAAGATCGCGTTCTTCTGGCCAGGGCGCATCCGCGGCGTGGATAACGCCTCCGGCGTTCAGCCATGCGACCCGGGCGGCCTCCGCCTCGTCCGGCAAAGGTTTATCGCTCTCTGTGGCCAGCAGCGTCACATCGATGCCCTGCCCCTGCGCCAGCCGCGCAGCAACATAGCCATCGCCCCCATTGTTGCCATGCCCGCAGATAACCAGCCAGCGACGCGCCTGCGGATAGCAGCGCACGGCGAGCTGAAAGGCCGCCTCACCGGCGCGCAGCATTAATTCATAGAGCGTTAGCCCCAGCGTATCCGCCGCTTCACGCTCTGCGTCGGGGAACCAGTCCGCCGGCCTGGCTTCGTATGGTATACTCTCGGCGTTCGTCTTCTTATTATGGTCCGTCATGTCTCAACCCCTCGATCTCACTCAATTAGCGCTCAATATTAAACAGTGGGGCACTACGCTCGGCTTTCAGCACGTAGGGATCGCGGATACCGATCTCAGCGCCAGCGAACCTGCGCTCCAAGCCTGGCTTGAGAAACAATACCACGGAGAAATGGCCTGGATGGCGCGACACGGCATGATGCGCGCGCGTCCGCATGAACTTTTGCCCGGCACGCTTCGCGTAATCAGCGTGCGCATGAATTACCTGCCCGCCGGTGCCGCCTTCGCCAGCACGCTGAATAATCCCCGTCTCGGCTACGTCAGCCGCTACGCGCTTGGGCGCGACTACCATAAGCTATTGCGTAACCGGCTAAAAAAATTGGGCGAAATGATTCAAACCCACTGCGCTGCGCTGAATTTTAGACCGTTTGTGGATTCAGCGCCGCTTCTTGAACGTCCGCTGGCGGAAAAAGCGGGCCTCGGCTGGACCGGGAAGCATTCGCTAATTTTAAGTCGCGATGCCGGATCGTTTTTTTTCCTGGGCGAGTTGCTGATCGATCTTCCACTCCCGGTCGATGGCCCGGTTGAAGAACAGTGCGGACGCTGCGTCGCCTGTATGACAACCTGCCCGACCGGAGCAATCGTAGAACCATACGTAGTCGACGCGCGACGCTGTATTTCATATCTGACTATCGAACTGGACGGCAGCATTCCCGAAGCGCTGCGTCCGCTTATCGGCAATCGCATTTACGGCTGCGACGACTGCCAGCTTATTTGCCCGTGGAACCGTTTTTCTCAGCTTACGGATGAAGACGACTTTGCCCCGCGTAAAGCCCTGCACGCACCGCCTTTGACCGAGCTGTTCGCCTGGAGTGAAGCAACTTTTCTCAAAGTGACTGAGGGGTCGGCTATCCGGCGAATTGGCCATCTGCGCTGGTCAAGAAATATCGCCGTTGCGCTGGGAAACGCGCCCTGGGATGAAAAGTATATTCACGCGCTGAGCGCCCGGCTGGGCGAGCATGAACTGTTGGATGAGCATATTCACTGGGCGATTGCGCAACAGATAGCCAAACGGGATGCCTGCGCCATTGAGGTACAACCGGCCAAAACGCGGCGGCTTATCCGCGCCGTTGAAAAAGGTTTACCCCGGGACGCCTGAATATTTTATGTCTGTGGATAAAAATAAAAAGCCGTTGTCATTCAACGTGGAAAAAAACGTCAAGCGATCGTATTAACGTTTCACAATTAAATTATTCTCAATAAAAACAGATGAATAAAAAAAATTTGATTTGCAGCAATTTATCATTGCCAGGCGAAAGCAAATATCTACCCTGTGGATAACTCTGTTTACAAAAAGGAGAGGAATGCTAGCAAACGGGCTAAAAGTAGGTAATAGATAAGAATACTGAAGAAAGGATACCTGGAGCGGGAAACGAGACTCGAACTCGCGACCCCAACCTTGGCAAGGTTGTGCTCTACCAACTGAGCTATTCCCGCATAATACGTTGCGCCTGAAGTTTACAGCTTAAGACACCTGCCGCCTATCTTTATCGGCGACAAAAATCTGGAGCGGGAAACGAGACTCGAACTCGCGACCCCAACCTTGGCAAGGTTGTGCTCTACCAACTGAGCTATTCCCGCATAATACGTTGCGCCTGAAGTTTACAGCTTAAGACACCTGCCGCCTATCTTTATCGGCGACAAAAATCTGGAGCGGGAAACGAGACTCGAACTCGCGACCCCAACCTTGGCAAGGTTGTGCTCTACCAACTGAGCTATTCCCGCGTTGCGCAACGGCACAATTGTGTACCGTTACGGGAGGCGCATTATACGAGAAATGATTTTCCTCGCAAGCCTTTAAGCACAAAAAGTCGTGCTTTTCGTTTGAATGCCGATTTCTTCGGCAAAATGACGAGTTTCTCTGCGCCCCGCTGCTTACAGGCGGATAAAGTGCTCGCGATAGTATGCAAGTTCCGCCACCGACTCACGAATATCATCCAGCGCCTGATGGGTATTTTTTTTCTGAAAGCCTTCTAAGATTTCCGGCTTCCAGCGGCGGGCCAATTCTTTCAGCGTGCTAACGTCCAGATAACGATAGTGGAAGTAGGCTTCCAGCGCCGGCATATAATTAAACAGAAAACGCCTGTCCTGACCAACGCTGTTGCCGCAAATCGGCGATTTCCCTTCCGGCACCCACTGGCGCAAAAACGCTAATGTCTCACGCTCTGCTGCACCATCGTCAAACTGACTGGCTTTTACGCGTGCCACCAGCCCACTGCCGGTATGGGTTCGCACATTCCAGTCATCCATTAATGCCAGCTGTTCGTCAGACTGATGCACCGCAATTACCGGGCCTTCAGCCAGAATATTCAGATCCCGGTCCGTGACTATCGTAGCGATTTCAATAATACGATCGCGCGTGGGATCCAGCCCGGTCATTTCAAGGTCAATCCAAATCAGGTTATTTTCATTTACGCTCATGGCCACGCCTCCCCAGCGTTACGCGAATTCACCCGGTAAGAATGGGTTATTTCATATAAAATAGCGTGTATCATAGAGGTTTTGTTTCTCTGGAGCGACCAGGAGCCAGCGCGATTGAGTAAAAAGAAACTTTCGAAAGGCCAGCAGCGGCGCGTCAGCGCAAATCACAAGCGCCGTCTCAAGCCTGAGTCAGGCGTCGATTATGACGACAGCCAGCTTGGTGAGCCTACCGAAGGCCGGGTTATCAGCCGCTTCGGTATGCATGCCGACGTTGAAGCCGCCGATGGCACTCTGCACCGCTGCAATATACGGCGCACCATTCGCTCACTGGTTACCGGCGATCGCGTAGTCTGGCGTCCGGCAAAAGAAACCGGTGAAGGCATTACCGTAACGGGCATTGTCGAAGCGGTGCACGAACGCTCCTCAGTATTAACGCGCCCTGATTTCTACGACGGCGTAAAACCCATCGCCGCTAACATTGACCAAATCGTTATCGTTTCAGCGATTTTGCCGGAGCTGTCGCTGAATATTATCGATCGTTACCTGGTGGCCTGTGAAACGCTGAACGTAGAACCGCTTATTGTACTGAATAAGATAGACTTATTGGATGACGAAGGGATGGCCTTCGTTGAAGAACAAATGGCTATCTATCGGGATATTGGCTACCGCGTTTTAATGGTATCGAGCCACTATCCTGAAACGCAGCAAGCGCTTGAACAGGCGCTGACGGACAGAATCAGCATTTTTGCCGGGCAGTCAGGAGTGGGGAAATCCAGCTTACTGAACGCGCTGCTGGCGCTTAAAGAGCGACAGATCCTCACCAACGATGTCTCGGGTGTTTCCGGGCTGGGGCAGCACACCACAACCGCCGCGCGCCTGTATCACTTCCCGCACGGTGGCGAAGTAATTGACTCGCCCGGCGTGCGGGAGTTTGGCTTATGGCATCTGGAACCGGAACAAATTACGCGCGGCTTTGTCGAATTTCATGACTATTTAGGCCATTGCAAATATCGGGATTGCAGCCATGATAACGATCCTGGCTGCGCTATCCGCGCCGCCGTCGAGCGCGGCGACATCGCCGAATCGCGTTTTGATAACTACCACCGAATCCTGGAGAGCATGGCGCAAATAAAAACGCGCAAAAACTTTTCCGATATTGGCGGGTAATAAAACACAGAGAGGCGAATGCCGCCTCTTTACTTACTGCAGTGCCTGGCTCGCCGCGAGCCGCCGGGCAAGGACTGGCAAAAATATTGGCCTGGAGGCTATTTTGTTCAACAACATCAAACTTTCTCTTCAATATCTCCTGCCAAAGCAATGGCTGACGCAATTCGCAGGCTGGGGTGCCAGTAAGCGCGCCGGCTGGCTGACAAAAGGGGTTATCGATCTCTTTGTCAAATATTACAAAGTCGATATGCAGGAAGCGCAAAAGCCCGATACCGCCAGCTATCGCACCTTTAACGACTTTTTTGTTCGACCGCTGCGCGACGACGTGCGCCCTATTAACCCAGACCCGACAACGCTGGTGATGCCAGCCGATGGCGTTATTAGCCAGGCAGGCGCTATCGACAATGACAAATTACTCCAGGCAAAGGGGCATTCTTTCACACTGGAAGCGCTGCTGGCAGGGAATTATCAGATGGCGGCGTTATTCCGTAACGGGGCGTTCGCTACTACTTATCTGTCGCCGCGCGACTATCACCGCGTGCATATGCCCTGTAACGGTATTTTGCGCGAGATGATTTATGTCCCAGGTGACCTCTTCTCCGTCAACCATCTCACCGCGCAGAATGTGCCGAATCTGTTTGCCCGTAATGAGCGCGTCATTTGCCTGTTCGACACTGAGTTCGGTCCAATGGCGCAAATCCTGGTCGGCGCAACCATTGTCGGCAGTATTGAAACCGTCTGGTCAGGCACCGTCACTCCGCCGCGCGAAGGCATTATTAAACGCTGGACCTGGCCCGCCGGGGACAGCGAAGGCTGTATCGCCCTACTGAAAGGCCAGGAAATGGGGCGCTTTAAGCTCGGCTCGACCGTGATTAATTTATTTGCGCCGGGTCAGGTTACCCTGATGCCACACCTGGAACATCGCGCACCGACCCGCATTGGCGAGCCGCTGGCCCGGGCGAACAATGCCGCGGCGACCGATATTCCACCTAAGGTGGACGCGGCGCCCGTAAGCGAATCAGCCGCCGGCCCCAAAGCCCAGCCGGTTGTTGACCAGGCTCCCCTGCCGGTTTCCACAAGCGAAACCGCCATCGCAGCTCCCGACACCGCCGCACCGGAGGCTGAGCCTCAGCAACGGCCCCGGCAGCCGGGAAAAGGTGCCGCATCTGCGCCCGCACAGGCGCCAAAGCCTGGCTCTGATAATGAATAACTACGCCTAACTAAGGCCGATTAATAATAAGGTAACGCGACGTGCGCCTGTTCCTCTTTTTTCTGATGGCGATAAGCCTCAGTGGGATGGCGCACGCCGCCGCCATCCCCGACGCAAAACAAATCACTCAAGAACTGACTCAGGCTAAAGAAGCAGATAAAAAGCAGCCGGGACAGATAAAAACTATTGAAGCGCTGCAGGCCGCGTTAAACGCGCTGGAAGAACGCGACGCCTCGCTGGCGCGCGCCGCCCGCTATCAAAAAGTTATCGATGACTTCCCTCGTTTGTCTCAAACGCTGCGCCAGCAGCTCAATAACTTAAATAACGCGCCGCGCAAACTCCCCGTAGGTATGAGCGCCGACGCGCTAAATCAAGAGATATTGCAAACCAGCAGTCAGTTACTGGATAAAAGCCGCGAAGCCCAGCAGCAGCAGGAGCGCAACCGCGAAATCACCGACTCCCTCGCTCAACTTCCCCAACAGCAAACCGACGCGCGGCGCCAGCTCAGTGCCATTGAACACCGCCAGCCTTCGCCAAAAAACGCCAGCACTCCGCTCGGTCAGGCCCAGCAAATTTCCGCCCAGGCGGAAGCCGCGCGCCTGAAGGCACTCGTAGATGAGCTTGAACTGGCCCAGCTATCCGCCAGCAATCGCCAGGCGCTGGCGCGCCAGCGCGCCGAACTGTCGCAAAAGCAGGCCGGCCAGCTTGATGCCTGGCTACAGTCGCTGCGTAACCAGCTCAACAGCCTGCGTCAGCGCGAAGCGGAACAGGCGCTGGAAAGCACAGAGATGATGGCGGAAAATAGCGCCAACCTGCCGCCAGATATTGTGGCGCAGTTCCCCATCAATCGTTCGCTCTCTCAGGATCTTAATCAACAGGCGCAAAGAATGGATCTGGTCGCCTCGCAGCAGCGCCAGGCCACGCGTCAAATTCTGCAAGTCCGCCAGGCGCTGAACACTCTGCGCGAACAGTCGCAGTGGCTGGGCATCTCTAATGTGCTGGGCGAAGCGCTGCGCGCCCAGGTCGCACGCATGCCGGAAACGCCGAAGCCCCAGCAGTTAGATACCGAGCTGGCACAGCTTCGGGTGCAGCGATTACGCTATGAAGAACAATTAGGCAAACAGGAGCAGCTCCGCCAGCTTCACCAGGCCAGCGGTGCTCCGCTCACCGATGAACAACGCCGTATCCTCGACGCCCAGCTTCGCACCCAAAGCGAGCTGCTCAATTCATTGCTACAGGGCGGCGACACGCTGATTCTGGAGCTGACAAAGCTTAAGGTTGCAAACGGGCAGCTTATCGACGCACTGAAAGATGTTAATGAAGCGACGCATCGCTATCTGTTCTGGACATCGGACGTTAGCCCGCTGGGGCTAAGCTGGCCGCTGGATATCATGCGCGATCTGCGCCGACTGCTCTCACTGGATACGCTCAGCCAATTGGGTAAAGCCACGATGATGATGCTGACCAGCCGCACGACGCTGCTCCCGCTCTTCGCCGCGCTGGTTCTGGTGGGTTTTAGTATTGCTTCACGCCGCCGGTTCACGGCGTTTCTGGAACGCTGCAGCGCCCGGGTTGGTAAAGTGACGCAGGATCACTTCTGGCTCACGATGCGCACGGTGTTCTGGTCGATTCTGGTGGCTTTGCCGCTTCCCGTGCTGTGGGCGACGCTGGGCCATGGTTTGCAGGCCGCCTGGCCGTATCCGCTGGCGGTCGCCATCGGTGACGGCGTTACGGCCACGGTACCGCTGCTGTGGGCAGTGATGATTTGCGCAACTTTCGCCCGGCCAAACGGGCTATTTGTCGTGCATTTTGGCTGGCCTCGCCAACAAGTGGCACGCGCCATGCGTAATTATTTGATGAGCGTCGGCGTTATTGTGCCGCTGATTATGGCGGTCATCATGTTCGATAATTTAAACGATCGCGAGTTTGCCGCCTCGCTGGGGCGGCTTTGTTTCATGCTAATTTGCGGCGCGGTCGCTGTGGTAACACTCAGCCTGAAGCATGCGAAGCTGCCGCTTTATCAGGAAAAAGACGACGGCGGCGACAATATTATTAATCGCCTGCTGTGGAACCTGATGCTTTGCGCTCCGCTACTGGCCATTCTCGCCGCCGCCATCGGCTACCTTGCGACCGCAAAGGCGCTGCTGGCGCGCCTGGAAACCTCCGTTGCTATTTGGTTCTTTTTGCTGGTCATCTATCACATTATTCGCCGCTGGATGTTCATTCAACGACGTAAACTGGCGTTCGACCGCGCAAAGCAGCGGCGCGCTGAAATCCTGGCCCAGCGCGCTCGCGGCGAGGAAGAACCCTTCACGCACGGCACGGATGGCGGAGCCGAGGTTGAAGAGCCGATTATCGATCTGGACGCAATTAGCAAGAGTTCACTGCGCCTGGTAAGAAGCCTGCTGATGCTGATAGCGCTGGTTTCGGTTATCGCACTGTGGTCAGAAATCCATTCCGCCTTTGGGTTTCTGGAAAATATTACCCTGTGGGACGTGACCTCAAGCGTACAGGGCGTGGAAAGTCTGGAGCCGATTACGCTTGGCGCGGTGCTAATAGCCGTGCTGGTCTTTATTATCACCGCTCAGCTTGTGCGTAACCTGCCCGCGCTGCTGGAACTTGCGCTGTTACAGCATCTGAGTCTGACCCCCGGGACCGGCTATGCCATTACGACTATCACAAAATATATATTGATGCTGATTGGCGGGCTGGCAGGGTTCTCGATGATAGGCATCGAGTGGGGGAAACTTCAGTGGCTGGTCGCCGCGCTCGGGGTCGGGCTGGGGTTTGGGCTACAGCAGATTTTCGCTAACTTCGTCTCCGGGCTGATTATTCTGTTTGAGAAGCCTATTCGCATCGGAGATACCGTCACTATTCGCGATCTGACCGGCAGCGTAACGAAGATTAACACCCGCGCAACAACTATCAGCGACTGGGATCGAAAAGAAATTATCGTGCCTAATCAGGCTTTTATTACTGAACAGTTTATTAACTGGTCGCTTTCCGACCCGATTACGCGCGTAGTTCTGACGATTCCCGCCCCAACGGACGCCGATAGCGAAGAAGTGACCCAAATACTGCTGACTGCCGCGCGGCGCTGCGCGCTGGTGCTGGACACCCCGGCACCGGACGCCTTTTTGGTGGATTTACAGCAGGGTATTCAACTGTTTGAGCTGCGTATCTATGCCGCCGAGATGGGGCATCGCATGCCGCTACGTCACGAAATACATCAGCTTATTCTACAAGGTTTCCGTGAGCACGGGCTGGAAATGCCCTTCCCGCCTTTTCAGATGCGCCTTGAAAGCCTGAACGGCATTAAAAATGGGAAATCACTGAGCTCTACGGGCAGAAAAGCCCGCCTGCCGGGGAGCCTGTAAGCCTGCCCGCGATCCAGCGGCGGATAAGCCTAAAGGCTATCCGCCGCAGCCACTGTAGCGCGCCCTTGTGCAAAAAGCGCGGCGACGGCAGCAATGGAGCGCTACAGCCGGTTCTCATCGCAGCGCCCGGACAAACCGGGAATTATCGCGCTTTCAGCGCGTGATGAAACGGCTATCTTACTTTCACCAGTGCGTTAAACCGCACCGCCTTCTTCGACCTGGAAGATAACGTATGACTGGACGCGGCCCACTCCGCCCCCTACCTGGAGACGATGTCCTTTCTCCTTGCTCCGCCTTCACTTAATGCGCACCCACTTCCCGCCGGATAAGCGTTTTGCCCAGCGTCGCGATTCGTATCTACTTTAACCGGCAGCGTTCCGCGTGTGCATACGCGTGATTCCGTCAGCCTTGTAGTAGGCTGAGCGATAGTAAGTTCTGGCTGCGCTCTTCCCGCTACCTGGTCGGGTTCAGGCGTCTCCCCACGGGCATATAAGGGCTGCTCCAACCGGTAATGCACATAGGCCGGCGTCCGTTCAGGGCTAGTACCTCGTGGCAGGGCGCGCGGCATCTCACCGCTGCGACTGGCAGTGGTAATGCTTTTCGGCAATACGCGCGCGGAGGTATCGCGCTGCGGCGCGAGCGTCTCATGGGTTATGCCGAGGCTGCGGCGCTTGTCAATGGCCCTGGCCCGCTCCTCTTCACCTTTGACCGTCGTTTGCCCCAACTGATAGCGGTGTACGGACCGGCCTTGCTTCCAGCGCTTGAAGCGCGCGCCCAACGTGCGATGTGGGTTGTCCGCCCGCCTGGCTTTTATCTCATCACACTGATTGCGCGATGATCCGGACACATCATATTCACTGCGCCGGGTAAAAACGCCCGGCGGAATTAAGCAATTAGCGGAAAAACACCGCGCGATACCCTTCATCAATAAACCTTCCTATTTATTAGCGACTGAAGATAAACGTTATTCACACGCTACCCGGCCTTTAACGCTCCTGGGTCGCACATAGCACAACGCAGAGTTTCGGGCGCGATAATGAATAAAGCATCAGCCAATGCGCTGACGCCTGGCCGCGTCGGCACGATATGCGCCAGCGGGAAAACAAACGCGGCTATTTTACTCATGCCCGGTGCGCCACCGGTGCTCCGGCATGGACCTGAATCCATTTTCACGCAGAGCCGATAAGGAGGTATTAGCCCTGCCTTTCAGGCCATAAGCCATAAGGCAACGACAGCGGGATGAAAAGATGAACCGCGCTAGCGGTGCGCTATATGCGTATCTTCGATGCGCGCTGCGGCGCAGAACACCTGAGCGCGAGAGGGTGACCGCCGCTACCGCGTGGGTCGATAATAGGGATTATCATTGGGGAACGGCAGAGCGCGCGTCGTCGCGCCCTGCACGGGGCATCATACTACGCGCGGTCGACCGGGAAGGCCATCACCTCTGCCAGGCTCTGTGCACCGAGCGCCAGCATAATTAAACGATCTACGCCAAGCGCCACGCCGGAACAGTCCGGTAGCCCAGCCTCCAGCGCTGCCAGCAGATGTGTATCAACCGGATATTGCGGTAACCCGCGCGCCGCGCGATTGCGGTTATCCTGTTCAAAACGCTGCTGCTGTTCGCGCGCGTCGGTCAGCTCATGGAAACCGTTCGCCAGTTCAACGCCCTTAAAATAGACTTCAAACCGCTCCGCTACCCGGTGATCTTCCTGGCTAATGCATGCCAGCGCCGCCTGGGTTGCCGGGAAGTGATAAATAAAGGTGGGGCGCTCTTTGCCAATGTGGGGTTCTACGCCGAAGGTAAATAAAAGCTGCAGTAGCGTATCGCGATCTTCTTCGTTATCCGCCACATTATTTAAATCCAGCTTAGCTGCGGCTTCCCGTAACTGCGCCTTCTCTACGGACAGCGGGTCTATTTCCAGGTAACGCTGAAATGCCTGCTGATAAGAAAGCGTTTCCGCCGCCTCTGTTTCCAGGATTTGCTGTAACAGGTCGTCCACTTCATTCATCAGACGGTACATGTCATAGCACGGGCGATACCATTCCAGCATGGTAAATTCGGGATTGTGATAGCGCCCCATTTCTTCATTACGAAAACTGCGGCAAAGCTGATAAATCGGGCCGCTTCCCGCCGCCAGCAGGCGTTTCATATGATATTCAGGGCTGGTCATTAACCAAAGAGGCGTGCCCTCAGCGTGGCCGGGGCCAACAAAACGGGTTTCAAACGGAAACAGATGTACGTCCGTTACCGTCGCTTGGCTCATGCAGGGGGTTTCCACCTCAGGCACTCCGCGATCGGCAAAGAAGCGGCGAATTTCCGCCACAACGACTGCGCGTTTAAGTAGCGTGGGGATGGATGCGCTCGGCTGCCAGGTTGCCGTTTCGCTCATGGTTATCTCTCCAAAAACAAATAAGGTCCGGAAGTCTACTCGTATCTCAGGATGGACACAAATCACGGGTCTTCGTTTTCAGCGGCCGATATTTCACGTGATTTCGTGACCGGATTATCATTTCTAAAATCGTATTTGTTTCAATTACCACAAAAAAATCGAACACATCAAATTTCCTTGTGAATCACCCGGATATACTCACTACCCATTAAGTAGCAGGCCGCCCGCCTGCCGCGACGCGCGTTATCTGTCAGGACGCATACCGTTCGGGGAGCCGATAGCGCAACCAGAACACTATCTCGGAGGAATGTCGTGCATACCTTTCAAGCCGATCTCGCCATCATAGGCGCCGGAGGCGCAGGCCTACGCACAGCCATTGCGGCAGCGCAGGCCAACCCGCAGGCAAAAATCGCTTTAATCTCAAAAGTCTATCCGATGCGCAGCCATACGGTCGCCGCAGAAGGAGGCTCCGCCGCCGTCACTCAGGATCACGATAGTTTCGATTATCATTTTAACGATACCGTGGCAGGCGGCGACTGGCTGTGCGAACAGGATGTCGTCGACTATTTCGTTCACCACTGCCCGCAAGAGATGACCCGGCTTGAACAATGGGGCTGCCCCTGGAGCCGCCGCCCGGACGGTTCCGTTAACGTGCGCCGCTTCGGCGGCATGAAAATCGAGCGCACGTGGTTCGCCGCCGATAAGACCGGCTTTCATATGCTGCATACCCTGTTCCAGACTTCCCTGCAGTTTCCGCAAATTCAGCGCTTTGACGAGCACTTCGTGCTCGATTTGCTGGTGGACGACGGTCGCGCATGCGGCCTGGTCGCCATGAATATGATGGAAGGGCAATTAGTGCAAATTCGCGCTAATGCGGTGGTGCTGGCCACGGGCGGTGCGGGGCGCGTATACCGCTATAACACCAACGGCGGCATCGTGACCGGTGACGGCATGGGGATGGCGCTGAGCCACGGCGTTCCTCTGCGTGATATGGAGTTTGTTCAGTATCATCCGACCGGCCTGCCCGGCTCCGGCATTCTGATGACAGAAGGCTGCCGCGGCGAAGGCGGCATTCTGGTGAATAAAAATGGCTATCGCTATTTGCAGGATTACGGCATGGGCCCGGAAACTCCGCTGGGCGAGCCGAAAAACAAATATATGGAGCTGGGCCCGCGCGACAAAGTTTCCCAGGCTTTCTGGCATGAATGGCGCAAGGGGAATACGGTAGCGACCCCGCGCGGCGACGTGGTGTATCTGGATTTACGCCATCTCGGCGAGAAAAAGCTGCTGGAACGCCTGCCATTCATTTGCGAACTGGCGAAGGCTTATGTCGGCGTCGATCCGGTTAAAGAACCGATTCCAGTACGCCCTACCGCACATTACACCATGGGTGGCATCGAAACTGCGCCTGACTGCGAAACCCGCATACGGGGGCTGTTTGCCGTCGGCGAATGTTCCTCTGTCGGCCTGCACGGCGCTAACCGCCTTGGTTCTAATTCGCTGGCCGAACTGGTGGTATTCGGGCGTTTGGCCGGAGAGCAGGCCATTGAACGCGCGGCAACGGCAGGTGCTGTTAGCGACGGCGCGCTGAATGCCCAGGCGGACGATATCGAACATCGTCTGAAAGCGCTGGCTAATCAGGAAGGCAACGAAAGCTGGGCGAAGATCCGCGATGAAATGGGCATGTCGATGGAAGAAGGCTGCGGCATTTATCGCACGCCAGAACTGATGCAGAAAACTATCGATAAACTGGCCGAACTGCAGGAGCGTTTTAAGCGGGTGCGGGTTTCTGATACTTCCAGCGTATTTAATACCGACCTGCTTTATACGCTGGAACTTGGCCATGGCCTGAACGTTGCTGAGTGCATGGCGCATTCGGCGATGGCGCGTAAAGAGTCGCGCGGCGCGCATCAGCGCCTGGATGAAGGCTGTACCGAACGAGACGACGTTAACTATTTAAAACATACGCTGGCATTCCGCGATGCGGGCGGCACCACGCGTCTGGAATATACCGACGTCAATATTACTAAATTGCCGCCGGCTAAGCGCGTTTACGGCGCCGAGGCGGATGCCGCCGAGAACAAGGAGACGGCTCATGGCTGAGATGCTTACCCTCAACGTCGAGATCGTACGCTACAACCCGGAAACGGACAGCGCGCCGCGCAGCGTATTTTATCCGGTTCCTTACGATGAGCAAACCTCGCTGCTGGATGCTCTCGGTTATATCAAAGATGAATTGGCCCCGGATTTAAGCTATCGCTGGTCTTGCCGGATGGCGATTTGCGGCTCCTGTGGCATGATGGTGAACGGCGTCCCCAAACTGGCGTGTAAAACCTTCCTGCGCGAGTATACCAACGGGATGAAAGTCGAAGCGCTGGCAAACTTCCCCATTGAGCGCGACCTGGTTGTCGATATGACGCACTTTATTGAGAGCCTGGAAGCTATCAAACCGTATATTATCGGTAACCCACGCACGCCCGAACAGGGCCCCAATGTGCAAACGCCCGCGCAAATGGCGAAGTATCATCAATTTTCCGGCTGTATCAACTGCGGCCTGTGCTATGCCGCCTGCCCGCAGTTTGGGCTAAACCCCGAGTTTATTGGCCCGGCAGCGATTACGCTGGCGCATCGCTATAACCTCGATAACCGGGATCGCGGTAAACGGGAGCGCATGCCGCAGCTTAACGCGCAGAATGGCGTCTGGAGCTGTACTTTTGTCGGCTTTTGCTCACAGGTTTGCCCTAAACACGTCGACCCGGCGGCGGCAATCCAGCAGGGCAAAGTTGAAAGTGCGAAGGACTTTCTTATCGCCACGCTAAAACCACGCTAAGGAGTGCAGCATGACGACAAAACGTAAACCGTATGTCCGCCCAATGCCGTCAAACTGGTGGCAAAAACTCGGCTTTTATCGCTTTTATATGCTGCGTGAAGGCACCGCCGTCCCCGGCGTCTGGTTCAGCCTGTTGCTACTATGCGGGCTATTTTCACTGAAGCATGGCCCAGAGTCTTGGGCAAACTTTGTCGGTTTTTTACAAAATCCCATCGTGATTATTTTAAATATTATTGCGCTGGCGGCAGCGATATTGCATACCAAGACCTGGTTCGAACTTGCGCCAAAAGCGGCAAATATTATTGTAAAAGACGAAAAAATGGGGCCGGAGCCTGTGATTAAAGGCCTGTGGATCGTCACCGCTTTGGTCACGATTGCTATCTTTTGCATCGCCCTCTTTTGATAAGGAGTGAGTCTATGATAAATCCAAATCCCGTGCGTTCTGATGAGCCTATTTTCTGGGGGCTTTTTGGCGCAGGCGGTATGTGGAGCGCCATTGTCGCACCTGTGGTTGTCTTGCTGGTGGGGCTAATGCTGCCGCTGGGGCTATATCCCGGCGACGCGCTAAGCTATGAGCGCATCCTGACGTTCTGCCAGAGCTTCATCGGGCGGCTATTTTTGTTCGTAATGATTGTTCTGCCTCTGTGGTGCAATCTGCACAGGCTGCATCACGGGATGCACGATCTTAAAATTCACGTGCCTTCTGGCAAATGGTTTTTTTACGGCCTGGCCGCCATTCTCACTATTATCACGCTTATCGGCGTAATTACCCTCTAGCCGTTTTTCGCGGGCCCGTGCGGGCCCGCACGCCTCCGTTCTCTGCCGTTACGCTACACTCTTTATCACCTTCTCTTTTTATCAGGAGCGTTCATGCGCCTGTGGCCTCTAACATTGATTACCGCAACCGCGTGCCTGCTGGTTGCCTGCAATACTCCTCGCCCGCCCGAGGGCGTGAAAGTCGTGAATAATTTCAATGCGGCCCGCTATACCGGGGTATGGTATGAAATTGCGCGGCTGGATAATCGGTTTGAGCGCGGCCTGATAAATGTCACCGCTGAATATGGTATGCGTAAGGATGGCGCGATAAGCGTTACCAACCGGGGCCAGGATAAAGCATCGGGACGCTGGAAAGCCAGTAATGGCGTGGCGCGATTTACCGGCAGCCCGCAGCAGGCCGCACTGAAAGTCTCTTTCTTTGGCCCATTTTACGGCGGGTATAACATTATTGCGCTGGATGAGGAGTATCGACACGCGCTGGTTTGCGGGCCTAATCGCGATTATCTGTGGCTGCTGTCGCGCCAGCCGACGCTGCCGGAGTCGGTTAAGCAGGCGTGGTTAAAACAAGCCGCCGCCGCAGGGTTTCCGGTGCAGCGGCTCATTTGGGTCGACCAGGCGGATAATCTGCGCCGACTTAATGGGCGCTAAACTTCAGGCCAATAATACCAGCCGCAATTAGGCACAGGCAGAAGATACGCATCGGGTTAGCCGATTCGCCAAGCAATACAATGCCGGTAATCGCCGCGCCAACCGCGCCGATACCGGTCCATACCGCATACGCAGTCCCTACTGGCAGCGTTTTCATCGCCCATGCCAGCAGCCCCATGCTGGCGACCATCGCCGATACGGTAATAAGACTCGGCGTAAGGCGGCTAAAACCATGGGTATATTTCAGACCAACGGCCCAGACAACTTCAAGAAGGCCCGCAATAACTAATACAATCCAGGACACAGGAGTTTCCCTATACGACTGGGGTCGTCCCCGAAATTAGACGCGCTTGTAGGTCGTCCTACAAGGCTTAAAGATAAGCGCTAAGTCTGCAGCAATGATAATGATTTGCAACCTTTTTATTCACACTACCTTAAAACGGGAGAGTAGCGGCACGGCCAGGCGCCGCTACTCACTTAAACAGTTATTGCTGATCGTGATTGGCAGCGCCAGAAATAGCCGAGCCGCCGGCCTGGATGTCTTCACCCACGCCGCGCGTGGTATTGCATGCGCTCAATAAAGAAGATAAAAGCAAAACGGAAAACAGGGCTGCTACGGTTTTCTTAATCATAGTGATTTCCTTTTTATCTCCGTCATTTTCTGTCGACAGTCGCTTTTTCAGCCCACACTGGGCCACATATCGATCGCCGCGTGAATGAGCGAAGGTTGAGTTATCAATAATGGTGGGGTTAACCCACTAAAAGCATAGCCAGGTTTATCAAATGTGGGAGGAAAGTACGCCAACTGCGTCCTTCCAGGGCTAAACGTCCGCTCCCAGTCTGTACCGTTAAACGCCGTTTGCCTTTACAGGGTGCGCAGGCGCGCGAAATATTCTTATCGTTAATAAGGTTTCCGGGCACCGCCCGATATCACCGCAGGAGCAAAACAGCCTGGCTTTGTAGATCATAAAAAGTAGAATTGAGTTAAGGGGTAAAGAAGCCGGGCGGGAGTATATATGAGTCTACGGCGTGGACGCGCCACGCCGCAAATGCGTGGAGGGCTTATTTCACGCGGGAGACGTATTCGCCAGAGCGGGTATCAACTTTAATGACTTCACCAATCTGTACAAACAGCGGTACTTTAACCACGGCACCAGAACTGAGAGTAGCGGGTTTACCGCCGGTACCTGCGGTATCACCTTTCAGACCCGGATCGGTATCAACCACTTCCAGCTCTACAAAGTTCGGCGGAGTTACTGAAATTGGATTGCCGTTCCACAGCGTCACAACGCATTCAGCCTGGTCGAGCAGCCATTTCGCGTTTTCACCCACGGCTTTCTCATCGGCGGCAAGCTGTTCGAAGGTTTCATTATTCATGAAATGCCAGAATTCACCGTCGTTATACAGATACGTCAGGTTAACATCCATGACGTCCGCACCCTCTGCGGTATCGGTGGATTTAAAGGTTTTTTCAAGACGAGAGCCGGTCAGCAGACGGCGCAGTTTTACGCGCGCAAACGCCTGGCCTTTACCTGGTTTAACGAATTCGCTGGACTCCACCGCGTAAGGTTCGCCGTCCAACATGATTTTAAGACCGGAACGAAAATCGTTGCTAGAATACGTTGCCATAAGGCCCTCTAAAAATAGTTAACTGGTAGCTTAGCCAAAAAAATGGCACACATTGTAACCCTAAACGCCCCCTCCAGAGAAGATTGGTTATCGCAACTTGCCGATGTCATCACCGATCCCGCTGAACTGCTGCATCTACTCAATATAGACCCGGATACGCGGCTATTAGCCGGATATGACGCCCGGCGCCTATTTCCGCTGCGCGTTCCGCGCGCCTTTGCTGCGCGCATGGAGCCGGGTAATCCTGACGATCCACTGCTGCGTCAGGTACTTACTTCACAGCAGGAGTTTATTCAAACGCCGGGTTTCAGCGTCGATCCGCTGGAAGAGCAGCAGAGCGTTGTCCCCGGATTACTGCATAAATACCGCAATCGCGCGCTGCTGCTGGTAAAAGGAGGCTGTGCGGTTAATTGTCGCTATTGCTTCCGTCGCCATTTTCCCTATGCGGACAATCAGGGCAACAGGCGCAACTGGCAGGCAGCGCTGGAGTATATCACCGCCCATCCCGAGCTGGACGAAATAATCTTTTCCGGCGGAGATCCGCTGATGGCAAAAGATAGTGAGCTGTCGTGGCTTATCGAAAAACTGGAGACTATCCCCCATCTAAAACGACTGCGGATCCACAGCAGGCTGCCGGTGGTTATTCCAGCCCGGATCACCTCAGCGCTGGTACAGCGGCTTAGCGCATCCCGGCTGCAAGTCTTGCTGGTCACCCATTGTAATCATGCCAACGAAATCGATAATGCGTTTCGTGAGGCGATGGCGCACCTGAAACAGGCTGGCGTAACGTTACTTAACCAGAGTGTATTACTGCGCGGCGTGAACGATAGCGCACAAACGCTGGCTGCGTTAAGTAACGCGCTGTTTGAGGCAGGTGTACTGCCCTATTATTTACACGTGCTGGATAAAGTGCAGGGTGCGGGCCATTTTCTGGTTAGTGACGATGAGGCTCGCCGCCTGGTTAGCGAATTACTCCCGCTGGTTTCCGGTTATCTAGTGCCTACACTGGCGCGAGAAACCGGCGGAAAACCCAGTAAAACGCCGCTCGATTTATATCTCATCTAAAAGAGCCAGCCGTCGGGCTGGCCTTTAAATACCTTACCCTTCAGAAAGTTAAGCTTCTCTGCAACTTAACACCTCACGTTACATTATTTGCTTTTATGCAATTATTTTTCATAGAAACGATTCAGTTACCTGAAAAAAAATAAACAACCGTGTAAAAATTCGCTTTTGTATGACATATTTTAATAAGCGCTATTTAGCCGGGGAGTTGTATGCAGGAGTACCTGACATTTTTAATGGGTGTTTTCCCACTGTTTGTAATGATTGTCCTGATTTTAAAACTCAAAACCCCTATTCATTATGCCGTTATTATCACGCTGATTCTGACGCTGCTGGTGGCCGTCTTTATGCAGCATACTCCACTGTTAACACTGGGATCTGCACTTGGATATGGTGTCGGCAAAGGTCTGTGGCCGATTGTTATCGTCATCCTTGGGGCGATTTACAGCTACAACCTGATGCTGAAGACCGGCAGCATGAACGTGCTGCGCGATATTTTGGCCGGTATTAGCGACGATAAACGCATTCAGGTACTGCTAATTTCCTGGTGCTTCGGTGGTTTTCTGGAAGCAGCCGCTGGCTACGGTACCGCCGTGGCCATCCCTATCGGTATTCTTATCGCGCTAGGGTTCGATCCGCTAAAAGCGGCGATTGCCTCGCTGGTGGCGAACACGGTGCCAACTGCCTTCGGCGCAGTCGGGATCCCGGTCTCGATTCTGGCAGAGCAGCTTAACCTGCCGGTGACGACGCTGAGCGCCACGATTATTCTTCAGCTCGCGTTATTTAATATCCTACTGCCATTTGTCATTGTCACTATTGTAGGCGGCAGCCTGAAAGCAATACGCGGCGTATTTGGCCTGACGCTGCTTTGCGGTATAGCCACGCTGATTCCGCAATACATTGTGGCCGCCCATCTTGGCGCCGAGCTTCCCGCATTTGCCGGAAGCCTGGTAAGCCTGGTACTGGTCGCGTTACTGGCGAAGCGCCGTAAAGCACCGACGGAGGAACGCTGGCGCATCGCCGTTCAGGCCGATACCTTCACGCATCGTTACAGCGCAGGGCAAATCGCCCGCGCCTGCGCTATTTACGCGCTGATTTTCCTGTTCATCATTCTGTGTTCGCCGCTCTTCCCCGCGGTGAAGAGCTATTTATCGCACTTCTCCAGCGCCTTTGCGTTTCCGCTGGCAGACGGCGGCAATCTGTTATTAAAAATCGACTGGATAGCCACGCCTGGCGTGCTCATTATCATCGCAACGCTGCTGGGTGGTGCGATTCAGGGCGCTTCGCCGGGTAGCATGTTCCTGGTATTTTTCGCCACGCTGAAGCAACTGCAAAAATCTATCGTCGCCATCGTGGTTATTGTCGCGATGGCGACCGTTATGGATATCAGCGGGCTTATCGCTGCGATGGCGCAGACAATGGTTAATCTCACCGGCGGCGGCTATCTGTTCATCGCCCCGGTGATTGGCGCGCTGGGAACGTTTGTTACCGGCAGCGACACCAATTCAAATGTCTTATTCGGTAAGCTGCAGGCAATGGCGGCTGAAAAACTGCACGTTGATCCTAACTGGCTGGCAGCGGCCAATACCACCGGTGCCACCGGCGGGAAAATGATCTCACCGCAAAGTATTGCTATTGCGGTATCTGCCGCGCGGATGGAGGGGCTGAGCGACAAAATCATGTCGGGCACCATGAAATACTGCTGTGCTTATATCGTGATTCTGGGTCTGAAAGTCGGCCTCATTTGGTATCTGATAATCGCCTAAAACTATAAGAATATTGCACTGATTTTACTGGAGAAATATCGTGGATGTTAATTTCTTTGTCACCTGTATTGGTGACGCTCTGAAATCGCGTATGGCGCGCGATGTTACCAACGGTGCAAAACTGATCCACCCCAGCGGTTGAAAACTGATCCAG
>CALYPF010000010.1 GCA_945271245.1 uncultured Enterobacteriaceae bacterium | reverse complement strand
GGATCAGTTTTCAACCGCTGGGGTGGATCAGTTTTGCACCGTTGGTAACACACAATGGATTTGGCAGAGGGCGGCATGTTCGCGCTGGTATTATTTGTTTGTTATCTTCACAGCGGCTGTGACGATAAGGTCGTCGATGTTTACAACACAGAGCAGCAGTGCCTGAACGCTATGGCCGATCAGCGTATGCGGCATGGGGGGTGTTATCCAGTGGATAAATCCTTTGGTGGGTTCTGGCAACCTGCACAGCAATACAGTGATATTTGGCGGCGCTAGATTCACTGCATCGGTTGAAACAAATAGCGTGACTCAAAAAGTGGTGGTTAATTTTAGTACTATTTCAGGCGCCGAGATGCGCCTATTCCCGCCGTTTTACCGATAGGTCAGGCCGTAATATTTTAATTAAGGCGGTTATTTATTTTTCAGCTTATTATTAGCGGCTTTACTTTTCCTGGATAGGTTTTGTTTATGTAGCTACCGGCCAATAACTACGCTCGGTATAATCGCGAATATTAAACCTCCGCCGATTATTAGCTCATCGCCAAAGGAAAATATTAGCCTATAGCTCAACGCTACCTGTAATACGGAGAGTATTCAAAAAAACTTCCGCTGTTTAATGTCTGGCCTTTCTGTCGCTCGGGTTTTCTGGAATAGCACCTTAGGCGTGAGGCTTTATTTTATGTGCTGAGCTATACGCGCAGATATTAATCCCCTATATCCCTGTTTATGCGCCGGGATACGCACCTAAGAAAAGGCAGTGATTAACGCCGCACCGCATTCATGACACAGATACTTTTCGGTATAAAAAATTTATCGTTGAGGGCGCACTGCTAAGCGGCCAGCTTGTTATCTGCCAGCCGCCGCGTAGACTTCAGGCGCCTAACTGATGGCAGGTCGCAGCGCAGGATAGGTAAAAAGTAATAAATGGCACATATTTAACCCAAAATGAAACAGCGTACTCACCCATAGCCTGCCGCTCCACATCCAGGCCAGACCATACACTAGCCCGCTAATCCCGGCGAATAGCATCAGTAATGGCCCACCAGCCGCATGCAGTGCACCAAACAGTATGCTAGTCAGACATAAAGCGACGACGGGCGGCATCATCAATGATAAACGCTGTTGTAAATACCCGCGAAATAAAGCCTCTTCCGCCAGCGAGACAAAAAATAGGTTAGCCAGAACAAATGCCGGCAGCCATGTCGGCCAGTGCAGTTCCAGTTTTAGCCCGGCGGCCCCCATGGCTATCAATAAAATGCCGGGTACGCACAGTATTAACGCTCCCCAACACCAGCGTGCAACCCTTACCGGTGGCGCACTGACAAACAGCGACGGTAGTGCAATCATTAATATAAACGGCACCAGCGCCTTATCAAAATTAAAACTAAAACCAAAAGGAATGCTACGCGGGCCCAGTACGCTATTTTCCACGATGCGAGGGTTATTAAAGCCAGGGATCCAATGCATTGTTAACGCCACTGCCGCCAGCAAAGCGATAATCTCCACGGCAATGCGTAGCGTCGGCCGGCGCTGTAGACGCGTGGATACTAGCGCCAGCGCGGCGAGAGCGATGATAAACCCCGCGCCCACAGGCTGGATAACATCGTTGATATAACCCCATACGCAACTGCAGGCTAATATTAATACAGCAATAAGCCGGTTAAAGCGCAACGATAATAATGATATAGCCAGTAATACCCACATTATTTGACCTTTTCCTGTGTCCCAAAATGGCAATAACATAGCATTCCAGACAATAAGCAACCAGCCGAGATAACGTTAATAAACATTATATTTCGCTGGAATGATAACGTATGCAAGGATTATAAATAATGGATGACATACGGTTATTTATACCAGCGCCGAAAACCCTAATCTCTAAAATCAGAAATCTGCGCGCGCCATAAAACGTTATGTTCCAGGCACGCACTTATACGGGGCTGACGGCATCGTTTATTCTGTAAATATAGTGGCGAAACGCTGCGCTAAATAATCAATTAGCGTGCGTACCGAAGGCAACAACCCCCGCCGGCTTGAAAATACGGCATGAATTATTTCCACCCGTGGCGCCCATTCGGGAACTATCCTGATTAATCTCCCTGTCGCCAGATGACCGGCTATCATTGGCGCAGGAAGCTGCACCACGCCTACGCCAGCGGTAGCAGCTTCGCATAGCGCAATCATATCCGAAGTGACAAAACGCGGTTGATAGGTCACCGTCATCGCTTCATCATCGGGCCCATAAAGTAACCAGTGATAACTACCCTCTCCGTCGCTATTGCCCATTGCAGGCAACGCACCGAGCGCATCGGGGTGTTCCGGAAAACCGTACTGTTTTATTAATGCCGGGCTGGCCACCAGGCACTGTTTACGCTCCGCTAATACGCGCATAATAAGGCTGCTGTCCTGAAGAGGTGCTGGCCTCACCCGAATAGCAATATCCAGCCCCTCCCCCACAATATCCACGCGGCGGTTAGTTGCTTCCAGATGAACAGTGATTTGAGGATAACGCGCCATAAAATCCGCCAGCATTTCGCCTGCGTACAAATGTAATAGCGCAATCGGGCAGGACAGACGGATAACCCCCTGCGGCACCGCGCGCATCTTATCAATAACATCCTGCGCCGCCTGAGCCTCAATTATCATCGCTTTGCAGTGCTCATAGTATTGCTGGCCAATTTCAGTCACATAAAAGCGCCGGGTGGTTCGCTGAATCAATTGGGTTTTTAATCGCTCTTCAAGTGCGGCAATGCGACGACTTAATTTTGACTTTGGCAGGCCAAGCGCCCGCCCTGCGGGGGCAAAACCGCCGTGGTCGACCACATTCACAAAAAAGTACAGATCATTGAAATCAGGCATCATTACTTTGTTGTCTCATAAATAGAACACTGTTATCTATTTTAGCCATCTTATGTGCTCATAGTTCCTGTTTTATCGTTAATGACAGAAAGAAATACGAAGGAGCAAATCAATGAAAAAAATTCTCGGCCTCTATGACGCGCCGCGAGCGCATTGGGTAGGCAACGGTTTCCCGGTACGTTCACTGTTTTCGTACCATAATCAGGGTAAACAATTGAGCCCTTTTTTACTGCTGGATTACGCGGGGCCAGCGCAGTTTGAGCCGGCACAGACCCCGCGTGGTGTTGGACAGCACCCGCACCGCGGTTTTGAAACGGTCACTATTGTTTATAAAGGTGAAGTCGCTCATCGTGATTCGACGGGGCGCGGTGGCGTAATCGGCCCCGGCGATGTGCAGTGGATGACCGCTGGCGCCGGTATTTTACATGAAGAGTTTCATTCGCCGGCGTTCACGCAAACAGGCGGTGAACTGGAAATGATACAGCTATGGGTAAACCTGCCGGCTAAAAATAAACTGGCACCGCCCAATTACCAAAGCATTACCAACGGCGATATACCGGACATTTTGCTCCCCGACGCGGCGGGGAAAATCCGGATTATTGCCGGTACCTGTGAAGGCCACTCTGGCCCGGCTCATACTTATACGCCGATGAATATTTGGGATATTCGACTGGCGCAAGGAGGTAAAACCACCTTTACTTTGCCACAAGGCTGGACCACCGCGCTGGTTGTTGTGAAAGGAACGCTGTTGCTTAACGAAGAGACCGTAATACGTGAAAGCCAGCTGGCCATTCTAGATAACAGCGCGGAAGCCTTATCGCTGGAAGCAAACAATGAGGCCATTGTATTACTGCTCAACGGTGAGCCTATCGATGAGCCTATTGTCGGTCACGGCCCGTTCGTGATGAATAGCCAACGGGAAATTGAACAGGCGATTGATGATGTCACTCAGGGACGCTTTGGCATCATGCCGGTCTAAAAAACGTCGGTCACCGCCGGTGACCGACACTCACCTTGAATCACATCTGGCTGGAGAAATACGCTATGAGTAAACCTTATGTTCGCCTTGATAAAAATGATGCCGCAGTATTAATGGTCGATCATCAAACGGGCCTGCTGTCTCTGGTGCGCGACATCGATCCGGATAAATTCAAAAATAATGTGCTGGCACTGGCTGATTTAGCCGAATATTTTAAATTACCCACGATTCTGACTACCAGCTTTGAAACCGGCCCTAACGGCCCGCTGGTCCCAGAATTAAAAGCGCAATTCCCGAAGGCGCCTTATATCGCCCGCCCCGGCAATATTAACGCCTGGGACAATGAAGATTTTGTCAATGCGGTAAAAGCAACCGGGAAAAAGCAGCTTATTATCGCCGGGGTAGTGACAGAAGTGTGCGTTGCCTTTCCTGCACTCTCTGCCATTGAAGCCGGCTATGAGGTATTTGTGGTTACCGATGCGTCTGGCACATTCAATGAAATTACGCGTAATGCTGCCTAGCAGCGTATGACTCAGGCAGGAGCACAATTAATGACCTGGTTCGGCGTTGCCTGTGAACTACATCGCGACTGGCGCAACGATGTCGAAGGCCTGGGCGCGCTGTTTAGCAAGCATATTCCTGATTATCGCAACCTGATGGTAAGCTTTGACGCTCTAACAAAAGAATGATTGAAAGCGACGGGGGTTCCCACTCCCGCTCTTTTGTCGTCGTTAATAGCTCTTAAGCTTCTGTTTCCAGTAAATGGCCGCGGCGGCTATCTGTTTTCACCTGACGAAGTTAAAAATGCCTGGACACATAAAATAAAAAGTTTACATTATTGTAACAGAACAGTCTGCATTCCTTACCGTTACGGATATGCGAAGAAATAACAAAAAGAGACCGAATACGATTCCTGTATTCGGTCCAGGGAAATGGCTCTTGGGAGAGAGCCGTGCGCTAAAAGTTGGCATTAATGCAGGCTAATCGCCCTGCCTTATAAGCATAGATGAGTCTCCAGGCTTTGCCAGCCTGCAAGGCTACGATAAATAAAAATCCGCCTTCATAGAAGGCGGTATTGCTTTGATGCCCCAGTGGGGCATACCAAATTTCTTAAAAAAGTCTCTGCCAGTCTGGTGAGATTTAAATCCCAAAACAATAAGGCAGAGCAAAAATCTGTTGATGACGACGCCCATAGGACGTGGTTTTTAGTTGGCAATAAAAAAACAGCCCCATTTGGGGCCATTTATTTATCGAATCCAATAAAGTCACTGGCACAGCCGCTGCGCGCGCGCCATAAATGGCTGAAGATCCTTTTTCTGCCCTTTAACCTGCGGATCGTCAGCCTGAATTGTCACGATAGGTTCACCGCGTGTTTTTCCCGACGCCACCTCTTTTTCCGCCTCGGCATTAAGAGGATATTGCATTAACGTCGCAGGGTTTATCACAAACACCACATTCCCTGGTCGACAGGCTAACATCACTTCTTCCCGGTTAAATGGCCAATTATCCTTTCCGATTTCAAATCGGCTAACGGTAATGATCTGCGGCTTCGCGAACGCAGACCCTGCGACAGTTAATAAAAGTACCGCCAGCGCGCATCTTATCTTCATCATATCTTTTTCTATTATTAAAAAGGTTGCCACGTGGCAAATAGACTAACACATGCAATAGCGCCCATGCCCAGCGCAAACTCCAGTATTGTCATTCGAATAAAATAGCGATGAGCCATATCCGCACATTTAGAGAAGCGCGGGACCAACCAATATCGGTTAACCAGCGCGATGAAAACCATCAACGCCACCAGTCCACACTTAAAGAGAAGCAACTGCACATAGCCGCTTCCCCACGCCGGCGGCCAGCCAGCAATCAATACCGCGTTGGCGATGCCGGCAATAATGACCATAACCACCGCCAAATGGCCATATTGGGAAAAACGTAACATGGCATGCACCGCAGCCCGGCGCCAGCGTGGCTTATTCGCCATCTGCATACCGATCAGTAGCGGCAGTAATCCGCCAATCCACCAGGTAGCGGCCAAAAGGTGCAGGATATCCGTGAGTACCAAAATTCCACCGTGCGCGCCGGAATGCCCGATATCGGCCAATAGTATTATCTGAACGATGCCAATCCATAGTAGCAATAGCGATAAATAGCGTAATGAAATAATGCTAATAACGACCGATATCCAGGCCAGCAGAATTTGCCATATCCATATTTGCCCAAAGTGAGTGCCCACGACAGCGCGCCAAATTGCAGGGTTAATGGTATCTGGCCATCCTTGCCCCATAAGCCCCCCCTGAATGAATAGCATCAGGGTTGCCGCCAGCGCGCTCATGCCTATAACGGGCCTGCCAAAACGGAGTAAGCGGCCTTGCATCACTTTAGCGAACTGCCCATACGTCAGGCAAATCACACTCGCTGCCGCGCCGGTGGTCAGCATCAATGCACCAAAATGGAGAAATCTGAGAACTACATAACTCAGCGCGAGCATATTATTTTATACTGAAGTGGTACTGCCCCTGGGTTTTATGTCCGTCCACGGACACCACGCGCCAGGCAACCTGATACTGACCAGGCGCAAGCTTCGCCTTTAGAGGTACCTGAACATGCGTATGATGTTCCCCGGAAACGATTAACGCTCCAGTACTAATTTCTTTCTGCCCGGCCCCTGTAATAATGACCCCGCTAAAAGCGCGCTCTACACCTTCGGAGAAAATTAATGTCAGACGATCAGTTTCCGAGGTTACTACGCTATCGGCCGCCGGCCGCTGAGTTACTAAATGGGCATGCGCCAGCGCCACACTCGGAATCCCCCCCAAAAACAGGCTAAAAGCAAGTAGCGCTTTTTTACACATTTTCATCTAAAACATTCCTTTTTATTATCAATCACCCACAAAGCATAACTCCGTCAAACAGTACAAATCCAGCGATATCACGGCGTTCGATGACATAAACACTTGTTATTTTTGATGGTAAACAGTAACGTTTTGCTACTGAATTACGGAGGCCAGAATGAATCATAATCTTGCATTATTACCCCAGGACGAAATGGATAAAATCAATGTTGATCTGGCCGCCGCAGGCGTTGCTTTCAAAGAACGCTATAATATGCCCGTCGTCGCTGAAGCGGTTGAGCGAGAACAACCAGAAGCGCTGCGGTCATGGTTTCGGGAACGGCTCGCCGAGCATCGGCTAGTGTCCGTGAGTTTGTCTCGTCTTCCCTATGAGCCAAAGTCAAAATAACAACAGCAGGTTTCATCACCGACGACAGGAATAAGCAATTCCTCATTTTAAAACCATCACACCAAAGCGACCCATTCATGCTTTGGGCATTTATGCGCGCACAACGTGTAAGATAGAAGGACGTCGTTATGTTGTTATGGAATATTGCTGCTGCACAATACGCCACTCGTTCTGGGGGGATAGGTGCCAATATCGTTCCCCACCTCGATTTTATTGAGCGTGCTGCCAGCGAGAGCGTCGACTTACTCATCTTTCCTGAAGCGTCATTACACGGCGACGATATGCGGGAATGCTGTGAGAATGTACTCCACTCCCCTCTACTGGCACCGCTACAGCAGGCAGCGGTTAAGCACGCAATGACTATTGTCGTCGGGCTGGTGCACAAAGATGCCTGCGGCCAACCCGCCGGCGCGCTCAGTTTTATGCCTGACAATAAGCGTATTTCCTGTTTAAGCCCCCGAGGGGCACACGCTGACTGGTGCTCCCCCATTCCCGGCACCTCGGTTTTAGGTCAGCGTGGGCGAAGTTTTGCAATGGCAGTGCATACGGCCTGCAACGATGAATCGCTGCCGCGTAGCGCGGCGCTTTTGGGCGCAGATCTGTACGTCACCGGACATAGCATTTCTGAAACTAGCTGGCAAAATGACGTTATGTATCTGCAACATTGGGCGCACAAATACAATATGCCCGTGTTAATGGCAAATCAGATTAATGAAAGCGATTCACCGCGCTGCGTCGGGCGAAGCGCCTGCTGGGATGAATTTGGGCAGCTGGTAGTGCGCGCTGAAGCCGGGGAGTTATTGGTCATTGGCAGGCTTCATTCACGAAATGGTTGGCAGGGTGAGGTTATACCTGTGCGCTGACTGAGCCATTCCCGTCACTCTAGCCGCGCACTCACAGTGCGCGGCCTCATCAGCAAACGGCCGGTTAAAATATCTTATGTCAGACAGGGAGCCGGCTGGCGCGATATGGGAAGGGTCTATATTCACTGAGACAGAAGTCGGAATGATTGTGTCGTATAAGGACAAATAAAATCCGATTCATATTAGGATATTGGTATCCAGCGTCACGCTCACTGCGCGTGTTTTTTAGTTAGCGATAGAGCGCCTCAGAGGGCGGCGCGGGTCGACGCCTGCGGGTATGATGTTTTACAAGGCACGCTCTACTGCCTTCTCGCTAACCGAATCTAAGCTTACGGACAGCTTTTACAAAGTAAAATGGCGTTTGGCCTATCGCTCGCTAAACGCCATTTCCGTTATCAACAGCGAAGAGTTATCTGCCCTTAAAAGACATTAATTTTCAGCGCGTTCAACTGCTTCTTTAGCTAACTGCGTAATACGGCTGTAATCCCCGGATTCCAGAGCATCCACTGGCACTAGCCAGGAGCCGCCAATGCACAGTACGCTGCTCAGTGCCAGGTAGTCGCGATAGTTGGCAGGTGAAATCCCGCCTGTCGGGCAGAAGCGAACCTGCGGGAATGGCCCGGCAATTGCCTGCAGCGCTTTCACACCGCCATTAGCCTCCGCAGGGAAAAACTTAAATTCGCGCAGCCCATAATCCATCCCGGTCATCAGCTCTGACACGGTGCTAATGCCGGGGATCAGTGGAATGCTTCCCTCAACCGCCGCTTTTAGCAGCGGTTCAGTCAACCCAGGGCTAATAGCGAACTGTGCCCCCGCTTCGGCCACTTGTGCAAGTTGCTGCGGGTTAATGACCGTGCCTGCGCCAACGATAGCTTCAGGCACCTCTTTAGCGATCAGCCGAATCGCCTCCAGCGCGCAATCGGTGCGCAATGTCACCTCCAGCACTCGGACTCCACCAGCGATCAGCGCTTTTGCCATCGGCACCGCATGTTCCAGTTTTTTTACCACGATAACCGGTACTACCGGGCCGGATTTCAGGATCTGTTCTGCGCTTGTTTTCCAGTTTTTCATCAGAGATGTTCTCCCGTAACAATATATCCGTCATTTCGCCTGGACGAAATTTAAAAAGTAATACAGGTCGCCCCCTGCTCCGCGCCGGACAGTTCTTCACGCAGCGCGCTGAACAACTCTCGCCCCGTTCCCGAGCGCTGCGCGCTCAGATCCGGATGATAAGCGTCACGCGCGGCAAGTTCAGCGTCATCAACCAGTAACGCCAGCTCTCCAGTCTGCCCGTTAACGCGAATAATATCGCCATCGCGTACTTTCGCCAGCAGCCCATTATCATAGGCCTCCGGCGTGACGTGAATAGCGGAAGGCACTTTGCCCGAAGCGCCAGACAGGCGGCCATCGGTAACTAATGCAATTTTGAAACAACGGTCCAATAATACACCAAGCGGCGGCATCAGTTTATGCAATTCCGGCATACCGTTCGCTTTTGGTCCTTGATGACGCACTACCACCACACAGTCACGGTCGAGCAGACCGGCTTCGAACGCAGGTACCACATCATGCTGGCTTTCAAATACGACGGCGGGCGCCTCGATAATCTGGTTCTCCACTGGCACCGCAGACGTTTTCATCACTGCACGCCCCAGATTACCACTGAGTACTTTTGTTCCCCCATGCGGTGAAAACGGCGTCTTCAGTGATGCAATAACGTCTTCATCCAGCGATTTTTCTGAGCCTTCGCGCCAGTCCAGTACACCGTTATTTAACCACGGCTCTTTGGTATAACGCCGTAAACCAAAACCAACAACGGTATTCACGTCTTCATGCAACAGGCCGCCTTGCAGCAGTTCGCGCATTAATATCGGTACGCCACCAGCCGCCTGGAAGTAATTGATATCCGCTGGTCCGTTCGGGTACAGACGCGCTAATAGCGGCACTGCCTCTGACAGTTCAGAAAAGTCATCCCAATTAATCACAATGCCGGCCGCCCGCGCCATCGCGACCAAATGCATCGTATGGTTCGTCGACCCGCCGGTTGCCAGTAAAGCCACCATGCCATTGACAACGACCTTCTCGTCAAACAGCTTACCGGATGGCATCCATTCTGTGCCATTCCCCGTTAGACGGGTAACCTGACGCGCCGCGGCGGCGGTTAAGGCTTCGCGTAACGGGGTTCCCGGATGTATGAATGAGGAGCCGGGAAGCTGCATTCCCATAAACTCAATCACCATTTGATTGGTATTCGCAGTGCCGTAAAACGTACAGGTACCGGGTTCATGATAGGAGGCGGCTTCTGCGTCCAGTAGCGCCCGTCGGTCAACTTTGCCCTCGGCATAAAGTTGTCGGATACGTACTTTTTCTTTGTTTGGCAATCCGCTGGTCATGGGGCCAGATGGAATAAACACGGCGGGAAGATGGCCAAAAGAAAGCGCCGCCATCATGAGCCCAGGGACTATTTTGTCGCATACGCCGAGATAAAGCGCGCCGTCAAACATATTATGAGATAGTCCAATGGCCGCAGACATGGCAATCACTTCACGGCTCAGCAGCGATAGCTCCATGCCGTCTTGCCCCTGCGTCACGCCGTCGCACATTGCCGGCACTCCCCCGGCCACCTGACCAATTGCGCCAACTGAATGCAGCGCTTCACGGATTAAGCCGGGATAGTTTTCATAAGGCTGATGCGCAGATAGCATATCGTTATAAGCCGTAATGATACCGATATTATTGCGCAGCATGCTTTTCAGCCCCGCTTTATCTTCCTGCTGGCAGGCGGCAAAACCGTGAGCCAAATTGCCGCAGGCCAGTTCCGCACGGTGTACGGTATTACCCTTGGCCGCCTCAATTCTTGCCAGGTAGGCTTTCCGCGTTGCGCGCGAACGTTCAATAATACGGTTTGTTACGCGTAACAATATTGAGTTCATAAAAGCTCCTTATAATTTATGCTACCCGCCAAAAATCCAGGTTATAAAAATCTTACCACCTACCTCTGAATGCTTTTATACCAGAAGCAGAATCGCTTCAGCTAGTGTAATAAAAAAAACCTCGCCGGTGAATCAATGCGAGGCTTTAATAGAAAAAAATTAGCGAATGGGTGAATCAGATCATGTTACCGGTAAAATAATGATTGTTAAATCACATACCAGAGGGTTATCTGTTACTCAAATTCATTCCACGAGCGTCCGTCACGGGTAATCATCGCCACAGAAGCAACCGGCCCCCAGGTGCCAGCCTGGTAAGGTTTAGGCGCATCGTTATCGGCCGCCCAGGCTTCGGTAATAGAATCAACCCATTTCCACGCGGCCTCTACTTCATCCCGGCGCACGAATAGCGCCTGAATACCGCGCATTGTTTCCAGCAGCAGGCGCTCGTATGCATCAGCCAGATGCGTTTGATTAAAGGTTTCTGAATAGCTCAGATCGAGCTTTGTAGTTTGCAAATTATGTTTATGGTCAAGGCCTGGCACTTTGTTCAGGATCTGAATATCCACGCCTTCATCTGGCTGCAGACGAATAGTCAACTTATTATTCGGCAAATCGGTCCATGATTCTTTAAACAGGTTTAACGCCGGGCTTTTAAAATACACCACGACTTCCGAACATTTAGCGGGCAGGCGTTTTCCCGTGCGCAAATAGAATGGAACTCCGGCCCAGCGCCAATTATCAATATCGACGCGAATCGCGACAAATGTTTCCGTACTACTGCTCTTATTTGCCCCTTCCTCTTCAAGATAGCCCGGCACTTTTTTCCCCTGCGCAAAGCCGGAAGTATATTGACCACGAACCGTTTTTTCCCGCACATTAGCGCGATCAATGCGCCGTAATGCCTGTAGCACTTTAACCTTCTCATCGCGGATATGATCGGCGGTTAAATCTGACGGCGGTGCCATAGCAATCATACAAAGTATTTGTAGCAAGTGGTTCTGTACCATATCGCGCATTTGGCCCGCCTGGTCGAAATAGCCCCACCGCCCTTCAATACCGACTTCTTCCGCAACGGTAATCTCAACGTGATCGATTGTGCGATTGTCCCAATTATTGACAAACAGTGAGTTTGCAAACCGCAGCGCCAGGAGATTCAATACCGTTTCTTTACCCAAATAGTGATCGATGCGGTACACCTGAGTTTCGTCAAAAAACTCCCCTACCTGATCGTTAATTTCTTGTGAGGTTTCAAGCGAAGTACCCAGCGGTTTTTCCATAACCACCCGCGCGGGTTTGGTATTTAATTTCGCACTCCCCAGCCCTTTGCAAATGGCTCCAAAGGTGCTGGGCGGCATAGCAAAGTAGTTGATTGTTACGCGATTTTTTTGATCTAACAGTTTTCCAAGGCGAACAAAACCCGCTTTGTCGTTTACATCCAGATTACAGAAATCAAGCCGTGCGCTAAGTTTATCCCACAGCGCTTCGTCAATTTCCTCCTTCATAAAGGTTTCCAACGCTTCCCGTATTACGCCGGTGTACGTTTTTTTATCCCATTCGGCGCGCCCGACGCCAATGATGCGCGTGTCAGGATGGATTTGGCCGGCTTTTTCAAGCTGGTACAATGAAGGCAGCAATTTCCGACGCGCAAGATCGCCCTTTGCGCCAAAAATGACCAGATCGCACGCCTGCGAGGTTTGCGTTTGCGCCATGTTATTCTCCTCGTTGCCACAGCCCCGATTCCCCGGGCTGAATTATCATTTTGTTGGCAGCACTGTACTTCATTTTGTATCAGAATCGGAATACAGCGCGTGCCGTTTGGTACAGAAACCGAGATTCTGGCGCACGGGCGCCGTCTTTGTATACTTTATAACGTGTTTCCACCCGTCATTATGCTCGCGCATAATACCGTCTTTGTAGCGATTTCGTTAATATCTGCCCTGCCCAGTTTACCTTTAATGAAACGATCGGCCCTTTCACTTAGCCACGAGACCGGGCAAGAATATTAGCTCGATCACGTCTCGTAAGACGCACTGATAATAATTCAGGAATAACTTGAAGCGAGTCAAAGAAGCGCTTGCTGAATCGCGCTTTGATAGAAAAACTGTAACTCATGCATACGTTAAGTTACCTTGTCAGTAAGTCGTGGGGCACTATTCATATACGCCTCTTCCCACACGCCTGAAATGTTTCAGCCAATGGAGTATTCAATGTCAAGACGGCTACGCAGAACGAAAATCGTAACCACCCTCGGCCCGGCGACCGATCGCGATAATAACCTTGAAAAGGTTATTGCCGCAGGCGCTAATGTGGTTCGTATGAACTTTTCACACGGTTCAGCCGAAGACCATCTCGCTCGGGCAAACAAAGTTCGTGAAATCGCGGCAAAATTAGGTCGCCACGTTGCTATCTTAGGCGATCTTCAAGGACCAAAAATTCGGGTATCCACATTTAAAGAAGGGAAAGTCTTTTTAAACATTGGCGATAAATTTTTGCTGGATGCCAATCTTGAAAAAGGTGAAGGCGATAAAGAAAAGGTTGGTATTGATTACAAAGGGTTACCTGCAGATGTCGTACCCGGCGATATTTTACTCCTTGACGATGGGCGCGTTCAGTTAAAGGTGCTTGACGTTCAGGGGATGAAGGTATTTACCGAAGTCACCGTCGGCGGTCCGCTTTCTAATAATAAAGGGATTAATAAACTTGGCGGCGGTCTTTCTGCCGAGGCGCTGACTGAAAAAGATAAAGCCGATATTCTTACTGCAGCGAAAATAGGCGTGGACTATCTGGCCGTTTCCTTCCCACGCTGTGGTGAAGATCTTAATTACGCTCGCCGACTCGCCCGCGATGCCGGCTGCGATGCGCATATTGTCGCCAAGGTTGAACGAGCTGAAGCCGTCGCCAGCGATGAGGCTATGGACGATATTATTCTCGCATCGGATGTGGTGATGGTCGCCCGCGGCGACCTGGGCGTAGAAATTGGCGATCCAGAACTGGTGGGTATACAAAAAAACCTTATCCGGCGCGCAAGACGTCTGAACCGCGCAGTGATTACCGCCACGCAGATGATGGAGTCAATGATTACCAACCCAATGCCCACGCGCGCAGAGGTCATGGACGTGGCCAACGCCGTACTTGATGGTTCAGATGCCGTCATGCTTTCAGCGGAAACTGCCGCCGGACAATATCCTTCAGAAACCGTCTCAGCAATGGCGCGCGTTTGTCTGGGCGCAGAAAAAATCCCCAGTCTTAATGTCTCTAAGCACCGCCTTGATATCCAGTTCGATAATGTAGAAGAGGCGATTGCAATGTCTGCCATGTATGCTGCAAATCATACGCGAGACGTTACCGCGATTATTACGATGACAGAATCCGGACGTACCGCTTTAATGACTTCGCGTATCAGTTCCGGCCTCCCGATTTTCGCGATGTCACGACATGAACGCACTCTGAATCTTACTGCGCTATACCGCGGTGTCACCCCCGTTTATTTCGATAGCGAAAACGATGGCGTTGCAGCGGCCCAGGATGCAGTAAACCGCCTGCGCGACAAGGGCTACCTGATGCCAGGCGATCGTGTTATCGTGACTCAGGGAGATGTAATGAGCACCATTGGCAGTACCAATACAGTCCGTTTATTAACCGTTGAATAGAAACTAATAACGTTCATGCGTAATCCGCCGTCTGAAATGTCAGACGGTTTTTAATTCCATTGTTGGCACGCATGGTAAATTTTATATCTACAGATAAAACTGATATATAAAACCATTATTTCTCCTAAATTCTGCCTCGCATACTGAAGCGAAAAGCTGAGTTCACCCTCTTAATGCAGGCGAAAATACCAAATAAAACTCTCTTATTTAAACTCTCACTCATTAATGCTTAGCGTACATTAATACAGATCAAAATGCTTACCTGATAAATGATAGGTTAATCAGTCTGAAAGAATTCGAAATATATAAAATGTTACGCGCATAAGTTATCTTTTACGTTATTACCTCAGCGCTAAAATGTTTATTTCTCCCGCATGGAGAAGGTATTCCAGTATTTTACACTCTGTATTTCAAATATATTATTAACTAATTTTCTCATAACATCTTCTTTCATGGGACATTCAACGCGAATCACTGCTTAAAACGCAGCCATAGATATGACTGCATGAACAAAGTGTCATTTTGAATGACATCTATGCAGTTGCCGCCGTCTTCTTCACCGGGAAGAGAAAACGTTTCAGCTTAAAACATCTGCCAGTGGTTATTTTAAATAATTAGCAACCCTAAGACTTTCCAGAAAAGAGAATTTAGGAAAAAATATTTATTATTCCCCTTCTTTAACAGAATCTCTAAGTAGACAGACATCTTGTCTGATTATTATAAATAAACCAGCGCCGTTTTATTCTATATTTCTCTGCGCTTGAGAATTAAATTAGCGCGCCTCATATGAGGCGCGTTCTGGTTATTTATCCTTAGGCCACAAATCATTTCGCTTATAAGGCTGTATTTCTCCCTTAAGCCGCGTTTTCAATAGCTTCAAAATCCATGTGTATTGCTCAGGATGCGGCCCCACGAAAATCTCAACCTCTTCATTCATTCGGCGCGCAATAGTATTATCATCCGCCTGCGCTAAATCATCCATCGGCGGGCGTACATAAATATCCAGACAGTGTGTTTTTCCATTATAGACAGGAAAAAGAGGCACCACGCGCGCCCGGCAGACTTTCATAAGGCGCCCAATAGCGGGCAGCGTCGCTTTATAGGTGCCGAAAAAATCCACAAACTCGCTATGCTCAGCGCCGTGATCCTGATCCGGGAGATAATATCCCCAGTAGCCCTGTCGCACCGAGCTAATAAACGGCTTGATACCATCATTACGGGCATGCATACGACCACCAAAGCGGCGGCGAACGCGGTTCCAGATATAATCAAATAGCATGTTACCCTGATTGTGAAACATCGCTGCCATTTTCTGACCGCCAGCGGCCATCAGCATAGCAGGGATATCGACAGCCCAACCGTGAGGCACAAGGAAAATTACGCGCTCGTTTTGGGCACAGAGCTCATCAATGATAGGCTTACCGTGCCAGCGCACGCGTTTCATCACCCGCTGTGGGTTTCGCACGCCAAGCTCAGCCATCAATGCCATCGCCTGCGGCGCCGTAGTAAACATTCCATCAATGATCGCTTCACGCTGCGGTTCCGCCATCTCAGGGAAGCAATACAATAAGTTAATACGCGCCCGACGACGCGCGCTTTTCGCTACTTTACCTGCAACACGGCCAATAGCGCCAAGCAAAGGATCCCTCACCGCGGGCGGCGTGAGCGCCAGCCCGGCAAATGCAATAACTCCTAGCCAGGAACCCCAATAACGAGGATGTAAAAAGGCGTTTTGAAACCTGGGGATAAATTCGCTTTTTGAGGTTGTTTCTTTTTCCATGCAGTATAAGCCACCGCCAAAGGTTATTACTTCTTCGTTATTATTTTAGCGTTTACCCAATCTAAGAAAAAGAAAAGCCGGCCTTGAAGACCGGCTTTTCATTTATCAAAGGTTAGTCCAAACGCAGCTGCGGCATAACGTCCTTCACCTGAGCCAGATATTCACGGCGATCTTTACCGGCTAAGCCTTCAGAACGCGGAAGTTTGGCTGTTAATGGGTTTACCGCCTGCTGGTTAATCCACACTTCATAATGCAAATGCGGGCCGGTAGAGCGCCCTGTATTGCCGGAAAGCGCAATACGTTCACCCCGTTTCACTTTCTGCCCCGGCTTAACTAACAGTTTTTTCAAATGCATATAGCGCGTTGTATAAGAACGTCCGTGGCGGATTGCAATGTAATATCCCGCTGCACCGCTACGTTTAGCGATAACAACCTCGCCATCGCCCACCGCCATAACAGGCGTTCCCTGAGGCATGGCAAAATCTACGCCGCGATGCGGCGCGATACGCCCTGTAACTGGATTCTGCCGGCGCGGGTTAAAGTTTGACGATACCCGAAACTGACGCTGGGTTGGAAAACGTAAAAAGCCTTTTGCCAGCCCGGAGCCACTGCGATCGTAAAATTTACCATCTTCGGCGCGTATTCCATAGTAATTTTTGCCACTGGCACGAATACGTACACCCAGTAACTGGCTTTGCTCGCGCTTGCCATCCAACATTTCGCGGGACATCAGTACCGCAAATTCATCGCCTTTTTTAAGTTTGCGGAAATCCATTTGCCACTGCATAGCTTTAATTACCGCGTTAATTTCTGTACGCGTCAGGCCAACGTCGCGAGCGCTGGAAACAAAACTTCCGCCGACAGTGCCTTTAATCAGGCTATTCACCCAGTCACCCTGCTGCGTTTCCCGCGTCATCCGAAAAGTATCTCCCGCACGAACATAGGAGCGGGTTTCACGGCGAGACATTTCCCAGGTCAGGCTTTTTAAATCGCCATCATTAGTCAGCGTCCAGGAGAGCTGTTGCCCTATTTTTAGGTTACGCAAATCCCTGTCGACCTGGGCAAGCAGCCCAATTTCGCCCATATCGATACCATACTGATTCAGGATACTGCTAAGCGTATCGCCAGTGGACACGATATATTCGTGTAGGCCAGTGTCAGGAGCAACTTTATCATCAAGTTCGTCCTGGGGAATCGCTTCGTCTTCCTGAACACCCTGATCGATTGGCTCACTGGCCTCAGGAAGCAAGGAACGCATATCATTTTTCCCAAGCTCAATACTCTTCACAATCGGCGAAGCTTCAGGGTGATAAACGTAGGGTCGCCATACGGCGACTGCCAGGGTAAGAACGGTAAGCGACCCTAGCATCACGCGGTGGGGTCGAGGCAAATTATTAAATGCCAGAGCGACAGAGCGGGCTATCTGTTGCACGTATTCACTTCCTCATTAATCTCCTTTCAGGCAGTCGGCATATTGCCCTGCTAGATGGGTCAAGAACTGCATATAGCCGCTCTTGCCTACCGGGATGGTCGTCCCTAGAGGATCCAGCGTACCCATGCGTACCTGTGTTCCTCTGGCCACTGCTTCAATGACCGCCGGCCTGAATTGTGGCTCAGCAAAAACGCATTGCGCTTTATGCTCAACCAACTGTGTTCTAATTTCATGTAAACGCTGCGCGCCAGGCTGGATTTCAGGGTTAACGGTAAAATGACCGAGCGGCGTTAAACCATACTGTTTTTCGTAATATCCATAGGCATCATGAAAAACGTAATACCCCTTCCCCTTAAGCGGTGACAGCACACTGGCGACATGTTTATCCGTTTGCGCTAATTCTGTCTCAAAGTGCAGCAGATTTGCATCCAGTTTGGTCTTACTTTTCGGCATAAGTTCCACTAATTTTTCATGGATTGCAACCGCTGCAAGCCTTGCTATCTCTGGGGAGAGCCAAATATGCAGGTTATACTCACCGTGGTGGTGGTGTTCGTCATTTTTTTTATCGGCGTTCGGGATACTCTCATGATGCGTATCGCCTTTCATGAGTAGAGGATGAACATCATTTAGCATTGAGATAGCCAATGTTTTTTTGCCTTCAAGTCGGGCGACGGGTTTTTGCATGAATGCTTCCATTTCCGGCCCAACCCATACCACTAACTCCGCGTTTTGCAAGCGTTTTATATCCGACGGTCGCAGCGCATAGTCATGTTCTGAAGCGCCATCCGGCAGTAACACTTGGGTGTCGGTGACGCCATCGGCAATTGCCGCAGCGATGAAACCTAAAGGCTTTATTGAGGTAACAACGTCTGCCTGAGCCGTAACGCAAAAACCTCCCCCAAACGCCGTCAGAATACCAGCGCAAAGAAGCGTATTTTTATGTAACATAATGCAACCATCCATCGTAGTGGTTCGAAGAAATGTGATATTATAACATTCGCTACGTTCTGCAATCAGAAATTTATTATGAAAAATCTGGTCACACTGGAAAACATTTCGGTCTCTTTTGGTACCCGCAGCGTATTGTCGAATATTTCTCTTACCCTGACTCCGGGCAAAATATTGACGCTACTGGGTCCAAATGGCGCAGGGAAATCAACGCTGGTACGGGTAGTATTAGGGTTAATTGCACCCGATAAAGGAAGCATTCACCGCAGCGGAAATTTACGCATCGGCTACGTGCCACAAAAACTCTATTTAGATGCAACGCTTCCCTTGACCGTAGAGCGCTTTATGCGACTTCGACCGGGCGTAAAACGCACAGATATTTTACCAGCGCTGCGACGGGTACACGCAGAGCATCTACTCGGCGCTCCCATGCAAAAACTTTCCGGTGGTGAAAATCAACGCGTATTACTGGCCCGCGCGCTGCTCAACGCGCCGCAGTTGCTGGTACTGGATGAGCCTACTCAGGGAGTTGATGTAACCGGACAGCTTGCGTTATACGACCTGATTAATGCTTTACGCCAGGAGCTGGGATGTGCGGTGCTTATGATTTCACACGATTTACATTTGGTGATGGCTAAAACAGACGAAGTCATGTGCCTGAATCACCATATTTGTTGCAGCGGCGCGCCGGAAGTGGTCTCAACGCATCCGCAATTTATTGAGATGTTTGGGCAACGCGGAGCGGAACAAATCGGACTCTATCGGCATCATCATAATCATCGCCATGATTTACAAGGAAAAATAATTTTTCGTAAAGAGGCGAACAGCCATGATTGAACTACTGCTTTCCGGCTGGCTGGCCGGAATCCTGATCGCCTGCGCAGCCGGCCCGCTGGGTGCTTTTGTCGTCTGGCGTCGCATGTCTTATTTCGGCGACACTCTGGCTCACGCCTCGCTCCTTGGCGTCGCATTCGGCCTTATGCTCGACGTGAATCCATTTTGGGCAGTGATTATTGTAACTCTGTTACTGGCGTTAGGGCTGGTCTGGCTGGAAAAGCGGCCGCACCTCGCCATCGATACACTTCTCGGCATTATGGCGCACAGCGCACTTTCGCTAGGGTTAGTCGTGGTCAGTCTAATGGCCAATATTCGTATTGATTTGATGGCTTATTTATTCGGTGATTTGCTGGCTGTTACCCCGGACGATCTTATCGCTATTGCTATTGGCGTCACGGCGGTGGTTGGCATTCTTATCTGGCAGTGGCGTAACCTTCTGTCAATGACCATCAGCCCCGAACTGGCCTTTGTCGACGGGGTAAAATTGCAGCGAGTAAAATTGCTTTTAATGCTGGTCACCGCACTAACTATTGGCGTCGCCATGAAGTTTGTTGGGGCGTTAATTATTACCTCCTTGTTGATTATTCCCGCTGCCGCCGCGCGCCGCTTTGCTCGCACGCCGGAACAAATGGCAGGCAATGCTGTAATTATTGGCATGCTCGCGGTCACGGGGGGGTTGGCATTTTCTGCGCAATGGGACACACCGGCAGGGCCATCTGTCGTTCTGGTTGCCGCGCTGCTTTTTATTATTAGCCTCATTCGCCCTCAAAAAATCTGAAGGACATCATTTATTCTCTGCTCAGCCTTGCAAACAGCATAGGCCGAGCGGAGCAGCAGCTTTAGGGCTATTTCAGGTGTATTTATTACGTATTCTGACGTTAATTAAATGGAATGGCCCCTAAGGATGTACATGTATGCGGCGACGGCGTCGCCGTGAGTATATCTGGCGTCAGATCTATCGCAAAGAGCGGCTCAGCCGGCCACCAAAGTATCATTTTCGACAGCATATCCTGCCGGCAAATCGCATTTACTAACCCGGCAGATAACAACAGCCACTTCTCACCGCTTACGGGGCAGCAGCGTACTAGCGAAAATAAAAATAGCGGTGACCTATCGGGCTCAACGCGCGAATGCTAACTCATTAATCTTACTGTCCGTCACTAAAGTCGTGAACGTTGGAAGGGTTTCATCGCTGATAGCCAGGAGTTTGCTATATGGGCTTTTCGCTTTTGCGCACTTCGCTTAAATCAGGCCGAAGGCGGAACTATGCCGAAGTGTGTCCAGGCGCGAGGCGTCGCCATGCGCCCGCGCGGTGTGCGCTGTAAAAAACCTTGTTGGATTAAATAAGGTTCCAGAACGTCCTCAATAGTCTCACGCTCTTCGCCAATAGCGGCTGCCAGATTATCTAACCCAACCGGCCCGCCCATAAACTTATCCAATACTGCCAGCAAAAGTTTACGGTCCATATAATCGAAACCCTCCGCGTCAACGTTAAGCATATCCAGGGCCTGCGCGGCAATGTCACCGTTAATCGCGCCATTATGTCGCACCTCGGCAAAATCTCGCACGCGCCGCAACAGGCGGTTCGCAATACGCGGCGTTCCCCGCGCGCGACGCGCCACTTCGAGGGCGCCTTCATCATCCATATCCAGCCCCAGGCAGCCCGCGCTGCGCTGCACGATATGATGCAAATCCGCGACCTGATAAAACTCCAGCCGCTGCACAATGCCAAAGCGGTCGCGCAGTGGAGACGTCAAAGAACCTGCCCGGGTAGTAGCACCGACCAGCGTAAAAGGAGGCAAATCTATCTTGATAGATCGGGCCGCTGGCCCCTCACCTATCATGATATCCAACTGATAGTCTTCCATCGCCGGATATAAAACCTCTTCCACAACGGGCGAAAGGCGGTGAATTTCGTCAATGAATAAAACATCGTGCGGTTCAAGATTGGTAAGCATTGCAGCCAAATCACCCGCCTTTTCCAGCACCGGCCCGGACGTTGTGCGCAAATTAACGCCCATTTCATTAGCGACAATATTCGCAAGCGTTGTTTTACCCAAACCAGGAGGGCCAAAAATCAATAAATGATCGAGCGCATCGCCGCGCAGTTTTGCCGCCTGGATAAAGATTTCCATCTGTGAACGCACCTGCGGCTGCCCCACATATTCAGACAGTAGTTTCGGGCGTATTGCACGGTCAGCCACATCTTCCTGCACGCTAATGTCCGGAGAGACCAGGCGGTCGGCTTCAATCATTGTTTACCTCATAGCGCTGCGCGTAGGGCATCGCGAATCATCGTTTCACTATCGGCGTCACCGCGGGCGACTTTACTTATCATACGGCTGGCTTCCTGTGGCTTATAGCCTAATGCCACCAGCGCCGCAACGGCTTCTGCTTCAGCGTCATCTTTCACCGGGCTTGCCGGGGCGCTAAGCGTGAGGTCCGCGGCCGGCGTGAACAAGTCACCGTGCATACCTTTGAAGCGATCCTTCATCTCGACAACTAAACGCTCTGCGGTTTTCTTACCGATGCCCGGTAATTTAACCAGCGATGCCGGCTCTTCCCGCTCCACCGCATTCACAAACTGCTGGGCGGACATGCCAGACAGTATCGCCAGCGCAAGCTTTGGCCCTACGCCGTTCACTTTTATTAATTCACGGAACAGCGTGCGCTCTTGCTTATTATTAAAGCCAAACAGTAATTGCGCATCTTCACGCACAACAAAATGCGTGAATACCACCGCTTCGCTACCGACATCCGGCAATTCATAAAAGCAGGTCATAGGCATATGGACTTCATATCCTACACCGCCCGCCTCCAGTAACACTAACGGCGGCTGTTTTTCCAGGACAATGCCCCTGAGTCTACCAATCACGTTTTGCTCCTGCGTCAGTACATTTCGACGGGCTTCCCCGGTAATACGGCTAATGCCAGCGCTTATCATATAAAAAAGGCTGGACGCATATCCAGCCTTTTCTTATCGTAACCTGCCGCGCGCCAGATTCAAACGCCCTGCCCCCAGTTGCACAACGTTCTGGCTGAGGTGACAGTGTGTAATCGCAATCGCCAGCGCATCTGCGGCATCTGCCTGCGGATTAGACGGTAATCGCAACAGATTGCGCACCATATGCTGGACCTGGCTTTTTTCCGCGGCACCGGTGCCAACAACGGTCTGCTTCACCTGCCGGGCTGCGTACTCGAATACCGGCAGGCTGCCGTTAACGGCGGCGACAATCGCCACTCCTCGCGCCTGCCCCAGTTTAAGCGCCGAATCCGCATTCTTCGCCATAAACACTTGTTCTATGGCGAAGAAATCGGGCTGAAACTGAGTGATAATTTCCGTAACGCCTGCATAAATCAACTTGAGCCGCGCAGGTAAATCATCCACCCGAGTACGAATGCAGCCGCTGCCCAGATACTGTAGCTGGCGCCCTTCCTGGCGAATCACGCCATAACCGGTAATACGGGAGCCGGGGTCAATGCCAAGGATTATTGCCATTTATTCTCCGGACCCCGTTTCGCGCCGAAGCAAATATCCTCACTACGGCTAATAACGATGACAGCCACCATTATTCCAGCGTGGCCGCTACCTCATCGGAGATTTCGCCGTTGTGGTAAACTTCCTGAACATCATCGCAGTCTTCCAGCATATCAATCAGCCGCAGCAGTTTAGGCGCAGTTTCCGCATCCATGTCCGCCTTGGTTGAAGGGATCATCGCCACTTCCGCCGCTTCGGCCTTCAGCCCCGCAGCGTCCAGCGCGTCTTTAACCGCGCCCATCTCTTCCCACGCGGTGTAAACATCAATAGCACCATCGTCGTAAGAGATAACGTCTTCCGCGCCGGCTTCCAGCGCCGCTTCCATTACGGCATCTTCATCCGCAGCACCTGGCGCAAAGGAGATCACACCTTTTTTACTAAACAGATAGGCGACCGAGCCGTCTGTGCCAAGATTGCCGCCGCATTTGCTAAACGCATGGCGCACTTCAGCAACGGTGCGATTACGGTTATCGCTCAGGCACTCAACCATCACCGCCGTACCGCCAGGGCCGTAGCCTTCATAGATGATGGTTTCCATATTCGCATCGTCATCACCGCCCACCCCGCGCTGAATCGCACGATTAAGGGTATCACGCGTCATATTGTTAGACAGCGCTTTATCTACGGCTGCCCGCAGCCTGGGATTGGACGCGATGTCACCGCCGCCCAAACGCGCGGCGGTCACCAGTTCACGAATAATTTTGGTAAAGATCTTGCCGCGCTTAGCATCCTGCGCCGCTTTACGATGTTTGGTGTTAGCCCATTTACTGTGGCCTGCCATATTTCTCTCCAGAATCGCCATTACAGGCGCAATTAATCACATATTCTTCTATCGCCTGCCGGTTACTCCATGAACGGGTAAGCGCTGCGGCTTCCCGGGCATCGAGCCACCTCCACGCCAGGTGTTCACTAAGGGTAACCGGGCGCTCGTGGGGTAATGCCAGCAAAAACCAGGATTCGGTATTTCGCTGCACTCCCGGCGCGTAGCGATGGCGCAAATGCGCAAAGATTTCAAAATCCACGCGGCGCTGGCAATCGATAAGCGGCAAGTGCTCGCCGTTAATATCGATAGCCACCTCTTCCATGACTTCACGCAGCGCGGTTTGCCGCGGGCTTTCGCCTGCCTCCAGGCTGCCGGTAACCGACTGCCAGAAAGCAGGATCATCGCGCCGCTGCAGCATCAGCACCCGCCCGGTATCCTGAGCATAAATAACTACCAATACCGAAACGGGGCGCTTATAAGGCATATCAGCCGTTCTCGCCTTTTTTCACCACGGTGATACTTAGCTCTTTCAGCGCCGCATCGTTTGCAAAGCTTGGCGCTTCAGTCATCAGACAGGCGGCCGCCGTGGTTTTCGGGAACGCGATAACGTCACGAATGTTATCGGTGCCGGTTAATAGCATTACCAGCCGATCGAGGCCGAAGGCCAAACCGGCGTGCGGCGGCGTGCCGAATTTCAGCGCATCTAACAGAAAGCCAAATTTTTCACGCTGTTCTTGTTCATTAATGCCGAGAATAGCGAATACCGTCTGTTGCATCTCAGTATTATGAATACGTACGGAGCCACCGCCCACCTCATAACCGTTGATTACCATATCGTAAGCGTTGGCAATGGCGGTTTCTGGCTGGGCGTGCAGCTCCGCCGCCGTCATATCGCGCGGCGAGGTGAACGGATGGTGCATTGCGGCCAGGCCGCCTTCGCCGTCTTCTTCAAACATGGGGAAATCGACAACCCACAGCGGCGCCCAGGCGCTTTCATCGGTCAGTTGCAATTCCTTGCCGAGCTTCAAACGCAGCGCGCCTAGCGCATCGGAAACCACGCGCGCTTTATCGGCGCCGAAGAATATAATATCGCCATCTTCTGCCTGAGTGCGCACCAGAATCGCTTCAACGATATTTGCATCTAAAAACTTCGCCACCGGGCTGGTAATGCCTTCAATGCCCGCACTGCGCTGATTGACTTTAATATACGCTAACCCTTTCGCGCCGTAGATTTCCACGAACTTGCCGTAATCATCAATTTGCTTACGACTCAGTTGAGCGCCGCCGGGCACGCGCAGCGCGGCAACGCGCCCCTTCGGGTCGTTAGCCGGCCCGGAGAAAACCTTAAATTCAATCTGCGCCAGAAGATCGGCGACATCGACTAATTCCATCGGGTTACGCAAATCGGGTTTATCAGAGCCGTAGCGGCGTTCTGCTTCGGCGAAGGTCATGACGGGGAACGGGCCTAAATCTACGCCTTTAATTTCCTGCCATAATTGACGCACCATGCTTTCCATCACTGCGCGCACCTGCGGCGCCGTCAGGAAAGAGGTTTCCACATCAATTTGGGTAAATTCCGGCTGACGGTCGGCGCGCAAATCTTCATCGCGAAAACACTTCACGATTTGGTAATAGCGATCGAAGCCGGACATCATCAGCAATTGTTTGAATAACTGCGGAGACTGCGGCAAGGCATAAAATTTACCTTTATGTACCCGGCTTGGCACCAGGTAATCACGAGCGCCCTCCGGCGTCGCTTTGGTCAGCATCGGCGTTTCAATATCCAGGAAGCCGTGGTCATCCATAAAACGACGAACGAAACTGGTAATACGCGCGCGCGTTTTCAAACGCTGGGCCATTTCAGGGCGACGCAGGTCGAGATAACGATACTTGAGGCGCGCTTCTTCTGTATTAACCTGATTCGAGTCCAGCGGCAGCGGTTCCGCACGATTAATAATGGTCAGTTCAGTGGCAAACACTTCTACTTCGCCGGTCGCCATATCGCCGTTGACGTTACGCCCCTCGCGCGCGCGTACCGTGCCGGTTATTTGAATACAGAACTCATTACGCAGCTCGGATGCCAGTTGAAATGCCTCTTCCCGATCCGGATCGAAGAATACCTGCACAATCCCTTCACGATCGCGCATATCGATGAAAATGAGACTCCCGAGATCGCGACGGCGGTTCACCCAACCGCAAAGCGTCACTTGCTGCCCCACGTGGGACAACCGTAGCTGCCCGCAATATTCTGTACGCATGAGATATCCTTTAACTTGCCGCAGGGGCTGGCAGCCTGCTAACAGGCACCGCGACGCGGCTTTATGTCGATTGTCACATTTGATATAAAAAGGCGGGCATTATACTGGAATTTCAACGTTGAGATAAGCCCGAAGCCGCCAGCCGCGCGTTCGCGGCGCGTGTTTTTTCCAAATTTGCCTGCGTTCGCCTCTTTTATTGGCCCAGGTTTCATCTATTCAGCGCATTATTCACACAAAAATTAACAAAAAGTGTAAACCACACTATCGGTTTTACCGGTAAGGTAGCGCCGTTAAATCAAAAGAAAAAGTGTCTACGGAGTCATTATGCTACAGCTCAATGCACAGAAAACCGCACTGGTTGTTATCGATTTGCAGGAAGGTATTTTACCCTTCGCAGGCGGCCCGCACGCGGCCGAAGATGTGGTTGCACGCGCAGCGCGTCTGGCAGAGAAATGTCGCAGCATCGGTTCACCGGTCGCGCTGGTGCGTGTGGGTTGGTCAACCGACTTTGCCGATGCGTTAAAACAGCCGGTAGACGCCCCCGCCCCTGCGAAAGCGCTGCCCGAAGAGTGGTGGCATTATCCCGTCGCGCTTGGCGCACGCGAAAGCGATATTGAAATAACTAAACGCCAGTGGGGCGCATTTTACGGTACGGAACTTGAGCTACAGCTTCGCCGCCGGGGCATAGAAACTATTATTTTGTGTGGTATTTCCACTAATATTGGCGTCGAGTCTACCGCTCGTCACGCCTGGGAACTCGGTTTTAATCTGATTATTGCCGAAGATGCCTGCAGCGCCGCCAGCGCCGAACAGCACCAAAACAGTATGACGCATATTTTCCCCCGCATCGCCCGGATAAGCCACGTCGATGAAATTGTGAACGCATTATAATCCGTGCTTTATCTCGGCCTGCCGCAGTGGTCTCACCCCGGATGGGGTCGCCTGGGAATAAACAGCCTGGCAGACTACGCGCGTTATTTTAACTGCGTTGAAGGGAACACGACGCTGTACGCACTCCCTTCGCCAGAGCATGTCGCGCGCTGGCGCGATATGACCAGCGATAATTTTCGTTTCTGTTTTAAATTCCCGGCGACTATTTCTCATCAGGCCGGGCTGCGCGACTGCGATGCGCTAGTACAGCAGTTTTTTACCCGTTTATCGCCGCTGGCGCACCGTATTGGGCAATACTGGCTTCAGCTTCCGGCAACGTTCGCTCCCGATAATCTTCCGGCGCTGTTTCAATTCCTGGATAGCCTGCCCGCGGCATTTAGCTATGGCGTGGAGGTGCGTCATCCCGACTTTTTCGCGAAGGGCGAAGCGGAACGCGCGCTTAATCGCGGGCTGCGTGACAGAAAAGTTAACCGCGTGATACTGGATAGCCGCCCTGTACACACATCACCTCCTTCCAGCATCGCCCTGCGGGATGCCCAGCGTAAAAAGCCCCGGCTGCCGGTTCATGCAATTGCCACCGCGGGTGCGCCGTTAATACGCTTTATCGGTGGCGAAGATGTGGCACTGAATACCCAACTTTTTTCTTCCTGGCTTGAGAAACTTGCGCAATGGGAAAGCGCAGGCTCACCGTGGCTGTTCGTGCATACTCCGGATATCGCCCACGCGCCTGCTTTAATTGATGCGCTATGGCCGCTCTTGCTTTCCCAATTTCCCTCGCTTGGGCCTGCCCCCAAATTTCCTATTCAGGCATCGCTATTTTAGGAATAGCAATAGCGACAGTTGTCGCCCGGCAGTCTATTATGGGGCTGCTATCATTAAGATTTTTCATGGAGACGCTATGGTTAGCGCGCTATATGCCGTATTAGGTGCGTTACTGTTAATTAAATTTTCCTACGACGTCGTTCGCCTGCGCAGAGTGTACCGCGTCTCTTACGGCGACGGCGGATTTACCGAATTGCAAAGCGCAATTCGCGTTCACGGCAACGCCGTAGAATATATTCCCGTCGCAATTCTATTACTGCTATTAATGGAAATGAACGGCGCGGAAACCTGGATGGTGCATATTTGCGGTGGCCTAATGATCGCCGGGCGCCTGATGCACTATTACGGTTTTCATAATCGCCTGGTCCGCTGGCGGCGGCTTGGCATGAATGCAACCTGGGGCGCTCTGCTGCTCATGATCGTTGCAAACCTTAGGTTTATGCCATGGGAGTTGGTTTTCGTCCTCCATTAACGCACAATATCGCCCTTTCGATATTCCGGATTACGCTATGTCTAACCGCGATACGCTATTCTCAGCGCCGATAGATAAACTGGGAGACTGGACGTTCGACGAACGCGTCGCAGAAGTCTTTCCTGATATGATCCAACGTTCGGTGCCTGGTTATTCCAGCATTATTTCTATGATAGGCATGCTCACCGAACGCTTTGTTCAGCCTTCCAGCAATATCTACGATCTTGGCTGTTCGTTAGGTGCAGCTACGCTTTCCATTCGTCGCAATATTGCACATGACGGCTGCCGGATAATCGCCGTGGATAATTCTCCGGCCATGGTTGAACGCTGCCGCCGGCATTTAAGCGCATTTAAGGCCAATACGCCGGTAGAGGTTATCGAAGCTGATATCCGCCACATTGAAATTAAGAATGCGTCGCTGGTGGTACTTAACTTCACGCTTCAATTTTTAGAGCCAGAAGATCGCCAGCAACTTTTGAACAACATTTATCAGGGGCTACGACCCGGCGGTGCGCTGGTGCTTTCAGAAAAATTAAGTTTTGAGGATCAAACCATTGGCGATCTTCTGTTCGATATGCATCACGACTTTAAGCGTGCGAACGGTTACAGCGAACTCGAAATTAGCCAAAAGCGCAGCATGCTGGAAAATGTAATGCTGACGGATTCCATCGAAGTCCATCAGCGGCGGCTGCGCCTCGCAGGATTTGCCCACTCCGGGCTGTGGTTTCAGTGCTTTAATTTTGCTTCGCTGGTCGCCCTAAAACCTGAGGAAACGGCATGACTGAATTCGCCCGCTTCTGGCAGCAAATCACCGTTACGCCTCTGGCCCCCTGGCTTGAAACCGTCCCTGCACTAATTGCGCAGTGGCAGCGTGAAACACGTCACGGCCAGTTCAAAGCCTGGCAAAACACCATTGAGCATCTGCCGCTGATGACGCCATACAGGCTGGATTTACTGCACGGCGTTATTGCTGAAAGTACATCGCCGTTATCTGAAGGCCAAAAAACCGGCATTACGCGCCTGCTGCACGGCCTCAAGCCCTGGCGCAAAGGGCCATTTTCCCTTTACGGTATCGACATTGATACTGAATGGCGCTCGGATATTAAATGGGAGCGCGTGCTGCCGCACCTCTCGCCGCTCGCGGGGCGCACGATTCTGGACGTGGGCTGCGGCAGCGGCTATCACCTGTGGCGAATGATTGGCGCCGGCGCGCATTTTGCCGTCGGTATCGACCCCACGCCGCTTTTTTTATGTCAGTTTGAAGCGGTGCGTAAACTGTTGGGCAGCGACGACCGCGCGCATTTGTTGCCTTTAGGTATCGAGCAACTTCCGCCGGTGGCCGCGTTTGATACTGTCTTTTCAATGGGCGTGCTCTACCATCGACGCTCCCCGCTGGATCATCTCTGGCAACTCAAAGATCAGCTTGTCAGCGGCGGCGAATTAGTTCTGGAAACGCTGGTTGTGGAAGGCGATGAACAAACCGTGCTGGTGCCGGGCGAGCGCTACGCCGCAATGCGGAATGTCTGGTTTATTCCCTCTGCGCCGGCCATTAAATTATGGCTGGAGAAATGCGGCTTTATCGATGTGCGCATCGTTGACTGCAGCGTAACAACAACGCAGGAGCAGCGGCGTACCACATGGATGGAAACCGAATCGCTGGCGGAGTTTCTTAATCCCCAGGACCCAACCCTTACGCGAGAAGGATACCCGGCCCCCCAGCGCGCCATTATTATCGCCAAAAAACCAGAATAATAGCACCTCCCGGATAGACCAGGCTTAGTGGAATATCCGGTTGTTAGTATCCCGATAATTTATGCGCGATTATTGGTCACTACACTATAGTGACACGCGGAATAAGTGCGCCTAATGTATATATTTAATAGGATGTCCGATGCATAATATTCTGATTAATGTATGCACAGCTATAACAATTAAAGCGGGTAATATTTCTAAACCAATAGCATGAAAATGACTTGGTCATACAAAATGGCCATGTCATTCCATTTATAATAACGGCATTAAATAGCAGCCATAAAGGAATCTTAATTGTAATTAAGAAAATTGCTCATTATTAAATAACCACAATCGCACTCCCTTGTATGTTCCTAATGAAAGTTATATTTGCAGATGTAGAATATTCATCCACTTTATTTCTTAAGACGCTCCAGCAAGTCTCTTTCAAAAACACCGGTAGATTTGCATTCAACCGGTTTTACTTTGTCATTTCCATCGGGCGCGGTCAGGCCAGCTACACCCGTAACACTAACCGCGATATTGCTTCCCTCGCCGGCCGACCATACCTGCGTCACAATACGATAGTGTTCCTGAATATTTTGCGTCTGACTTAACATTGAACAATCCAGATACTGCGCGCTCAACTCCGGATCGTCGCCAGCGGCGGCGATAATCCCGGTGCCGCTATCTTCAACGGTACTATTCAGCCCTTTTTCCCGATAATGCTGAGTTACTGCATTAAACAGTTCATCAGGTTTGCGGTTACCGATTTTGGCAGCCTGAGCGCCTGCACTCATGCCAGCAGAGGGCATATCCGATGGTGCATCTTGCATCCCGGTTTTCACTGGCCCGTACACATTAATACATCCTGCGAGACTCACCGCGCATAAAGTAATTAATACATTACGCATTATTTATGCCTTAGCGATAATACAGCGTTGTGCAACCGGCAAGTACAATACAAACCATCACTACGGTGAACAGTTTTAACTTCATTATTAACTCCTTTATTGTATTTTAAGTATTACAAAAGTAGAAAGGCACAGTTATTCGTTATACAAGTAAAATCAAATTACTAATATACATTGTTATACATCGGCCATTTATCCGAAATAAAATGTAAGAAATAGCAGAATTAAAACAAAGCGTCAACCAGTAGAATTTGCTTCACGCCCCGTTCTTATATCACATTATTGTATAATTAGTACATTATAAGATAGCACTGAAAGTACAGTTAAGCAGAAATATGATTAAACGCTATAGTTCTGGCGAAGGATGTACGTAAAGCCTTTTCATTACATTTTACCGGGCTTATGAAAAAAAATTATGCAAAGCAATCGCCGCCTGGCGGCAATAGCCAAACATATATGGTTTTGCCCCGCAGGCATTAAGCAAATACGTGAATGACGAATTAATTTTGAGGCGCGAGAAATTATTAGAACCGGTGATAATAATTGAAACACTCGCGCCATCCCTTGCCCCACTGGTGACGGTATTACAGCGCCGTATTTGCACTCTGCTGGTAATGAATGCTTTCAGATTGAGGCGCCTTCTGCCGGAGTAACCTTCACTGCCCATGAAGCTTCCGATTTATAGCCATGTTTTACGTGCTATTGAATTTATGCCGCAGCACGCATAAACCCTGTTTGGCTGGGCTGCAGTGAATACGCAAAGTAATGGTCACGATCGGCAATAAGATATCGCCCACGCTAAATATCATCGGCAGAGCGTTTGTTGATATTTCAGTGTTCCACTCAGCATCGCTGGCATCTCTATTTTTGGATTAACGGGTATCTTTCACGTTAAACGATTACAGATGCAGGATGAACGACCGGTGGTGTTATCGAATAATCCAGTTTATGAGAAACGGTATATCGAAGATGCGGCCAGGGATCGCTGCGAATTGAGCAGAGCGGTGCTCAATGAGCCACTGCGCCACCAAACGCTGCGGCTGCCGGGTGAATGGGCTTAGCCGGTGCGAATCAATAGATTAAAGAAAAAAGCCCCGGAAAACCCGGGGCCTGGTACTTGCAAACATCATTGTTGGGCAACAGGATGCGCGATAATGGCTGTGTGGTCAGTCGCTGCGCGCTACTTCGCAGCGAGGGCGGTTTTCATTGCGGCTACCGCAGAAGGATCTACACGATAGCGCATGTATTCGTCGGCAACTTCGCCAGAGGCCATTGACACAGCGCTCTGGCGCCAGCGCATTGGGGAAGGTTCCTGCATCCCCGCTGAACTGTGGACTTCTTTGACACCTGCTTCGATAAACTCAGACAGGTTTGCCAGACGCACGCCCGCACCGGCCATAATGATTGGAGCACCGGAATGCTTATTTAGTTCCCTGATTAATTCAAGACCGGCGCTGGCGTTCTGCTGCTGGCCGGAGGTCAAAATACGCGCAATCCCTAATTCTCCGAGACAATCGCTTGCTGCACGGGGATCGCGACACATATCGAACGCGCGATGAAAAGTCACCGCCATTCCGGATGCCGCCTGCATAATGCGCTTCATGCGTGGAACATCAATCTCGCCGTCTACGGAAAGCGCGCCGACAACCAGCCCCGGGAACCCTGCATCACGCACAAAAGCGATATCATCCAACATCACGCTAAACTCATCGCGGGTGTAACAAAAATCGCCGCCTCGCGGTCGAATAATTGGATGAACGGGAATCGATACACGCTGGCGCACGCCGCGTAAGACACCAACGGAGGGGGTTAACCCCCCCTCTTTCGGGGCGCTACATAATTCAATACGGTCGGCACCGGCCCGCTCTGCGTTGACCGCACATTCCAGGCCATAACAACAAATTTCCAGCAAAACCATAGTAACCTCACTCGCGCGCGCTATCTGGCAGGTTTTAGTTAAATGTTACAAACACAGTTTATGCGTCATCCGAAAGGACACGTTCGCTGGCGACAATATCCTCCAGCGCATACGGATGAAATTTTATCGTCACTTTACCGTCCGTAACCGCAAATGTAGGGTTTTCCAGCCGTTCTCCGGCCCCTTTCGGCGCGCTGATTTTCACGCTAATACCGGGTTCGCGCAGCCCCTCATCGCTGAGCAAATTCAGCGCGCGCGTATTTAATGCACCCGGCTCGCCCTCCAGTACAATCTCAATGTGTTCCCAGCCTTCGTGTGGATAGCGTTTTTCTCCCGGCCAGGGCAATTCGATTAGCGTAAAGCGCCAGTGCACCACGCACAGCGGCTCCCGCAGGCGAAATAGACAAATCAACCGGCCGTTGATCGTGCTTTCATTCATTAATTCGCCGCAGCGTAGCAGGCCCGCACGCCAGCGCTCAGCGGTACTATTTTGATGACAGCGCAGCGAAATATGATCGGCGTATAGCGGCGTGATATTGAGACCAATACGGCGCGTTAGCGATAAAAGTGCGCGTTCAAAATGCGGCAAATCAACCGCTAAATCCTGGAGTTCCGGACAACTATCCCAGCGCATAACACGCTCCTTTCATGACATTAGGTGATGCTCGTGGTTTTTATCGGCAAACGCCGCAGCCATAGGCCAATACGCGGTAACGGTAACCCGACATCGCACGTTGCAGGCCAGGCCCCCGCATATAACCGGTGCGGTTAAACGATGGGTATCGCCGATCCGCCGCTTAATCTACCCATTTTCTTCTCCCGACGCCAGGCGCCGCGAATGCTGACGCTGAGCGCGAAATACAGTATACTTTCGCCTTTGTTTTTTCCACGCGCGCACGCCTGCGCACAGCGGCGCAAGGCGTGCTAAAAGTAAGGTAACCCGGTGAATATTCAGGCTCTTCTCTCAGATAAAGTCCGTCAGGCTTTGATAAGCGCAGGCGCTGATGCCGATTGCGAACCTCAGGTTCGGCAATCGGCCAGGCCTCAGTTTGGTGACTATCAGGCAAATGGCGTTATGGCGATTGCTAAACAGCTTGGCATGGCGCCGCGACAGTTAGCTGAGCAGGCGATTGCGCATCTGGATTTAGACGGGATTGCCGCCAAAGTTGAAATCGCCGGGCCCGGATTTATTAATATTTTTCTCGACAGAGGCTTTATCGCCGGGCATATCGAAACCGCTTTCGCCAGCGAGCGTGCCGGCGTTGCCAGCGTTGAAGCACCGCAAACCATCGTGATTGACTATTCAGCGCCGAATGTAGCCAAAGAGATGCATGTCGGGCATTTACGCTCCACTATTATTGGCGATGCCGCTGTGCGGACGCTCTCCTTTCTGGGCCATCACGTTATTCGAGCGAATCACGTCGGCGACTGGGGGACGCAGTTTGGTATGCTTATCGCCTATCTGGAAAAGCAGCAAAATGAAAATGCTGGCGATATGGCGCTTGCCGATCTGGAAAATTTTTACCGTGAAGCGAAGAAAAATTACGACGAAGATCCCGCCTTCGCTGAGCGCGCCCGCGGCTATGTGGTGAAGTTACAGGGCGGCGACGAATATTGCCTGAAAATGTGGCGCAGGCTGGTAGATATCACTATGGAGCAGAACCAGCTCACCTATCGCCGCCTGAATGTGACGCTGACTCAGGACGATGTGATGGGCGAAAGCCTCTATAACCCAATGCTGCCCGAAATCGTCGCCGATCTGCAGGCTAAGGGGCTGGCGGTAGAAAGTGAAGGCGCGCTGGTGGTCTACCTTGATGAATTTAAAAACAAGGAAGGCGACGCTATGGGGGTTATCGTACGTAAAAAAGACGGCGGTTACCTTTACACGACTACCGATATCGCCTGTGCCAAATATCGTTATGAAACATTGCATGCCGATCGGGTGCTGTATTACATCGATTCACGTCAGCACCAGCATCTACTTCAGGCCTGGGCCATCGTACGCAAAGCCGGTTATGTCCCTGAAAGCGTGCCGCTGGAACACCATATGTTCGGTATGATGCTGGGTAAAGACGGGCGCCCTTTTAAAACCCGCAGCGGCGGCACAATTAAGCTTGCCGATTTACTGGACGAGGCGCTGGAGCGCGCTCGTCGCCTGGTTGCGGAAAAGAACCCGGATATGCCGACTGAAGAGCTTGAACGGCTGGCCAATACCGTCGGCATCGGTGCCGTCAAATATGCCGACCTCTCAAAAAGCCGTACCACAGATTACATTTTTGACTGGGACAATATGCTGGCCTTTGAAGGGAATACGGCACCGTACATGCAGTATGCCTATACGCGCGTGCTTTCCGTATTTCGTAAAGCCGGCGTGAGTGAAGGCGATTTAACGTCGCCGGTGCATATCAGCGACGATCGTGAAGCGGCGCTGGCTGCCCGCCTGCTGCAGTTTGAAGAAACGCTACAAATTGTGGCACGCGACGGTACGCCGCACGTGATGTGCGCTTATCTATACGATCTGGCGGGTCTGTTCTCCGGTTTTTATGAACACTGCCCTATTTTAAGCGCAGAAAACGATGCCGTTCGTCAAAGCCGCCTGAAACTGGCGCATTTGACCGCTAAGACGCTGAAGTTAGGGTTAGATACTCTGGGCATCGAAACCGTTGAACGGATGTAATGTATACCCGATAACTCACATTAATCGGCCCTGCACTCGCAGGGCCAGTTTCTGGATACTTGCCCAATGCATAATTTGCGCCCGGCGAGCTACATCTAACACGCCAGAGCTAAATCACCGCCCCGCCTGTGTGATACGCCGCCGCGTATAGATCCTCAGATTCACCTTCTCTTTAGAGCATATGCAGGTTTAATCCCCGATATTCCCTCTGATACAACGCGCACTCCCGCTATCGCTTACGGGCGCAATTTAACCGTTATTAATTCTTACATAACGCCGTTTTTTCAAAGAAATCAAACTGTGGGGCAACATTGCGTATTCCTCATGGCGCATTTCTGTCCGGATCGGCATTTCTGAATAAAAAAATCAGATAATCCCCAAAAAACCATCTACTCCCTATGGGGGATAAAATAATAATACTTTACAATGGTATGGAGTTTTTGGTCTGCGCCAGACTCAACGTGACCTTCCGCAGCCGTTATTTTTTAAGGGATAACTTATGAGCAAGAGTAAATTTTCATCTGGCCGTCGATTGGGATGGCTATGGATTCTGGTGGTCGGAATTCTGCTGGGAGCCGCACTGCTGGCAGGCGGGGCTACCGTTATGCACAAAACCAGCGATACCGAATTTTGCGTGTCCTGCCATACCATGGAGCGCCCGCTGGCGGAATATCAGGGCAGCATCCATTTTCAAAACCCCCGCGGCATACGCGCTGAATGCGCCGATTGCCACGTCCCGCATCAGCCACTCGATTACATGAAAACAAAAATAATGGCCGTGAAAGATGTCTGGGGCGAAATGACCGGGAAAATTGATACCCCGGAAAAATATGAAGCGCACAAGCTGGAGATGGCGCAAAGCGTCTGGAAAACATTAAAAGCTAGCGATTCGGCAACCTGCCGCTCATGTCACAGCTTTCAGGCTATGGACATCCTGGCGCAGAGTGCAGAAGCGCGTCAGCAGCATCCCGTCGCGATTAAAGAAGGCCAAACGTGTATTGACTGCCATAAAGGCGTCGCACATATTCTGCCCGATATGAGCAATCTGGCCGCCGCGGGTGCCAGCGAGCTCTCTTCCGCAGCGGCCCATACGCCGAAAACGGCCACTACGCTCTACGCGATTTCTACGCAGCCTTTCTGGCTCACGAAAGATAAAACTGAGCACAATGACGGCAATCTGATGCCTTCAACGTCACTGCGCGTCATTACGCGTGATGGTGAAATGGTGCAGGCCGAAGTTAGCGGCTGGCAGCAGGACGGCGTCAAAGAAGTCTTTTATGCGGCAAAAGGGAAACGCATCCTGAGCGCGCTATTAGATGAAAAAGCGCGCGCCCGGCTTAAAACACAGGAAACCAGTAAGGATGATGACACCGGGCTTATCTGGCATAAGGTGGCGCTGACAATTTGGGTTCCACAGCAGCAACTCATCGGCGATCGCGACAAAATCTGGCGTTACGCCGCCGATATGATGTCTGCCAACTGTACCGGTTGCCACGGGCTAACGGCGCTCGATCGCTTTAATGCCAACCAGTGGATCGGCGTAGTAAAAGGTATGGCTCCGCGCACATCGCTGAGTCAGGAACAATTGCGCGTGCTGACGCAGTATGTCCAGCAACACGCCAGCGATATGCCTAAAACTTCGTCAGAGAATAAATAAGGAGCCATCAAAATGAACAATAATAAAAAACTGACGCAGAGCGCTATATCGATGAGCCGCCGCCGCTTCCTGACCGGAACCGCCGCATTGGCGGGCATGTCACTAATGTCCGGTCTGTGGCCAAAATCAGTACTGGCGCAGGCGATTGGGGAAGCATTGCCGCAATTCACCGCGCTGCGGCAGGCCCAGCGCGGTATCCTGACCGGCGCCCACTGGGGCGCGTTTGAAGCCATCGTCCAGAACGGACGAATGATCGACACTAAGCCTATTCAGGATGACCCTTTCCCTAATGATTTGATAACCATAGCGCCCCATCAGGTGCATGCGCCGAACCGCGTGAAATATCCTATGGTGCGTAAAAGCTGGCTGGAAGGCGGCCCGCTGAATTGCCGCCCGGAACTGCGCGGCAGAGATGAATGGGTACGCGTGAGCTGGGATAAGGCGCTGACCCTGGTAAGTCAACAAATCGGTCGGCTGCAAAAAGAGCACGGCCCGCAGTCTATCTACGCCGGCTCTTACGGCTGGAAAAGCGTTGGCATGCTGCACAATAGCCGCACTCTGCTGCAGCGGCTGATGAACCTGTGCGGCGGGTGTTTAGATTATTCGGGCGACTACTCAACCGGCGCGGCGCAGGTGATCATGTCGCACGTGGTAGGCTCAATGGAGGTTTATGAACAGCAAACCGCCTGGCCAAATGTCATTGAACACAGCGAACAAATCATTCTCTGGGGCTGCAATCCAATGGTCACGCTGAAAAATAGCTGGAATATTCCCGACCATGTCGGACCATCCGGCTTCCAGGCGCTGAAAGAAAAAGGTATTCGCGCTATCTGCATCGACCCGGTGCATTCAGACAGCGCTAAATACATGAACGCCGAATGGATTGCACCGCGCCCTTATACCGATAGCGCAATGCTCATCGGTATCGCGCATACGCTGATGGCCGAAAAATTACATAATGCCGACTTTCTGCAAAACTGGACCGTTGGGTTTGACAAATTTGCCGCCTATATAAACGGCGAAGACGACGGTGTCGTGAAAGACGCACAGTGGGCCGCCGATATCTGCGGCGTAGACGCTGAAACTATTCGCAGGCTCGCAAGAGATATGGCAAAACGCCGCACCATGATTATGGCCGGCTGGGGGATTCAGCGTCAGCATCACGGCGAACAGCCCCACTGGCTACTGGTGACCGTTGCCTCCATGCTTGGCCAGATTGGCCTGCCCGGCGGCGGATTCGGCTTTAGCTACCATTACTCTTCCGGCGGCAGTCCAACCGCGCGAGGCGGTATCCTGGCCGGCATTTCCGCAGGCAACGCGCCGGCAAATGGCCCGTCGCCAATCCCCGTCGCTCGCATTGCCGATTGCCTGGCAAATCCGGGCAAAACTATCGACTTTAACGGTGCGAAGGTAACTTACCCGGATGTAAAAATGGTGTACGTGGCGGGAGGAAATACCTTCCACCAGCATCAGGATACCAATAACCTGGTGAAAGCCTGGCAGCATCCTGAAACGATCGTCGTCAACGAACCTTACTGGACCGCAACCGCCAAATTCGCGGATATCGTACTACCAGCGACCACCAGCTATGAGCGTAACGATCTGGAAATGGGCGGTGATTATTCCCAACTTTATGTATTCCCGATGCATCAGTGCGTTCCGCCGCAGCATGAATCTCGTAATGACCTTGATATCTTCATCGGCCTGGCGGAAAAACTCGGCGTTCGCGATGCCTTTACCGAAGGCAAAGATGAGATGATGTGGCTGAAGGGAATGTATGACGATATGAAAGCGCAGGCGAGAAACGCGCACGTAGCGCTCCCGCCGTTTGATATGTTCTGGGCGTCGAATAATTACATCCGTTTCCCGGTTCCTGATGCGAATAAACAGTGGGTACGCTTCGCTGATTTCCGTGAAAATCCGCTGCTTAATCCGCTGGGAACGCCGTCCGGCAAAATCGAGATCTACTCCGACGCGGTGGCAAAAATGGGCTACGCCGATTGTCCAGGCATTCCCACCTGGATGCCGCCGCACGAATGGTACAAAGGGCCGGAAGCGCAGTCTTACCCACTATCGCTTAATACCGCACATCCGGTTAACCGCCTGCATTCGCAGTTAGATAATACGCCGCTGCGCAAAAAATACGCCGTGGCAGACCGTGAAGCAATCTGGATCAACCCGCAGGATGCGAAGCGTCGCGGTATCGCCAGCGGCGATCTTATTCGCGCCTTTAATGGACGAGGGCAAATCCTGGTCGGTGCCGTAGTGACCGAAGATGTACGCGAGGGCGTGGTGCGTATTAGCGAAGGCGCGTGGTACGATCCTATCAATCCGGCAACGCCCGGCTCTCTGTGTAAAAACGGCAACGTCAACTGTCTGACATTTGACATTGGCTCTTCAAGCCTGGCGCAGGGCAACTGCGGCCATATGGCGCAGCTAGAGATTGAAAAATATCAGGCCAGCGCGCCGAAAAATACCGCTCACGCGGTGCCTGCCGGCGCCTGACCGCACGCTGCGCTTCTGGCGTGAAACTATCGACATAGGGGGAGCCAATCGGCTCCCCCTGATATCTTTCCCCCTCAAGCGGGCCGAGGCGCGGCTTTGATTCACAGGCGCTGCAAGCCCGCGCGTAGAACAAAATTAATCACCCCTACGTTCTGCACATTAATGCTGTCGCAATGTGGGATGCCCGATGCAGCCATTCCGCGCCGCATCAATGGAATTTAACCTTATCTTGCCGTAACTCGGCTTTGTGTCTGGCAATACGCGCTTTTATTTTCACCAGTATTGAATCTGGCAGATGATTTAAGCACTCTATTTACTTCTTTCGGAGCGGATTGTCAACAACGGGTAAAAAGTGATCCACTTACCGTCACCACCAACGGTCTAA
>CALYPF010000009.1 GCA_945271245.1 uncultured Enterobacteriaceae bacterium | reverse complement strand
ATTAGACCGTTGGTGGTGACGGTAAGTGGATCACTTTTTACCCGTTGTTGACAGGGGTTACGATTTCGGTCATAAGTCATCATTACATTTCCCCTTAGAATAATGAAACCATCGAGGATATGTTGAATATTTTGCCTCACTCACTATCGTATATTTTGGCCTTCATCTAACAATAAAACCGGCTGCGGCAAAGATAATCTGGGGTATAACTACCTTCGAAAAATCGTATCGGTGATACACTCAATTTGCTGGAACAACGCGCTGGCTTCAGGAGCGATAGACGCATGATAAAAATGGTGCTTGTGACGGCCCGGGACAGGGCTCGCCTTACGGAAATTACGGGCGTATTGGTGCGTTATGGTCTACAGGATATTGCGCATCTGTTTGGTCTGAGTTCGTCAATCGTCTTCGCGGGCATAATCAAGAGAGTAGACAGCGCAGCACGCCCGTGCGTCTACGTCAGGCGCTGGAAACCCTGGGGCCGACCTTTATCAAGCTAGGGCAAATTTTAGCGACGCGCACTGATTTACTCGATCCGGCATGGACAGAAGAGCTGGAGAAACTACACAGTCAAGCTGCTGTGTTACCCTGGGAGGAAATGGCTGGGCAGGTAAAACACTACCTGAAAGATGCCCCTGAGAATATTTTTGCCAGCTTTGATAGTACTCCTCTCGCGGCCGCTTCAATGGCGCAAGTCTACCGCGCCCGTTTACATAGCGGTGAAGACGTGATCGTTAAAGTTCTGCGGCCCGGAATGCAAAAAACGATACGCGCCGATTTGCGTCTCCTGACTTATATTGCCGGCGCACTGGAAGCACAAAGTGCAAACCTGGCACGCTATCATCCTCGTCAGATAATCCAGTTTTTAGCCACCGCGTTGAACCACGAGCTTGATTTGACTCAGGAAGCCAGCAATTGTGAGCGCATCGCGCAGAACTTTGCTTCTTCTCCACGAGTCATAATTCCTCGTATATACCAGCAGTGGACTTCTACCGGGTTGCTGGTTCAGTCTTATTTGCCCGGATACAGTCCAGATGAGATTGCCTGCGAACCCGAATTGAATGGTGCGATATTGGCACGCGAGGGAGCTCGTGCCTTTATGCAAATGGTGCTGCAGCATCGCTTATACCATGCCGACCCACATCCCGGGAATGTGATGGCGCTTACCGGAAACCAAATTGGTTTTATTGATTTTGGCATGGTTGGACGCGTGAGTATGCGGCGACGCGATCAATTACTGGAGCTCCTTGATGCAATTGCCCGGCGTGACAGCGAAGGAATCATTAATGTACTAATTGAATGGGCTGATGCGGGGGAGTTGGGCATATATCATTACGAGATGGCTGCGCAAAACTTTCTTGATAAGCAGGGGGAGGCTCCGATTAAACTCGGGAAGGCGTTAACGGATTTGTTGGCCATGGTGCGAGAATTTCAGTTAACGCTGCCCTCTGATTTAGCGCTGCTATTTAAAGCATTAATAACTGCAGACGGCGTTCTACATCGTCTCGATCTCCATTTTGATATCGTGGCTACGCTGCGGCCAGTGCTGAAAAGTATGATCGGGCAGCGCTATAAGCCGCAAAATATACAGCGACAGTGGCAGCGCATCAGTGTACAAACGCTTAACGCGGGTACAGCACTTCCGCAAACGCTGCGATTATTTCTTCACCGTCTGCGCAGTGGAAAAATGCACGGCGAATTGCATATTACGAATATTGATAAACTTAGCCGCGCGATGGAGCGCGCAGCGGTAACGCTGGCGATCGCTATTGTGACCGCTGCATTTGCTATAGGTATTACGCCCTGGCTGATGCAAATAGGGTGGCGCATTTTAGGAATCCCTGTATTTCCCTCGCTGGGGCTGGCTATCTGCGCGCTTGGCATTGCCCTGTTGGTGATACGATTACGACGTTGAGTAGGGTTCTCGGGAACGATAGCGCTAACGTTTAACTCTGGTTAATATTGATACTGCTAGAGTGTGCGGGTAATCATCGGTAACGTTACGATGGTTATCCCCCAATAATAAATACCTCTCGTTTAAATGATGAGGCATCCATGCAGGTTTATACCGTCAGCGAAGCTGGCGGTTTTTTTTATACTTGTATAGTTACAACATACTTAATGTTGTATCATAAAACACCACAATCACACCATCGCCAAAACACTCAGCCACCTACACTAAAAAGACAGGCTATGAAACGAATAGAGAGAGGCTGAAAACAGTATTAATGAAATCAGCCATATGGCATTAATTCTGCGTTACTGCAGCCCTGCTTTTGGATAATTTAATATTACGTGAGGCCAGCGTGATAAAAATACCTAATCCTAAAGGTAGGATCAGTAACATAGAATAAAAGGAGATTGCATAGCCATAGACATAAGATTCCAGACTAACAGCAATCACAGGAAATATAAGGAAAACTAATGAGGCCTGAAAAGCGCTGGCTTGCTGCTGGAGAAAGAAATAGCAAAGAATACCGAACACTCCGGCAAATGCACCTAAATACGCTGCGGATAACCATGATTGTAGAGAAAAAGTAGTTAATTGTGGTGTTTCAATGCACCATCCTGCCATAGTAAGAATGATTCCTGCGCACAGGCAGGGCAGTGCATTAAAAGTAATAACAGATACAGAACAGCTTCTTTTCTTACATAGCGTATAAATAATCGCATGTATGGCTACTGCTGCGACTAAAGCGATAACACCTTGCCAGTGGGTCCCATTTTGCGCAGATGATTCATTGAGTAAGATCCCTGCCAGCGCAGCGAGAGCTATGGTTAATCCTATAATTTGATAAATATTCGTCTTTTCTTTTAGAAAAAAAATAGACGCGATAAGAACAGCTACTGGCATATTTGCAAAAATAATGGCTGCCAGCCCAGAGCTGACAAATTTCTCACCGTAAATCATTAAAGTAAAAGGAATGGAGAAGTAAAATAGACAAATAAATATTTGGAAAGTCCTTTGCCCACGAGGGAAAAGTAAAGGCGTATTAGTGATTCGTGCGATAATAACCAATAGTGGCGCAGCAAAAATAAACCTAATACCGGTGGCAAAAATAGGCGGGATTGTCTCCACGGTGAGACGCATTGCCAGCCAGGTTGTCCCCCAGGTCAATGAAACTATAATAAATAATATTAGTATCGTGAATCGCCGCATAATTCCCCCCTTAAAAAAGACTAATATAACTTTTTCCGGTGAGAAAATTATCGCTTTGCATGGCCGTAAGCCTGCAATGGTTGGAAATTATTACTATAAATATCAATTTTTATAGAAAAAAATTCTATTGTTAGCCTTGCAAAAGAAGAATACCCCCTTTGCTGGAAGACACTTCGCCGGATACTTTTTCTACACTGCGTGATCGCAGCAATATCTAATATTTTGTCAGATACAGAAAACCAATAATTTTATTAAAATCTCAGGTCGTCTTTTAAAGAAGAAATACTGCCCTTACGCGCATCCCGTCAGGGCATCTTAGTATTGCGGCTTAAATACTTTCCCAATAACGCAGGCGATGAAAACATTAACTGCCATAGTTATCATAACGATTTATAGGATGTAGATACTTCGCTTCGCCATGTATATTTGTCACACGAAATTTATGAGGCGGAACCGAGAAATAGTTTTTAAAAGTTCGGGTTAGGGTTTGCTGAGACTCAAATCCATAGCGCTCAGCCAAATAAAGAATAGGCTCATTACTCTCTTTTAACTTTTGGGCTATTTCCGTTAATTTACGCTGACGAATATATTGCCCTAATGAGTGACCAGTTTCTTTCTTAAACATCCTCTGCAAATGCCATTTAGAATATCCTGAACGCTCAGAAACCGTATCCAGCGAAAGCGGGGATTCAAGATTATCTTCAATCCAGTCCAGTATACTATGGATAGTTACTGCATCATTATTACGTCTGGACATCATCTCACCTCATTTTCATTCTATTTTACGGTAGAACCTTCTTGAGCAGGCCTTCAAGCTGGGCAACTTCCACCGCCGTTAAATTCTTTGTTAATTCACGATGTAAGTCTTGCCCAATAAGTTCATGGCAACGCTTACATAGATCCGCGCCCTCAGGCGTCAGCATTATGAGAAATCCCCGGCCATCCAGAGGATTTGGCTGACGGGTTATCCAGCCTTTACAGTGAAGTCTTTCGAACATCCTGGTTAGCGCACCCGGATCGACTGATAAGCGTTTCCTTAACTCCGCCGGAGTAATCCCATTTTCACAGCGAATTGCGCTCAATACTTTAAATTGGGGAGGCGTAACATCAAGCGGGGAAAGATAGTCATTTAATAAGCGATCTTTAAACTGATTCACCATAAAAATCAGGCGCCCCAGGGGGATTAGTTGATTGAACAAATCGCTTGAATCGCTATGCATTTCTTATTGCCCAGGCAATCATATTAATTTCGCCTGATACTATTTCACAAGAAAGTATATGTCAATCTTACTTGAAATGTGATGACACAAGATGCCAAAACCACATCTTGTCATACATTTATCGCGCTAATAATAAGTATAATTATATGGTTTTCATCTAATATATATTCACATAACAGTCGTTTATGCCACAAAACCAACCGTGTTGCGCCTATTTCTTAAAATATTCAAATGGCGAATACCTTATGGATAAGCTGACGGTAAAAAGCCGCGTTCTTAGTTAATAAAGGGCAGAAATAACGCTGGATGATGTTCCAGTTTCAGAAAGGCTGGCTTATTAAACAGATTCCGCCGTTTCTGCCATACTTTTTATTAAAGTCCGTTGCCCGTTGAACTGACAACAAAACCGAACGATCTAAAGTAATATCATCGGCAAGCGCGGCAAAAACTGTGCATGCCCATTTCTATTAGGCTTTGAGACTTTATGGGCTGATAGGTACAGGCAACTATATTTCTGAGCGGCCAGGCGATGGTCACCCTCTCTCAGCCGGGCAGACCGGCTGGCACATCCGCTCACGATGGCTATCCGGGGTAAGAGATAGCGCCTGAGTTTGACCAGATTCTCAAACCCAGGCACAGAGTGAGGTGTGAGGAAGGTTATACGCCTGACTTTGGTCGGGGTTGGAATTCTTGCCCTAACGTCGGCCAGCGCCGGAACATAGCAATCGACAGAATAAGGGCAACTGCAGCTGGTATGGCGCCCCAGTAGCCAATATCCGCCATCGACAGATGCAGGCTTATCTGGTTGCCTAATAGTGCGCCAGCGCCGATACCAATATTAAATATTCCTGAAAAAAGTGACATGGCCAAATCCGTTGCATCAGAGGCCAATATTAATACCTTTACCTGCAATCCGAGTGTGATAATCATGGTACACATTCCCCAGAATACACTAAGCGCAACGAGATAATCACTGCCACCGCTGGCTGCGGGATAGAGCATTAATAAACTGAGCGTTAGCAATCCAATTGCGGCACTGACGAGGAGAGAAGCATGCTGGTTACCCAGCCGGCTAAAGATAAAGCTGCCGATAATTCCCGCACCTCCTAGCACCAGCAGTAATAAAGTAGCGAATTCAGCGCTTAAGCGGGCAATCTGGAGAATAAAAGGTTCGATATAGCTGTAGGCGGTATAATGTGCCGTTACAGCAGTGGCTAATAAGATATAAACGCTTAACAAAGCGGGCCGGCGCGCAAGTATCGGTAAGCTCTTTAAAGAACCAGAGTGCTCGCTGGGTAAGCGCGGCAAAATCTTTATTAGAGAAAGCATGGTGAAAAGGGCGGCGATGCCGATAACCAAAAACGTAGTTCGCCAGCCAAAGTATTGGCCTATGGTGCGCCCAAGCGGCAAACCCAATACCATCGCCAGCGAAGTGCCTGTAGCAATTAAACTCATCGCCTGTGCACGTTTTCCGGCGGGTGCCATACGCACTGCCAGTGACACCGTAATCGACCAGAAAATGGCATGCGCGAAAGCAACGCCCGTGCGGCTAATCACCAGAATAGTAAAATTCCAGGCAACAAAAGAAAGAAGATGGCTAACGATAAATACCGCGAACAGCGCCAGCAATAATTTACGACGCTCAATACGTGCAGTCATCAGCATAAAAGGGAGCGATGCCAACGCCACAACCCAGGCATAAATTGTGATCATTATGCCGGTTTTTGCCGTTTGCATACCGAAACTTGCTGCAATATCAGACAGCAACCCTACAGGAATAAATTCCGTAGTATTAAAGATAAAAGCGGCGATGGATAACATCACCACACGCAGCCACGCAACTTTGCGCGAAACAGGATTTATCGTCATTAAAGGTGCTACGCCACGGCAATTGGAGAAGAAGTTGCCGGGATCTTAAGGCCAGGCACGCGCCTAGTACAATTGTTTAGTACAAAAAATCTTTTTTTTCCTTATAAATGGGAATGATTCCATATACCTAATCATGGGTGATTTAAATATTTTCTTTTAATTCAATATATTGAGAGTAGAATATTTAAAACAAACCTCTATAAATTCTTACTTTATGTGCAATTGATACTTAAATTAACCAGGAGGTACTATGACGGGCAGGCAGTAGAATGTAACTATTAAGATTATTAAATACCAGGTTACAACGTCACACATATGCTGGCCTGGCCAACATATAACTGAGCACTCAGCGCAACTCTTAGACAGGAATATTTTATTCTGGCGTGAAGTTTATCGGCAATATGCTTATGAAACTGTCAAGCTGCGGAGTTTTTTCACCACGACGCCAAACCAGCCAGGTTGTTAGATTCTGCCAGGGCGCTCCCAGAGGCCAACAGGACACCTGCTGGCAACCCGGCATACTTTCGAGCATGCTCCGCGGCATCATAGCCAGCCCGGCACCTGCAATCACGCAGGCTAACATCCCATGATAAGATTCCATCTCATGAATATGACCCGGAACAGCATCATTGGCCTGAAACCAACGTTCAAAATGCCGCCGGTAAGAGCAGTTGGCCCGAAAAGCATAAAGATTTTCACCATTCACATTTTGAGCGTTCAGAATTGGTGGGTGGCTTTTCGCTGCGATAACAACCATTTCTTCGTCAAAAACCGGGATACCTTCCAGCGCAGGATGCAGCAGCGGGCCATCGACAAAGGCCGCGCTAAGCGCGCCATCAAGCACACCGTCAAACATTTCTCCGGAAGGGCCGGTGCAAAGATCGAGTTGAATCCCCGAATAGCGCTGATTAAATTCAGCAAGGATAGTCGGAATCCTCACGGCGGCGGTACTTTCCAGCGCACCCAGTATCAACTTTCCCATATTCGCTTCGCCGCTGATGGCCGCGCGTGCATGCTCAACCAGCGCAATAATTTGTCGGCTATAGAGTAGAAAATTATGGCCTGCGGGCGATAAACGTAATCGCTGCTTTTCACGAATAAAGAGCGCTACGCCTAAATCTGTTTCCAGTTGGCGCAGCCGGGTCGTGAGATTGGAGGGAACCCGGTGAATCTTCTGCGCCGCCGCACTAATACTACCGGCGTCCGCGACGGCGTTAAATATTTCCAGTTGCACCAGATCCATGTTTTCTCACTTCATGAAAAACTTTTTGCCAATTATTCACTTTTCATACTAAATGGGCAAGAGTACTGTCGGTTCAAATCACTCCAACTGAGAAGAAAATGAATCCATCTCCTAAAACCCATGCCATATCACGTAATCCTGCAACCGGCGAAGTGCTTAACGCTTATCCCTGGGCCAGCGCCGCGCACATCAATAATGTTCTCGCGCGTGCGCATCAAGGCTATCAGCACTGGCGAGGCGTCAACATAGAACGGCGAATGGAAAAACTGTATGCGATTGCGCATCTACTGGAAGCGCAGCAGGATATCCTGGCGCACTGCATTTGCCGCGAAATGGGGAAGCCTGTTCAACAAGCGCGGGCCGAAGTACAAAAATGTGTGCAGCTGTGCCGCTAGTATGCAAAGTTTGGACCGGCGATGCTGGAGCCACAACCAACGCAGGTTGAAAATCAGCGGGCATACGTGGCATTTCGGCCCCTCGGGACAATACTTGCCGTAATGCCATGGAATTTCCCGCTGTGGCAAGTGATGCGCGGCGCAGTCCCCATTCTGCTGGCCGGCAATGGATACTTATTAAAACCTGCGCCATCGGTCATGGGATGCGCTGAGTTAATCGCAGCAATCATGCATCAGGCCGGGGTGCCTGAAGGCGTATTTTCTATTGTTAACGCTGAACCGAAAGGCGTAAGCCAGATGATTAATGACCCTCGCATTGCTGCGGTCACGGTAACTGGCAGCGTCAAGGCCGGCGCGGCGATAGGCGCCCAGGCCAGTAACGCTTTGAAAAAATGCGTACTGGAGCTTGGCGGCAGCGATCCCTTTATCGTGCTCAATGATGCCAATTTGGACGAGGCCGTACAGGCCGCCATCGCCGGGCGCTTTCAAAACACCGGCCAGGTCTGCGCGGCAGCCAAGCGCTTCATTCTGGAACAGGGGATTGCCGATCGCTTTACGGAACAATTTGTCGCTGCGGTGCGCCACTTGCGCGTCGGCAATCCTGAAATTGAAGATAATGATATTGGCCCTCTCGCGCGCGAAGATTTACGTGATGAACTGCATCATCAGGTCCAGTCGACTCTGGCGCAGGGGGCTTTATTATTAACCGGCGGTGAAAAAATAACCGGAAACGGTTTCTATTATGCGCCGACGGTTCTTGGCAACGTCACGGCAACAATGACGGCATTTCGTGAAGAATTATTCGGGCCGGTCGCCGCGTTAAGCGTAGCGCGGGACGCGGAGCACGCGCTGGCGCTCGCCAATGACAGTGACTTCGGCCTATCCGCCACGCTCTTTTGCGCCAATGAAAAGCTGGCGCTATCTATGGCGGAGCGCCTTGAGTGCGGCGGGGTTTTTATTAACGGCTATAGCGCAAGCGATCCCCGCGTACCTTTTGGCGGGGTGAAAAAGAGCGGTTTTGGGCGCGAGCTTTCTCATTTCGGGCTGCATGAATTTTGTAATATACAGACGGTATGGATGGACCGGGGCAGACGCTCGTAGAGAAGCCGCGAGCTAGCGAGTATACTGCGATGCGAATTATCCGTGTGAGTGGAGTCAACGTGGCAGGGCAGTTAAACAATCAGTTGCTGGACGCAATACTGGAACAGGTCAGGCCGCTTATAGGCCGGGGGCAGGTAGCAAACTATATCCCGGCGCTGGTGTCAGTGCCTGCCGAAAAACTGGGAATTGCCGTCTGTACAGTCGACGGACAAACCTGGCAAGCTGGCGATGCACACGAGCGCTTTTCTATTCAGTCGATTTCAAAGGTACTGAGCCTGGTGCTGGCAATGACGCTTTACAATGAAGCGGAAATCTGGCGCCGGGTGGGTAAAGATCCCTCCGGGCAGCCCTTTAACTCACTGGTTCAGTTAGAGCTTGAGCACGGCAAACCGCGTAATCCATTTATTAACGCTGGCGCGCTGGTTGTCTGCGATATGCTGCAAAGCCGGCTAAGCGCACCGCGCCAGCGTATGCTTGAAGTGGTGCGCCGGTTAAGTCAGCAATCCGACATTAGTTATAATGCCAGCGTGGCACGCTCGGAGCTGGAGCATTCTGCGCGCAATGCCGCAATCGCGTGGTTAATGAAGTCATTCAGTAATTTTGACAATAATGTTAATGATGTCCTGCTTAACTATTTTCATTATTGCGCGCTTGAAATGAGCTGCTTGGAGCTGGCGCGAACCTTTTTATTCCTCGCCAATCAGGGGCGTGCGCCCGACGAGGGAGACATCGTGATAACCCAACAACAGACCAGGCAAATTAATGCCTTAATGGCAACAAGCGGGATGTATGAAAATTCGGGTGAGTTTGCCTGGCGCGTTGGGATGCCGGGGAAATCGGGCGTAGGGGGAGGGATAGTCGCTATTATTCCCCATGAAATGTCTATTGCCGTCTGGAGCCCGGAACTGGATGCAGCAGGAAATTCGCTAGCAGGTATCGCAGCGCTGGAGCGGCTTGCGGATAATATTGGGCGCTCAATTTTCTAAAGAAAGTTAGCGCTCAGTGAGAAAAACAGCAGCATACCTGTACCAGTAATGGCGGCGCCGATGGCACACATTATTGTACCGGTTGTTGATGCAGATGAATGATTAAGGGCCGTAATTTTTATTTATAACATTCTTTAAATGATTAAGTGGAAATTAGAGAACATTTTTATTATTTTGAAAAGGCCGCGAGAAAATAGAGTTTGTATATGTGGATGTGGCATTGATTATAATTTCCTGACTTTACATCTATTTTCCCATTCAATAAAGGCCAGCGCGAGAGCTGCTCTGGATGTTTCTCTTTTACTAGAGCCTCATAACCGTTAAGCAGAGCCTGGAAATGCATTTGCAAGTCATTCATTATTATTTACCTTATGAGAGCAATAATTTACTACTTGTTTTCGATTTTTGTTGTCTCAGGAATGAGTCATCAAACGGTGTTTTTATGTTGCCATCGGATAGTAGCCAGTTGATGGCCAGTGTCAACGATTCACGCCAGATTTCGGCATACTTATCTTTGATGCGCATAATGTATATTATGTTAAATGCAGTGTATGCAATAATATCGCAGGTTCATGCTTTAGCCTTAAAGCCATGCTTCCTTTGAGTGCGCTACGTTTTCTTCTCACCTTCTCCCCCACTAAGTTATTTGGGGTTCTACGCCGGAACCGCCGAAATTTCCGGCCCGTAGTTTTTAGTGATCTTTCGGCACCTCAATGACTCCATCGGCAATGCCCTATACCGTAGTCATTTGCGGCGGCGGTTTGACGGGCGTTGAACTTGCGCTGGAGCTGCCTTCCCGTTTACGGAAACTGTTTGGCGAACAGGCTCTTCCCCGCATCATCGTCGTTGATTCCGGCAAACGCATCGGCGCCGCATTTAGTGAAGAATTAGGGAATATTATTGCAACGGCAAGCCAGTGCCAGTCCGTCGAGTGGCGCTCAGAGTGTAGGGTTACACATATTGATAGCCACGGCGTTGAACTATCTGATGGCAGCAACATAGCGTGCTTTACTTCCGTAATTACCGCCGGCGTTAACGCTAGCCCTCTGGCCGGCCAAATTAATGCCAAACGCGATGCTCAGGGGCGCTTGTTTGTTAATGACATGCTGTGCGTTGAAGGCGAGTCCTCCGTGTATGCCGCCGGAGATATTGCGCATGCGCACTGTGATGACAGCGGGCATACCGCATTGATGAGCTGCCAGCACGCGATACCTATGGGAAAATTTGCGGGCTATAACGCTGTCGCCTCTTTACTTCACATTAGCCCACTTCCCTATCGCCAGCCTGATTATGTCACCTGCGTTGATTTAGGCGAATGGGGCGCGGTTTATACAGAAACCTGGCAACAGCGCGTGTGTATGACGCGACAGGAAGCGAAACAGCTTAAACAAACCATTACTCATGAATTAATCGCTCCGCCACAGGATAGAACACAGGCTTTCTCTCTGGCCGATCCGCTGGCGCAGTTTGTCGAAATGACGCAGGAATAAACCGCTAATTAATTTGATGAATAAACCGGGATATCAACCGGTTTATTCATGCAGGCAGGCTTCTTTCCGATAAGCTCCGGGTGGAAGATGATAGGTGCGAGTAAAGATCCGCGTAAAGGTTTGCTGTGAATCGAAGCCATACTTCAACCCGATATCAAAAACTTTGGCGTTAGTGGTGCGTAAATCGCGAGCAGCAAGGCGTAATTTCCGTAGCCGAATGTAACGCGCCAGGCTCTCACCGGTGTACTGCAAAAATAAACGCTGCAGGTGCCACTTTGAATATCCGGCGTGGCGCGCGATATCGTCAATGCGGAGCGGCTGATGCAAATTATTGTCTATCCATTCTATTAGTGTCTCAATGACCTGCGCGGGTATATTCATCACCCTCTCCTGTTATTATCAAACTGTACCGCTAGCCAGTGTTTCCAATGCGCCCATCTATACATCAAAATGAAATAACACTATCATTGCTTCATGAGTGAGCAAGCACTCATTATAAAGAGCAATAAACGCTATCGCAAATTCAGGCCAAAACAATTGTGGAGAGAAATCGGGTGGCACGACCTAAGAGTGAAGATAAACGCATAGCATTACTTCAGGCGGCAACGGTAGCTATCGCACAGGCCGGTATAAGCGCTTCCACCGCCTCTATTGCCCGCAGCGCCGGCGTTGCTGAAGGTACCCTTTTTCGCTACTTCGCCACTAAAGATGACTTACTCAATGCACTCTACATTTGGCTAAAACATGATTTAGGCAGCATTATTTTACAGCAGGTGGATTTTGAAGCCGCCTCGCCAAAACAGCAGTTGAATTCAGTGTGGGATAACTACATTGATTGGGAAATTACCCATCCGTTAGCCAATGCCTGCATGCGACATCTTGCCGTTAGCGGAAAAATCACCCAAGAAACTGAGCAGCAAGTTGCTAATATGTTCCCCGAGTTAGACCGGCTTTGTGAATCACGCATCCGCCCTATTTTTCGCGAGCCGCCGCTGCGAGCGTTTGGAGATGGTTTGTTTTTAGCGCTGGCGGAGACTACTATCGACTTCGCTATCCGAGAACCCCAGCGCGCTCCCGTATTTAAGGAAACCGGCTTTGAAACTATGTGGCGGGCGCTGACTAACGCTGATAACCCCGCATAGCCCGTGGCCCGGCGTACTTAGCGAGCACCGGGCCTGTCGCCTTTATTCCCCGCCAATCTCTTTCTGAGCGTTAACTAAATCGACGTACGGCGATAATTACGGTACTCAGGGTGCCAAAAATTATCTTCAATCGCCTGCTGTAGCGCCTCGGTGGAAGTTTTCACCGCAACGCCCTGCTGCTGGGCCATAGCCCCGACAGCGAAGGCAATATCGCGTGAAACCTGCTTAATAGCAGAAAGCTCCGGCAACACCTGCCCTTCCCCCGTTTTTACCAACGGTGAGTGCAGCGCTAATGTTTGGCTGGCGGCCATCATCATTTCATCTGTGACGCGCGAAGCGCCTGACGCTATTACGCCGAGCCCAACCCCCGGGAAAATATACGAATTATTGCACTGCGCGACAGGATAAAGCTTATCATTGAGTTGCACCGGTGAGAATGGGCTGCCCGTTGCCACGAGTGCAGCACCGTCTGTCCAGCGTAAAATATCTTCTGGCGTCGCTTCCACTCTCGAGGTTGGATTAGACAGCGGCATTACAATAGGCGATGCGCAATGTTTATGCATTTCACGAATAATTTCTTCGGTAAATAGCCCCGCCTGCCCGGAAACACCAATCAAAATATCCGGCTTTGTATTACGTACTACATCCAGCAGCGATAGCGATTCATTCTGGGTATCCCATCCGGCCAGTTCCCCGCTTTTTTGCACCAGTTTTACCTGAAAAGGCAGTAGATTCGGCATGTTATCGGTTAACAGCCCGAATCGATCGACCATAAAGATGCGCGCCCTGGCAGCTTCATCGCTCAGGCCTTCTGTTCTCATCCAGGCGATGATTTGCTCGGCTATTCCGCAGCCCGCCGATCCGGCGCCGAGAAATACGATATTTTGCTCACTCAGGCGACTGCCAGCGGCACGGCTGGCGGCAATTAATGTTCCCAGCGTAACGGCAGCGGTTCCCTGAATGTCGTCATTAAAACAGCAAATTTCATTGCGATAGCGATCCAGAAGCGGCATGGCGTTCTTTTGCGCAAAATCTTCGAATTGTAACAATATGCCCGGCCAGCGCTGTTGAACTGCGCGAATAAACTCACCAACGAAGGAATAATACTCTTCTCCGGTTATTCGTGGATGGCGCCAGCCCATATACAGCGGATCGTTAAGCAGCTGCTGGTTGTTGGTGCCAACGTCAAGAACGATAGGTAACGTATAAGCGGGGCTTATTCCACCGCAGGCGGTATATAGTGACAACTTCCCAATTGGGATCCCCATACCGCCAATACCCTGATCTCCAAGTCCTAAAATGCGTTCTCCATCGGTCACGACGATGACTTTTACGTTTGGTGTGGGGATATTTTGTAAAATATCATCAATGTTGTGGCGGTTCGGGTATGAGATGAACATCCCGCGGGCGCGGCGATAAATCTCTGAAAACCTTTCGCAGGCTGCGCCGACGGTAGGGGTATAAATAATAGGCATCATCTCTTCCAGATGATTGTCCAGTAGCCGGTAAAAGAGCGTTTCGTTGGTATCCTGGATATTACGCAAATAAATATGCTTATCGATGTCAGTTTTGAAATCGGTGAACTGCCGCCATCCTCGCTCAGCCTGCTCTTCAATGCTCTCCACTACTTCTGGTAGTAGCCCCATCAAATTAAAGCGGCTGCGCTCTTCAGGCGTAAAGGCACTTCCTTTATTAAGCAGCGGAAACTCCAGCAACACTGGGCCAGCATAAGGAATATATAGCGCGCGGGATTTTTTTTGTGATTGTTCCATTGGGTTCACTCTTACGTCTTTACGATTGAGGGGAGCTAAAAGCACCGCTATTGTTATTTATTATTAAGCCTGCTAACGAATAAGACGGCCCGTTCTGTAAGTTATGCTGCAGGATAATATCGTCATATCCTGCCAGCGAGTAAAAAAGACAACCAATATTCTCGTTATGCTAAAAAAGCATAAACTCTCTGTCGGCAAAGGACAATGCGCCCGCGTGCTTCTTATACCCACATCGCCTGCGACTTACTCTGATCCGTTAACTATCATCCTTCCTGAAAATACTCTTCACCAGACTTACTCCATTTTTTGAAGCTGGTCATCGCGTAAGGCTCGTGACATCATCTCAATACAGTAAATTTCTCAGGATGTGGCATGCGGCAGACAACAAAATGGACTGGCATTGTTTTATTAATCAGCCTGTGCTGGCTAAGCGGTTGTAAAGAGCCTAAGAAACCGCCTCCGGCGCCGCCCGCGAATAATGATTCGCCGCACATAGTGTCAACGCCAATGCGCGGTGTGTGGCTGGCAACCGTTTATGGCCTGGACTGGCCACCGCAAAGCTCGCTTGCGTTACCCGACGCCGAACGTATCCAGCAGCAGCAAAAGGAACTAACAGATAAGCTGGATAATATGGTGCGCCTGGGAATTAATACCGTTTTCTTTCAAATTAAACCTGACGCCAGCGCGCTTTATCATTCGGCGCTGCTCCCCTGGTCTGCCACGTTGACGGGAACTCTGGGTAAAAACCCCGGATACGATCCACTGGCTTTTATGTTAACAGAAGCACATCGGCGCGGCTTGAAGGTGCATGCCTGGTTAAACCCGTATCGGGTTTCCATGGATACCCGGCCAGCAACAATTACGGCCCTGGCAGCGCCAAATAATAGCGGGCCTGACAACGTATATCGCAGCCACCCGGGGTGGATACGAACAGCAAGCCATCGTTTCGTACTCGACCCAGGGGTTCCCGAAGTTAGGGCATGGATAGCGCACATTGTGAGTGAAGTAACGCAGAACTATTCGATAGATGGTATTCAGTTCGATGACTATTTCTATTATGAAACGCCCGACTCGCGCCTGAACGATGACGCAACATTCAGGCAATACGGACAGCCATTCAGCAGCAAAGCTGAATGGCGCCGGAACAATACGCTGCAATTAATTCGTGAAGTGAGAGCTGCCGTACACGCCGTAAAGCCAAAAGTTGATTTCGGTATTAGCCCGGCCGGGATTTGGCGCAATGCTGACGCATCGCCGTTCGGGTCAACCACGCGCGGTGGAAATACCGCATACGATGATGGCTATGCGGATACGCGCCAATGGGTACAGGAAGGGCTGCTGGATTATATTGCCCCCCAAATATACTGGCCAGTCACGCGCAGCGTGGCCAGATACGATACGCTGGTTGATTGGTGGGCGCGATTAACCGCACCGACGCATACCCGGCTATATATTGGCGTCGCGCTATATAAAATCGACAGCCCGCCGCAAAATGAACCTCAGTGGCAGGAAGAGAACGGTATTGCAGAATTGAAACGGCAGCTGGATCTCAATGAAAAGCCTGGAATTGACGGCACAATTTTGTTTCGTGAAGCCTACCTTCACTCTCCAAGACTTTTTCCGGCAGTGGAATATTTACGCACTCGTTGGCAAAAGAACGCTACGGAAATGCGCCCTGCATCTCACCCTTTCCAAAAATAATATACGCCGCTAATAAATAGCGCGACAGCATTCCCGATTCTTAGCGATAAGGGAATGCTGTTATTAGCGTTAATAGCAAAAAATCCAGCGGTATATCGAGAAGTATCGCCAGCAACGCTGGCGCTGGCTATGAGATAAACCGCGCCGATGGCGTCTTTACGAGGAATCAGTAATCTGTCGCCGCAGACAATAGACAGCTTCGAATAAAAATTATTAGAATCAATAACCTGAAAAGAAAATATGCGGAGTTATTTTCAAACCAGCGCGATGGTTAATTCGGGAGATAATTAAAAATATAAGTATGTTGTAACTAATAAAAGATATTCTCATTCATAGTGACGGGCCCTAATACTGATAAGGCCTGCTAATAATGAGTTAACGCAATATTTTAGCGCGTTCCTGACGATAATAGATGCGTCATAACACGGCCTAGTTCGTCTGACGCAATGCCATATTGTGACGATGTCACGTTTATTTTGAAGATATCCTGCAGACATCGCCATAGCGCAATGTGATTAGGCAAAGTACAAACGTGCGTTTCACCTGAAGCAAGTTGCTTCGTCAGGCGATAATTAAGCAACCTATATTGCCCTCCTTCCAGGGTATAGCGACTGGCCAACAAGTGATGGCGGAAATGAGATGTGGGCCAGGTCGCGACATAATGATTTGCCATTTGGAAATCACTTAGATACTGCTGCTGCTCATCAAATTGATAAAGCGGCGCCCACTTATTTCTATCGAGAACGGAGAGCAGCCAGCCATCCTGATTTTGCGATAAACGCCACGAGCCACACCGCGTCGTCTGAATGATATCCGCTTGCAATAGCAGTGGCTCACAGGGTGTTTGGCCGCCAAAACCTACATCGACAAGCCAGGCGTCTTCATTGAGGATGACGCGCAGTAATTGATGCGTGCGCGCAGGCATCGCCTGAGGTCTGGAAATTAAAACGCGCGCCGCTAACGACGTTACCTGAAACCCAAAAGCCTGTAATGCCTGGTAAAATAAGCCATTAAGCTCATAGCAATACCCTCCGCGCCCTGCCTCAATCAGCTTACGTATTAATGCGTCCTTATCTACTCCAATAGTCCTCTCAAAAAGAACGTCCAGATTTTCAAAGGGAATATTACAGCAATGAAAATGCTGTAACCGACGCAGAGACTGAATATCCGGGGCGATAAGCTCGCCAACAGGCCAACCTATTCGTAGTAAATAGCGCCCAGTATCTAACCCCATTTCCACGTCCTCTTTTATATCCTGCCAGTATCAGCGTATGGCAGCACTTAATCCAAAACCATAATTCAGCATATTTAGGATCCCCTACCTTCTCAAATATTTTCCGCAAAAAAAGAGCGTAAATGCTGATTTACTACCAGTGGGTTTTCAACATTACTAATATGGGCTGCCTTGGGAATAGTGATATGCTGACAACCAAGGCGATGAGCTAACCGCACGCCTTCTGCCGGAGGCCGGGGAATATCATATTCTCCCGTCATTACCAGAGACGGGCAGGCAATTTCCCGCAAAATAGAAAGCCTATCCTGACGACCAAAAATAATTCGCCCAAGGGGGACGATGCTTTCACGTAATACGGCGGTGGGTAACTTGCATAGGCTTTGGTAGAGATCTTTTCTTAAAGTATCAGCATTCTGTGTATAAAAAAGGGAAACCAAATATTCACACATTTCAGGCGGGATCTTTCCTAACCTGGCAATAGTGTCGAGATTTCGAAAATAAACCTCATGCGTTTCTGCCGGCTCTGCACCCAAGTCTGTATCCATAAGCACCAGAGCTTTCACTGCTTTCGGATATCGATAGGCTAATTCAGCGCCCCACATTCCACCGACGGATAATCCGACAATCGCAAATTCATTAATACCTAAACGTTGCATCAACTCATAATGATCTTCCGCCAGTGCGGTAAGTGAAGTACATGTTTCAGGGAGTCGGGGTGAATCTCCGTGCCCCCATAAGTCGGGGATAATAACTCGATAATCACTGGACAGTGCCTCTATTTGCGGAGCCCACATTGATTTAGAAAATAAATAGCTATGCCCAAGGATAATTGGGAAACCTTGTCCTTTATCATAATAGGTCATTAACTTCTTCATATTTCACCCCGTATTTTCAGCAAGTGGTTACCAGATTCATTTCCGTTGTGACGCCGGGCCCAAACCCTGCAATAATTCCTCTTTTATTCTTTTCCGACGTAATGTCTTCACACATGCGACGATAAGTGTCCAGCACGACAGAGCTTGAAATATTTCCGCAGTTCATCAGGGTTTCAAAACTATATTTAAACTTATCCAAGGGAACGTTAATTGTTTTTGCAATATTTTCCAGAATTCTAGGACCGCCGGCATGAATAATATAGAAATCCAGCTTGTCTATCTCCCATTCCTGAGTTTTTGCAAAGTTCTCCATTATCGGCGCTAATGACAGCATCGCACCCGGTACGCGCTTATCGAGACGAAAATGGAAGCCTGTATCTTCAATATCGTAACTAATCCATGATTCGCTATCGGGAACCAGGTAGCTAGAATTTGAGGTGAATTTTAATCCGCTACTGGTATTTTCGCTAGTAACCACCGCAGCCGTTACTGCATCTCCAAACAGGCCATCTATGAGCAGGCTACTAATACTTGTATCCGTAGGCTGATAGCTAAGGGAGCAAAACTCACAGCTCACAATGAGCACATTACTTCCCGGATGGGCGGCAATAAAATCCTGAGCACGATTGATTGCAGTGCCGCCTGCGGCACACCCCATTTGTGCGATTGGAATTTGAACCGTATCACGAGGAAAATTAAAGTGGTTAATCATCCATGCGGTTAAAGACGGCATTGAAAACCCGGTACAGGAAACATAAATAATAGCATTAATCTCTTTAGAGGATAAATCCGCATTTTGTAATGCTTCTTCTATAGCTTTAGGAATCAATTTTTTAGCTTCAATATTAAACACCGTATTTCTGTAACCAAAACCAGAGTGGCGGGAGATAAGTTCTATTGGCAATACTAAGTGGCGCTTTTCAATGCCTATGTTAGTGATAATATCAATAGCTTTATCGATGTAACTTAATGATTTAAAGTTTTTCCTCGCAAAAGAGATTGTTTCATCCAAAGTAATAATATATTCCGGAAGAACGGTTGACGGTTTTGTTAATGTGCTCACGTATACCTCCAACTATAGAATATGTATCATAAATATCATTCGTAAATTTGATGTTCATAAGGCGAACTTATGTAATCAGATAAAAACATGATTGAATAATCATTAGAGATCATCGCGCAATCTGTCAATAAATAATTTAAAAACATTTCACCCTTATATAATTAAGGCATATTTCCTTTATTAAACAATGCTTACGCCTTAAACAGAGAGATTAATCTGATATTTTTAATTTTTTTGTTTTTAACCAACTTGATTTTATTCATATGGTTAGAATTAACGAGCTTACCATATGGCTGATTAATAACGATTTGACAGCGAAGAGATTATTCACTTGACTGTAAACTCACGTCATGGCTGAAAGCTGATTAGCATTTTAACGGAACTGGATTCATTTATATGACGAAAGGTGATTTTATGAGTCGAGAAGTAATACTCAATATTCCGATGCCGGAAACACAATATACTTCATCCTGGATAACACGCGGCGCGGGGCTACTCTTCACTTCCCATGCACCAATGCATCCTGATGGGACTATGTCAACTGACAATATTGAAAATCAATTAATTCTCATGTTTACTAACCTACAAAAAACGCTGGAGGCTGCGGAAAGTAGTAATGATAATGTATTACAAATAATAATTTATTTAACGGACCCAGAGTACAGTAAAGCGCTTAATGAAATCTACCCACAATTTTTCGCCCCCCCCCTATCCTAATCGTTCAACTATTATTGTGGAACGCATGCCAGTACCGGGTATGAAAGTGAAATTAACGGCTACTGCGTTAGCATAGTACTGGCTAAAAATATGCCATGCGATAAGTAACTTTCAGCGCTGAGGGATTAATTTATACATTCAATATTCTGTTTGTTTAAAAAATGTTGGGATATAACCCCCCCCCCTTTTTAAACGCACTAAGGCAGGAATATCTTTTCCTGCCTTTGAATTAACCGATTAATTATCGAGGTTTACCGTATCACGCCAGATTATTATCTTCCTCTTTTAATAATCGATAAAGTTCATCCTTAATTTTTAGTTTCTCTTTTTTCATCGCCGCGACGTGTTCGTCGTATCCGCGTCCATCGGATTGCTCCAGCCGCGCGATGTCATGATCGAGACGGTTATGCTTATCAAATAGGGCCCGAAAACGCGGATGGCTTTCTTTTAGTTTACCTATTAGCTCTCGATATTCAGGAAACATAGCTACAACTCCTTGTTGAGATAACTTCTGTATAACAAGGGTTATCACGTCAATCGCACGCTGTCACGTCGGAACATAGAAAATGTGCGAACGATCATACTGATTCAGCCCTCCCGCTCCCCTATAAAATGCGGATACGTGCGCTTAAGCATTACGCGGGTGTTAACATAGCGCTGGACGGGTAAAATAACGACAGCTTCTATGACCAACGCTACGCTGGCAGCGTCCTCAAAAAACCCGGCCACCATTAACAGTGAAAGGAATGCCATAATGAATATTGAAAGCATTGTTCGCACACGCTACACCAGCAAAGCCTATGATCCAATGCGCCCGCTTAGCGCGGAACAACGTCAGCAGTTGCTCGATTTACTGCGCTTTAGCCCCTCATCCGTTAATTCACAGCCCTGGCATTTCTTTATTATTGAGAGCGCCGACGCGAAGGCGCGGGTGAAGCCCGCCTTTGGTGATTTGAACGGGGGAAAAGTACAGAACGCGGCGCTCACCGTCATCTTCGCCACTCGCACGCACATCGACGAAGCGCACCTGAATACCCTGTTAACTCAGGAGCAACAGGATGGACGTTTCATTAACGACGAAGTAAAAGCATCTCAGGATAAAGGCCGCCGTTACTTTGTTAATCTGAATAGCGGTAGCGAACGTCAGCAGCAAGAGTGGATGGCACGCCAGGCTTATATCTCCCTTGGTTTTCTGCTACTGGGCGCGGCAACGTTAGGGCTTAACGCTACGCCGGTTGAAGGTTTCGACCCGCAGCTTCTGGATGAAATACTGGAACTTAAACAACAGGGGTACCGTAGCGTGGTTGCGGCTACGGTCGGGTATAGCAGCGAACAGGACTTTAACGCAGGTCTTCCTAAGTCACGGCTGCCCCAAGATAGCGTGATAACGCTGCTCTGAAAAAACTGAATCGGGCGGCAGAGATCCACTCTGCCGCTCTGCGGGCACCCGCTCGACATTAGCGCGGCGTTAAAATCATCGGCGCAGAGCCGCAATATCAAAGAAATTACCTATACATTTACTCAACAACCAAATCATACCTCTAAATTTCCGCTTACTAACAGTGGTTTTAACCATGTGACATCGCATTTCTCTCTAAAATAACGAACTTTGTTCCTATATTTAGCCTCTGAATTTTGCGTCAGCGCGCATTTGCGGTTAGGATGCTTCGCCGTATTACATGTCTTAATTAACACGGTTTCTCTGAGTAGTCCCATCGTGACTCCTGCCATCAAAAAAATAGTTAACGGCAGGAACACCGCGAGTGCGCCTCAGGTTCGGACAGGAACTTCTAGGAAAACGCATGAAACTGACAAAACATAAAGCGGAACAACACGCGGCGCGTCGCCGCTGGCTCAACGCGCATGACGCCGGTTATAGCAAGGCTATGGATAATCGCCACGTCCAAATGATAGCGATTGGAGGGGCAATAGGAACCGGGCTATTCCTTGGTGCCGGTGCCCGTCTGCAAGCCGCTGGCCCTGCACTGGCGTTAATCTATCTAGTGTGTGGAATTTTCTCCTTTTTTATTCTCCGCGCCCTCGGCGAGCTGGTGCTGCACCGACCATCCAGCGGTAGTTTTGTCTCATATGCCCGCGAATTCCTCGGTGAGAAAGCCGCCTATGTGGCAGGCTGGATGTATTTTGTAAACTGGGCGATGACCGGCATTGTTGATATCACCGCCGTTGCGCTTTATATGCACTATTGGGGTTCATTTGGTGATATACCTCAGTGGGTTTTCGCCCTTGGTGCCCTGTGCCTCGTCGGCACCATGAACATGATAGGCGTCCGCTGGTTCGCTGAAATGGAGTTTTGGTTCGCGCTAATTAAAGTGCTGACTATCGTGATTTTTCTCATCGTTGGCGTCGTGTTTCTCGGCACCGGAAAGCCGCTGGATGGAAACATGACAGGTTTTCATCTCATCACTGATAACGGCGGCATATTCCCTCATGGGCTACTCCCCGCGCTGGTTCTGATACAGGGCGTAGTTTTTGCGTTCGCCGCTATTGAGCTGGTCGGCACCGCCGCGGGCGAATGCAAAAATCCAGAAACGATGGTCCCTAAGGCTATCAACAGTGTTATCTGGCGTATCGGCCTGTTCTATGTGGGCTCGATCCTGCTCTTGGTGTTGCTGCTGCCCTGGAATGCCTATCAGGCCGGTCAAAGCCCCTTCGTCACTTTCTTCTCAAAACTCGGCGTGCCTTACATTGGCAGCATTATGAATATCGTGGTGCTCACGGCGGCGCTTTCCAGCCTGAACTCCGGGTTATACTCCACCGGCCGCATTTTGCGCTCCATGTCCATGGGCGGCTCGGCGCCGGCGTTCATGTCCAAAATGAGTCGCCAACAGGTCCCTTACGCCGGTATTCTGGCGACTATCGGTATCTATATTATCGGCGTGTTCCTGAACTACCTGGTGCCGTCCCGGGTGTTTGAAATAGTGCTCAATATTGCCTCTCTCGGGATTATTTCCTCGTGGGCTTTTATTGTGGTTTGTCAGCTACGATTGAGAAAAGCAATAAAAGAAGGCCGCGCGGCGGATATCCACTTCAAGCTGCCCGGTGCGCCGTTCACTTCGTGGCTCACCCTATTGTTCCTGCTGTCCGTACTGGTATTAATGGCGTTCGATTATCCGAACGGCACCTACACCATCGCGGCAATTCCGGTACTGGCGCTGGTGTTAATCGCAGGCTGGTACGGAGTGCGTAAACGCGTCAATATTGTCGCAAACACCGCACAGCCAGAGCCTGCGCAGGAAATCTCACAGCGCACTGATACGCAACCTTAAACGTACACCTGAATGCGCCCGCCGGGCGCATTCAGCTCTTCTTCGATATACAATCGTATTACTGTTAATCCTTCTGTCCGCCGCCCGCCATTTATTGCATCGATATTAATAGCTTTTTCAAAAACAGACTCAGAGCCATTTTCTTATTTTGAAAGAAATACGCAAATAATCACACCAGAGCGATGCTGACTGTTTTATTCTGCTGCTCATCAAATATCACTAGATTCCTCAAACACTGAATTATTGCCCTTACTTTTAATAGATAATCACTTCCCTGAAGCTAACCATGAGGTACCTCTGCAATCAGATTAATTATATACCTTACTGAAAACCCATATGAATAAATACAAGGCGATCAAAGTGTATCAATCGTCATTTTAATTTGGCAATAGGAAGCGCCATGATGAAAATAATGGGATCGTATAGATTTCAGTTTCCAAAGAAAATATTTCCTCTGTTATTATTAATCGCGTCATCTCCCGCAGGCGCCGAATCAACAATAGAAACTAATCTGGCAGAGCGTATAAAAGATAGTGAATTTAACGCGCTGTGGGGCCTGGGCGCTATTGGCGCAGACTATGCCTATGCCGCAGGCTATACGGGGAAAGGCATTGCGATTGGTGTGTTGGACGAAGCCGTCTTTTTTCATCCTGAATTTAATGGCAAGCTGCAGGTTTTCTCACTTGAAAATGAAAACTTTAACTATTCTGATTATCCGGATGGCACCCTCGAAATTGGTACGCATGGTACCCACGTAGCCGGTATCGCTGCGGCCAAGCGCGACGGAATAGGCATGCACGGCGTTGCCTATGATGCAGATATCATCGCGGCCAAATATTTACAAACTAGCGTCGATCATTCTGAACAGATAATTAATAGCAAAGCGAGGATTATTAATAATAGTTGGGGCCCTTCACCAGATATTAATACAGACAGCAATGGCAACCTTATAAAAAGACCCAACGGTACCTGGGATTACGAGCAGGTTACCCTACAGGATAATATCGACACTTACGGCCCTTATCTGCCTGATATAGAGGCCATGAGTCGCAGCCCAATCCCCTTTAAATATAATTATGCTAACAGCGCTCCCGCAATGCTGCGGGCGGCCAGAGCCAATAAACTTATTGTATTCGCCGCCGGCAATGAAAATAATTATAACGTTCCTTTAGGGGAATCTTCTCTTCCCTATTTCTTTCCAGATATTTTATCTCACTATTTAGTGGTTACTAATCTAACCCCACAGAATGAATTAGCGGCATCCTCAACCTCCTGTGGCTACGCGGCAAGTTACTGTATCTCAGCCCCAGGCACGGACATTCTGAGTACAGCCGGCTGGCTCATCTCCCCTGACGGCGGTCCCATTACTCAGCAGGCGCTGGATAATGACGAACTGGCTCTGCAGTATGGCTACATGACCATGTCGGGAACCTCCATGGCCGCGCCTGTCGTTAGCGGCGCCGCAGCTGTACTCATGCAGCGATTTCCTTATATGACCACGGCCCAAATAGCGGCGGTGCTTAAAACTACGGCAACCGATTTAGGCGAGCCTGGCTTAGACGCCCGCTACGGCTGGGGGAAATTAAATCTTAGAGCCGCAATTAACGGCCCGGGGATGTTTGTCACCCAGGAAGACATCCCGTCTGCTTTCTATATTGATGGCTCTTATCAGGACCGGTTATTTATTGCCAATATTCCCGGCTACGGTGCTATCGTTGAGGCCAACACGCCAGCGGCACGCACCTGTAACAGCGTTGAATGCGCGTATGACATTTGGAGCAACGCTATTTCCGGCCACGGCGGGCTTCTCAAAACGGGTAAGGGAACGCTGGAACTTACCGGTAACAGTAATTATCACGGCCCTACCCTGGTCAACCAAGGCACACTGGCGATCAACGGTGGTATCACCTCTCACGTCACCCTGCAAAGTGGCGGCACGTTACAGGGTAACGGAAGTATTGGTGCCCTCAGTGTATTAGCCGGCGGGCGCATTGCGCCCAAAAGTGATGCCACGCTTCACGTTGCGCAAAATATCAACTTCGAGCCGGGCTCCCGTTACCGCGTGGCCGTTAGCCGGGCAGGACATAGCAGCCGCCTTGAAAGCGCGGGGGCTGCCGCTATTAACGGTGGCGATGTCGCTATATCGTTAGATAATAGCGCCAATCTCCTTTCATTTGAGGATGTTCAGTCATTATCTCATCGTTCATTTACCATTCTTTCCGCCCGTCAGGGTATTAGCGGCCACTTCAGCGCCGTTCTTCCTTATTATCTTTTTATTGGCGCCGGGCTGGCCTACACGCCCGAGATCATCACGGTAAATATAGGACGCAACGCCACGCCGTTTGCCTTCGTTGCCGCAACGAAAAATGAACGCGCGGTCGCCAGTGCGGCAGATAAATTGCCGGCCGGACATCCGGTTTACGAAAGCATACTGATGAATAGTTCCACGGCCGCGGCGCGCCGGGCATTTAGCCAGTTGTCCGGTGAGCTGCATGCAGCCACTGCCTCTGCGTTATTAGATAACGCCGGTATAGTGCGCGATACGCTTAACGCACGCTTGCGTCACAGGCAGAGTCTTAGCGACGCTTCCGAAGTCCGTGAGAATGACGGCGGTGCCTGGGTTCAAATAACCGGTGATAAAAATCACGTTTCTGGTACGCATAACGCTTCCGGTTTCAAATCATCCACCAGCGGCATTTTACTCGGTATTGATACGGGCGAAAAAGAAAACGGATATCTGGGACTGGCCACTGGGTATACGCACAGCGTTATACGCAGCGGCCAGCGGGGGCACGCGAAAAGCGATAACTATCATGCGGGCATCTATGCGGGCAAACGGCTAGATAACGTGCTGCTACGTGCGGGGATTGCTAACACATGGCACCGCATTGATACCACGCGTTCGGTAAATTATGCGGCCCAAGCGGATAGTCTGGCCGCCGGTTATAGTGCCAGCACGCATCAGCTATTTGTAGAAACAGGCTATGCGCCTGATGCAGACCGGAGCAGTCTGGAGCCCTTCGCCCGCCTCGCCTGGGCCGATTTTGTCAGCCAAAGCGTGCATGAACGCGGCGGGTCGGCCGCACTGCGTGCGGGAAAACAAAGCATGGAAACCACACTATCTACGATTGGAGTACGGGCTGGCAGGCAGTGGTCATATGACAAAGGGCGATCGCTAGCCCTGCATGGCGAACTTGGCTGGCAGCATCGTTACAATTCGCTGCGGCGCGATAAAACGCTTAATTTTACGCAGGCAACCTCGCCCTTTACCGTGGATAGCGTGGCGGCGGCGCGAGACGGCGCGCGGTTAGCGATAGAAGCCCTTACCACACTGGGTACCCGCGCCTCAGTCAGCCTGAGTTATCACAGCGGTTTTTCCGCCAGGCACCAAAGCAATGCTCTTCAGGCCGGAGTACAGCTACAGTTTTAACGTTTTGGGAGGCATTGCCTCCCTTTCTCCTTCCCGTCAGTGCATCCATCTACCGCAGCGGAGACTGAAAGTAACGGCCAGTAACAGCTGCGGCGGCTGGGCCAGCCGGCTATTCTTTCTGCTTTTAATAACCCGCGCCGTTTCTGTACTGCGATGCCCACATTGAGGCGTAGTAACCGCCGGCCTGAGTAGATTTGCATGCGAGCCTCTTTCAACTCCCGGCCCTTTTTCAAGCACCGGAATTTCATCCGCATCCATCACGCAGGAAATCCGGTGGGCGATGATTAATGTCGTGCGATCAGCGCTGATTTCACGAAGAATGGTCTGGCTCTCCCGCTCAGTGGCGGTATCCAGCGCGCCTGCCACTTCGTCAAATATCATAATGTTAGGGCGTTTAAGAAAGCTTAAGCCCCCGTGTCCAATTTGACTGTCATCGCCATCGGGTAGCCGCTAGATAAAGCTATCGATGCGGGCCAGCCTGACCGCCCTTTTAATCTCCTTAATAATGGTGCAAGGCCGACCATAGGTAATACTGTATTTAATCGGCGTATTGAAAAAGACGATATCCTGAGGAACGATATCCAGGGCTGCGTAACATTCCGAACGTCATAGCCATCGATGCGCACGCTTCCTGTTGTGACATCAAAGAAACGATAGAGAAACTTCGAAAGCGTCGATTTACCGGCCCCTGTTGCGCCCATTACGGCAATTTTACCAGTTACAGGCTTCAATAGCGCCGTCGCGCCTATTACGCGCGAGATAACACTTCTCACCGCGCAGCCAGTCACGTTTACTCTCGCACGCAACTGACGACGGCAGTAACGATTTACCCCTGATTTCTGAATACAGACTGACCGCTCCACCTCGCTTTTTTCACAAATCTGATAGCGCCCGGCCCACCGCTATATAGTGAGTTATATATCCAAAAACTATACCAACGTCGCATCGTTACAATTAGTAACAATTAACGCACTGTTAATAATGAAGCTTTAGCATCCCGCTCCGGTTTTTTATCTACGCTTTTAAAATCACCCTACAGTGCAAACCGTGGAAAATGCAGCGCTCCTTATTACACCGACAGTTGCATCTCCTTTTTCCAGCTATTTTATCTATAACGTATGAATAATCTGCTGTAACTCTATGTTTCTTTTACGGGATTCATTTTTTAGGTACATGTGAGGATCGTTATGTCTCAAATCAATGATAAAAATAACCGCTATTTATTGAGCGATTGGCGACCAGAAAACCCTGCTTTCTGGGAAAGTAAAGGGAAACACATCGCCCGACGCAACCTGTGGATTTCAGTTGCCTGTTTACTATTAGCGTTTTGCGTATGGATGTTATTTAGCGCCGTTGCGGTCAATCTTAATAAGATTGGATTTCAATTCACCACCGATCAATTATTTATGTTGACGGCCCTGCCCGCTCTTTCGGGTGCCATTTTACGCGTCCCCTATTCGTTTATGGTCCCCATGCTGGGCGGGCGTATGTGGACGGTTATGAGTACCATTATTCTCATCATCCCGTGCGTCTGGCTAAGTTTCGCAATGCAAAATACCGCCACGCCGTACTGGGTGTTTATTATTATCGCGCTGCTGTGTGGCTTTGCTGGCGCCAACTTTGCCTCCAGCATGGGTAATATCAGCTTCTTTTATCCCAAGGAACATCAGGGCAGCGCGTTAGGGGTTAACGGCGGTTTGGGTAACCTCGGCGTGAGCGTTATGCAACTGGTGGCACCGATAGTGGTTACCCTACCGGTGTTTGCCTTTTTCGGCGTTGATGGCGTTACGCAAGCTGATGGCTCAACGCTGTGGTTGCCGAATGCAAGCCTAATCTGGGTGCCACTATTGCTGCTTGCCACTCTTGCCGCCTGGTTTGGAATGAATGATATCGCCAGCTCAAAAGCGTCGGTGGCCGAACAGCTTCCGGTGCTTAAACGCCTTCATATGTGGCTTCTGAGCCTACTGTATCTGGCGACCTTCGGCTCGTTTATTGGCTTCTCCGCCGGTTTTGCCATGCTGGCTAAAACTCAGTTCCCTGAAGTAGAAATCCTTAAGCTGGCTTTTTTTGGCCCCTTCCTTGGCGCTCTGGCGCGCTCAGTCGGCGGCATGCTCTCCGATAAGCTGGGCGGAGTCCGCGTTACTCTGGTGAATTTCATTTTTATGGCTGTCTTCAGCGGGCTGCTTTTCCTAACGCTGCCCAACGCTAACGGCGGCGGTAATTTTATTGCCTTCTATGCGGTATTTATGGGGCTATTTCTCACCGCCGGCCTCGGCAGCGGTTCAACGTTTCAGATGATAGCCGTCATCTTTCGGCGCCTGACGCTGGAGCGCGTAAAACAGCGAGGCGGTAGTGAAGAAGAAGCCCAGCATGAAGCGGTTACCGACACCGCCGCCGCGTTAGGCTTTATCTCCGCTATCGGCGCTATCGGCGGTTTTTTCATTCCTAAAGCCTTCGGCAGCTCGCTGGCGATGACAGGATCGCCGGTCGGTGCGATGAAGATTTTTCTGGTGTTCTACATCGCCTGTGTACTGATTACCTGGCTGGTTTACGGTAGAAAAACGCTGAATACCCGCTAATTGATGCACAAAACTCAAGTTTCACGTTAGCCCACAGAAGTGGGCTTTAAGCAATTTGCTGAGCAACGACAAGGAAATGAAATTCCTCGTCAGGAGAAATGTCATGAGTAAACTTCTTGATAGGTTTCGCTACTTTAAACAAAAAGGCGATACCTTTTCCGGGGATCACGGGCAGGTACTGACTACCAACCGCGATTGGGAAGATAGCTACCGTCAGCGCTGGCAGTTCGACAAAATCGTGCGTTCCACCCACGGCGTCAACTGCACCGGCTCCTGTAGCTGGAAGATTTATGTTAAAAATGGGCTGGTCACCTGGGAGACGCAGCAAACTGACTATCCGCGAACCCGCCCGGATCTGCCGAACCATGAACCGCGCGGCTGCCCGCGCGGTGCCAGCTACTCCTGGTATTTGTACAGCGCCAACCGCCTGAAATACCCGCTGGTGCGTAAACGCCTTATTGCCCTGTGGCGCGAAGCGCTTGCAGCCCACAGCGACCCCGTTGCAGCGTGGGCATCGATTCAGGACGATCCGGCAAAGACCAAAAGCTATAAAGAGATCCGCGGGCGCGGCGGATTTGTGCGTTCGAGCTGGAAAGAACTCAATCAGTTGATTGCCGCCGCCAATGTATGGACCATCAAAAAATATGGCCCGGATCGCGTCGCCGGTTTTTCTCCCATCCCGGCTATGTCGATGGTTTCTTACGCCGCCGGCACCCGCTATCTTTCTTTATTGGGCGGCACCTGTCTGAGCTTCTACGACTGGTACTGCGATTTACCCCCCGCCTCGCCGATGACCTGGGGTGAACAAACCGATGTGCCGGAATCCGCTGACTGGTACAACTCCAGCTATATTATCGCCTGGGGCTCGAATGTCCCCCAGACCCGCACCCCGGATGCACACTTTTTCACTGAAGTACGCTACAAAGGCACAAAAACCATCGCGATTACGCCCGATTATTCGGAAGTGGCGAAATTATGCGACCAGTGGCTGGCCTCAAAACAGGGTACAGATGCCGCGCTGGCGCTGGCGATGGGCCACGTAATTTTGAATGAATTCCACGTTAAAAACCCCAGCGACTATTTTATCAACTACGCGCGCCGGTATACCGATATGCCGATGCTGGTACTGCTGGAACAGCACGCAGATGGCTTTTGGCAGCCGGGACGAATGGTGCGCGCCAGCGACCTGGTGGACGGGCTGGGAGAAGCCAACAACCCGGAGTGGAAAACCGTTGCCTATAACAGCGACGGCGAACTGGTCGCGCCGAACGGCTCTATCGGTTTCCGCTGGGGAGAAAAAGGCAAATGGAACCTGGAATCGCTGGCAAATGGCAAAGAAATCGAGCTGCGCCTGAGCCTGATTGAAGACGCGGATGAACGGGTTACCGTCGGGTTCCCCTGGTTTGGCGGCTATAACAACCCCCACTTCCCGAGCGTGGAAATGGACCCTATTACCCTGCATCAGCTACCGGTAAAAACGCTCACCCTCGCCGATGGTAGACAGGGGCGCGTAGTCAGCGTCTACGATCTGGTGCTGGCGAATTACGGTATCGACCGCGGTCTGGACGACGCTAACGCCGCTCAGGATTACCAGCAAATTAAGGCATACACGCCCGCCTGGGCGGAAAAAATCACCGGCGTTCCGGCGCATCACATTGAGCAAATCGCCCGCGAGTTTGCCGATACGGCGAATAAAACCCACGGACGCTCTATGATAATCCTCGGTGCCGGCGTCAACCACTGGTACCACATGGACATGAACTACCGCGGTATGATTAACATGCTGGTGTTCTGCGGCTGCGTTGGTCAGAGCGGCGGCGGCTGGGCGCACTATGTAGGCCAGGAAAAACTACGCCCGCAAAACGGCTGGCTACCGCTGGCGTTTGCCCTCGACTGGAATCGCCCACCGCGCCAAATGAACAGCACCTCCTTCTTCTATAACCATGCCAGCCAGTGGCGCTACGAGAAACTGACGGCGCAGGAGTTACTCTCTCCGCTGGCCGATAGCAGCAAATACAGCGGGCATCTGATTGATTTTAACGTGCGCGCGGAGCGTATGGGCTGGCTGCCCTCAGCGCCTCAGCTTAACGTCAACCCGCTAACTATTGCCGCAGAGGCGCAAAAAGCGGGGCTTTCGGCAGCAGAGTACACGGTTAATCAACTCAATAGCGGCGAGATGCGCTTCGCCTGTGAACAACCCGATAATGGCAGTAATCACCCGCGAAACCTGTTTGTCTGGCGCTCTAACCTGCTCGGTTCCTCAGGGAAAGGCCATGAATATATGCTCAAGTATCTGCTGGGGACTCAGAGCGGTATTCAGGGAAAAGATCTCGGCAGTACCGACCACGTGAAACCTGAAGAAGTGGAATGGCAAACTGCCGCAATCGAAGGCAAGCTGGATCTGCTGGTGACGCTCGATTTCCGCATGTCGAGCACCTGTTTGTTCTCCGATATCGTATTGCCGACTGCCACCTGGTATGAAAAAGACGACATGAATACCTCGGATATGCATCCGTTTATTCACCCGCTGTCTGCCGCCGTCGATCCCGCATGGGAATCCAGAAGCGACTGGGAAATTTACAAAGGCATCGCCAAGAGCTTTTCCGAAATCTGCGTCGGCCATCTTGGCGAAGAAACCGACGTAGTGCTGCATCCGCTACAGCATGATTCTCAGGGCGAGCTGGCTCAACCGTTCGGCGTGCAGGACTGGCGCAAAGGCGAATGTCCGCTTATCCCCGGGAAAACGGCGCCGAATATTGTGGCTGTTACTCGGGATTATCCGGCGACCTATGAGCGCTTTACCTCGCTTGGCCCACTAATGGAGAAACTTGGCAACGGCAGCAAAGGCATTAACTGGAAGACGGAACAAGAGGTCGAGCTACTTGGTAAGCTGAATTACCGCAAAACGGAAGGCCCGGCGGCCGGACGCCCGCAGATTAATTCAGCCATTGACGCCTCTGAGGTGATCCTGACTCTGGCACCGGAAACCAACGGTCAGGTGGCGGTCAGAGCCTGGGAAGCCCTCGGCGAGATAACCGGGCGCGATCATACGCATCTGGCGCTGCCAAAAGAAGACGAAAAAATTCGCTTCCGCGATATTCAGGCCCAGCCGCGTAAAATTATCTCTAGCCCCACCTGGTCCGGGCTGGAAGATGAACACGTTTCTTATAATGCCGGTTATACCAACGTGCATGAACTGATCCCGTGGCGCACCGTGTCAGGCCGCCAGCAGCTCTACCAGGACCACCCGTGGATGCGCGATTTCGGCGAAAGTCTCGTCACGTGGCGCCCGCCGGTGGATACCCGCAGCGTTGAAAACATGCTTAATGTGAAGCCGAACGGCCACCCGGAAAAAGCGCTTAACTTCCTGACGCCGCACCAAAAATGGGGCATTCACTCCACCTATAGCGAAAACCTGCTCATGCTCACCATGTCGCGCGGCGGCCCCATTGTATGGATGAGTGAAGTTGACGCGAAAGAACTCGGCATCGCCGATAACGACTGGATTGAGGCCTATAACGCCAACGGCGCCCTGACGGCGCGCGCAGTAGTTAGCCAGCGCGTTCCGTCTGGCATGACCATGATGTACCACGCGCAGGAGCGCCTGATGAACATACCCGGCTCCGAGATTACCGGACTGCGCGGAGGTATCCATAACTCCGTCACCCGGGTATGCCCAAAACCCACGCATATGATAGGCGGCTATGCGCAGTTGGCTTACGCCTTTAACTACTACGGTACCGTCGGCTCCAACCGCGATGAGTTCATTGTGATACGTAAAATGAAAAACGTGAACTGGCTGGATGACGAAGGTATGGATCAGGTACAGGAGAGCAAATCATGAAAATACGTTCACAGGTCGGCATGGTGCTCAACCTCGACAAATGCATCGGCTGCCACACTTGCTCTGTGACCTGCAAAAATGTGTGGTCCAGTCGCGAAGGCATGGAATACGCCTGGTTCAATAACGTTGAGACCAAACCCGGCATCGGTTATCCCAAGAATTGGGAAGATCAGGAAAAATGGCAGGGCGGCTGGATCCGTAAAATTAACGGTAAATTGCAGCCCCGCCTCGGTGGCAAAGTGGGCATATTGGCCAATATTTTCGCCAACCCGGTATTACCGCAAATTGATGACTATTACGAGCCATTTACTTACGACTACAAAACGCTGCATAACGCGCCGGAAGGAAAACACCTGCCGACGGCGCGCCCCCGCTCGCTGTTAACCGGTAAGCGCATGGAAAAAGTGGAATGGGGGCCAAACTGGGAAGAACTGCTGGGCGGAGAATTTGAAAAGCGCGCGCAGGACCGTAACTTTGAAGCCATGCAAAAAGAGATGTACGGGCAGTTCGAAAATACCTTCATGATGTATCTGCCCCGCCTGTGCGAACACTGCCTGAATCCTAGCTGCGTGGCATCCTGCCCCAGCGGCGCAATTTATAAGCGTGAAGAAGACGGCATCGTGCTTATCGATCAGGATAAATGTCGCGGCTGGCGCATGTGCATCAGCGGTTGCCCTTATAAAAAAATCTACTTTAACTGGAAAAGCGGAAAGTCAGAAAAATGCATTTTCTGCTACCCGCGTATTGAATCCGGACAGCCGACGGTTTGCTCCGAAACCTGCGTTGGGCGCATTCGTTACCTTGGCGTGCTGCTCTACGACGCGGATCGCATTGAAGAAGCCGCCAGCACGGAGCATGAAACCGATCTCTACGAGCGTCAGTGCGACGTGTTCCTTAACCCACACGATCCGGCGGTCATCGAAGAAGCATTAAAACAGGGTATTCCACAAAACGTCATCGATGCAGCCCAGCAGTCGCCGGTCTATAAAATGGCGATGGACTGGAAACTGGCGCTGCCGCTGCATCCTGAATATCGTACCCTGCCAATGGTTTGGTACGTGCCCCCCCTGTCGCCGATTCAGTCTATCGCCGACGCCGGCGGATTGCCGCATAACGGCAGTATTTTGCCAGCGGTAGAAAGCCTGCGTATTCCGGTGCAGTATCTGGCGAATATGCTCAGCGCTGGCGACACTGGCCCGGTACTGCGCGCCTTAAAACGCATGATGGCAATGCGCCATTACATGCGCTCGCAAACGGTAGAAGGCGTTACTGATACACGAGCGCTGGAAGAAGTGGGCCTGAGCGTCGCTCAGGTAGAAGAAATGTATCGCTACCTGGCCATCGCCAATTATGAAGACCGCTTCGTTATCCCAACCAGCCACCGTGAAATGGCAGAAGATGCCTTCCCGGAGCGCAACGGCTGCGGCTTCACCTTTGGCGACGGTTGCCACGGCTCAGATACCAAATTCAATTTGTTCAACAGTAGCCGCATTGATGCCATCAATATCACAGAAGTGACCGACAAGGCGGAGGGTGAATAATGCAGGCGCTAAAAGTCATTGGTCTGCTGCTGGAATACCCCGACGAGCAGGTATGGAAATGCCGGGCAGAACTTATAGCTCTGGTGGCGCAGGATGCGCCGGAATTAATGCCATTTACTACAGATTATCTTGCCGGCGCGCTGCTGGACAGACAGGCGGAATGGTGTGAAGTCTTCGAACGCGGTCGGGCCACATCGCTACTCCTGTTTGAACACGTTCACGCGGAATCGCGCGATCGCGGTCAGGCGATGGTGGATTTGCTAACGCAATATGAACAGGCGGGGTTGCAATTAGACTGCCGTGAACTGCCTGATTATCTACCGCTTTATCTGGAATACCTCAGTACCCGCATTGATGCTGAGGCGCGCCAGGGGCTGCTGGACGTCGCGCCGATACTTGCTTTACTCGGTGCGCGCTTAATGCAGCGCGAAGCGCCATGGGCCGCTCTATTTGATACACTGCTGCGCCTTGCAGGCAGCTCGCTAAGAAGTGACAAAGTCACGCAGCAGGTTGCTAAAGAAACGCGCGACGATACGCCAAAAGCGCTGGACGCGGTGTGGGAAGAGGAACAGGTTAAATTCATCGAGGATAGCGGCGCGTCCTGCAGTTCCTCGCCGTTACAACAGCACCAGCGGCGCTTTAGCCAAAGCCCGGCGCCGCAATATCTGGATCTCTCTGCGGGAGGCCCCAAATGATGCAATATTTGAATGTCTTTTTTTACGATATTTATCCCTATCTATGCGGAACGGTATTCCTGCTCGGAAGCTGGGTACGCTACGATTATGGGCAGTACACCTGGCGGGCTTCATCCAGTCAAATGCTGGATAAAAAAGGGTTCCGGCTGGCCTCTAACCTATTCCACATTGGTATCCTCGGCATTTTTGTCGGCCATTTTTTGGGCATGCTGACACCGCACTGGATGTATCAGGCGTTCCTGCCCGTGTCGGTTAAACAACAAATGGCGATGTGGCTGGGTGGGATTTGCGGGGTACTTACGCTAATAGGTGGGTTACTACTTTTAAAACGACGGCTATTTAACCCGCGCGTGCGCGCCTCTTCCAGCACGGCGGATATCCTGATCCTGTCTCTTTTAATGATCCAGTGCGCGCTGGGGTTAGGTACCATCCCCTTCTCTGCCCAGCATACGGATGGCAGCGAAATGCTTAAACTGGTGAATTGGGCGCAGGCTGTGGTCACTTTTCACGGCGGCGCTTCAGCCCACCTGGACGGCGTCGCCTATATTTTTCGCGTGCATCTGGCATTGGGAATGACACTTTTCCTGCTGTTCCCGTTTACCCGCCTGGTACATATTTGGAGCGCGCCGGTGGAATACGTTACGCGTCGCTACCAGCTCGTTCGCTCACGTCGCTGACGCGATATCCTAAATCAATACCTCTTTTCATCGCGCGGCGGGCATTGAAAACCCGCCGCATTTTTATAGCGTCATCGATAGTATATCGGCGCAGCGAAAATATTCTGCATAAATAGCCGGTGCTCCGCTTACTGATTGCCTTTTTTGATAATGCTATAAACACCGCTCAGAATAGCCCTGATTTTCGCTTTGTAAGTAATTACATCCATTCTCTATCGGAATAGAAAAATAGACTATAACAAGTCACTACGGCTAAATACAACCTATCACGTTTTTAACTATCCTTTTGTTAGGGAAACTCCATTGGTCATTACAGATTATTTATGCCCTATAAAAGAGAGAAAGCGCACGTCGCGTTGTTAACGGAAATAACTATTACGCTTTAACTCCATTTTTATCTTTAAAGTCATACAATTAAACAAACCGGATTATTATCACAACGTTATTTCTCGTATTCATTAGTTTTTTTCATCAGCAATAATGTAAAAAACTCAATTTCCTCTTGCAGCCCCCCTTTTATCTTTGACACCATGTTCGCGTTTAAAACAAACGTGCAGCGACTCTATTTAACGCTATGTTTATTATGTGCCTGTTAATACAGCTTCTGGCTGAGAGTACACCTCTTATTCTCATAGTTTATTGAATAATCTGATAATTATTCATTGCCCCATTTAACGGGCAGTGCAGGTATCAACCGTGAACCACCGTGCGTAATAAGCACAATATATTCAGATCTGTGAATATATGTAGCTCCTTACAAATAGCATAGCCAGGAAAATTGGCTATATTCCTAAGGTATTTTCGTGTTTGCTGGCCTTTTGTTGATGTAATGAATTGCAGAACACGTTGACCTATTTATCACTCAACAGGAGGCCACTATGGCTATCCCGCAATACCGTTTCGATGCGATTGAAACGGACGATGTCGATCTTGATGCAGAGAATCTCGCCTATGCCCTAAGCGCGGCTATCGGGGTTTTAGCGTCCTGTATCGCCGGAAACTCACAGCAGCGTAAAGAAGAAATATTGCGCAAATTCGATATCGCCGTGAAGAAAAACGAAGATGAGGACTGTCATACGGAGCTTGCCTGGCTTGCGCAGTCCACAAAACTGACGCTGCTTGGCAACAATGAGTCCTCCTGATAAGCCCACCGCGATGACTGACTTCAGGCGTTGGCGTTTTATTCGCTGATGGCCGTGGGAGCGTATGTTACCTTCGGCCATAAAACTCAGAATTATCGGGGCCAAGAAAGCGTGAGCTTGCGCACACTTTGTTCTCTGCGATCGAAACAAGTGTCTACGCTTAAACAATGTAAAACCTCAAATACTATTTTTACCAACGATATCCGGAGGTGCCTATCGCCATGACCAACCAGAAATTCAATGTGGCTGAGTTAATGGAATTCGGCGTTGAAGATGAATTGAGCTATGAGTTAGACCCCTGTGAACTTAAGCTCAAAGAGATGCGCGATGCTGAACCCGAACCGGAAGGCATTGAGGGGCTCCCTGCTTCGGACGCGCTAACGCCGGCGGATCGTTATCTGGAACTGTTTGAACACGTGCAGGCGGCACGCATTTTTGCCGATAGTAAAACCTTCCCTGACTGCGCGCCGCGCCTCGATCCGCTGGATGTCCTTATCCGGTACCGCCGTATGCGCCACCGTCCGGAATTCGACTTGCGTCAGTTTGTCGAGCAGCACTTTTGGCTGCCTGAGGCACAGAAGCAAAACTATGTTTCCGATCCTGAAATGTCGCTCAAAGAACACATTGACAGCCTGTGGCCGGTGCTGACCCGTGAACCTCACGATCATATTCCGTGGTCTTCACTGCTGGCGCTGCCCCAGGCCTATATCGTGCCCGGCGGGCGCTTTGGCGAAACTTATTACTGGGATTCTTACTTTACGATGCTGGGGCTTGCTGAAAGCGGACGCGACGATTTACTGCGCTGTATGGCCGATAATTTCGCATGGATGATTGAAACCTACGGTCATATCCCTAACGGCAACCGGACCTATTATCTGAGCCGTTCTCAGCCGCCTGTATTCGCGCTGATGGTCGAGCTGTTTGAAGAAGACGGCGTGCGCGGCGCCCGGCGCTATCTGGATCACCTGCGCCAGGAATACGCTTTTTGGATGGACGGCGCCGAATCGCTGACCCTGAATCAGGCTTACCGGCACGCAGTGCGTATGCCGGACGGCAGCCTGCTTAACCGCTATTGGGACGATCGCGACACGCCCCGCGACGAATCCTGGCGCGAAGATGTCGAAACCGCCCGTCGCTCCAGGCGCCCGGCGAATGAAGTATATCGAGACCTGCGCGCAGGAGCCGCCTCCGGCTGGGACTATTCATCGCGCTGGCTGCGCAATACCGATCGTCTCGCCAGCATTCGGACCACCCAATTTATTCCGGTCGATCTTAATGCATTGCTGTACAAACTGGAGAACACGATAGCAAATATCTCTGCGCTCAACGGCGAAAAAGACGAGCAGGCGCGTTTCCATGCCAAAGCGTCCGCGCGTCGCGACGCCATGACGCGCTATTTGTGGGACGATGAAAAAGGCTGCTATCGCGATTACGACTGGCGCCGTCAGCAGCCGGCGCTGTTTTCAGCGGCCAGTATTGTGCCGCTGTACGTTGAGTTAGCCACTCCCGATCAGGCGCGCCGCGTCGCGGACGCCGTGCGCACGCGTTTGCTCACCCCCGGCGGCATCCTGGCAACAGAATATGATACCGGCGAGCAGTGGGATAAACCAAACGGCTGGGCGCCGCTGCAGTGGATGGCTATTCAGGGGCTGAAACGCTACGGGCACGATCTGTTGGGCGACGAAATCGCCCGCCGCTGGTTGAAAACCGTTAACCTGGTTTATCAACAGCGTCACAAACTTATTGAAAAATATCATATTGCCGACAGTAGTCCGCACGAAGGCGGCGGCGGCGAATATCCGCTTCAAGATGGATTTGGCTGGACCAACGGCGTTGTGCGGCGGTTAATCGGCCTGTATGGCGAACCATAATCATCACCGCTTTGCCTGCGCGGCGCGCTCCGCGCAGGCCTCTCTCCTTCTTTTCCCTCAATCTGCTTTCTCTTATAGCTATCGGCAGCGCTTTCTGCTGAAAGTAACGTCGTCGCTAACTTCAACCTTAAGTCAATAGACCGCCTGTCGCTAAACGCTCGTCACGAAATGGCAAAACGTAAGGACGCGCCTGCGCGCAAAATGAAATCGCAGCAGGACGCTGCGTTAATAAAAAAGCAAAAGGCGACCACTATGAAAAAGATTCTCCCATTATCCGCACTGACCCTTGCCATGACATTAGGCGCATTTTCTGGCGCAGCTCAGGCCGCAGCCGGTGACAGCAGCGTTGCTGTCAACTATGCCCAAAGCCACTTTAACCACACACACGGCGATGATGCGAAAGGCGCCCAGATTCAATATCGTTATGAAACTGACGATGAGTGGGGAGTGATGGGTGCGGTTACCTATACCGGGGCAACCTTCGACGATAGCGCTTCGCACGGCGTGGGACGAGGCCATGGCGATCACCATTACTTCTCACTTAAAGCCGGCCCTACTTACCGTATTAACGACTGGGCCAGCGTGTACGGCGATATAGGCTACGGTTATGCGCGCAGCAAATACAATACGCCAGTGCGACACACCACCAGCAGCGACTCAATGTTTATCTACGGTGCCGGATTACAATTTAACCCCTATCAGGATTGGGTTATCGATGCAGGCTATGAATACGGTACGGCGGGCGATATTCAGGTAGGAACCTGGAACCTTGGCGTTGGCTATCGTTTCTAATACTGCGTGATACCTTCCAGAACCAGGCTGCCTTCATACTGAAGGCGGCTTTTTATCCCTTTAGACGGTATTTTCCCCATAAGAAAGCCAGTACCGGACTATTGCACTTAATATCATAGTAATACCCCATGTTACCTCTTTGAATGCCGCTTTTTTAACTGACAGTAAAAGTCCACTGGGTGAAAAGCCCCAAAAAGCCAAACGGCAAGCGGGCTGTATTACGCAGTCAGATTCTGGAACGACATCACATCTGTTACCAACGGTGCAAAACTGATCCACCCCAGCGGTTGAAAACTGATCCAG
>CALYPF010000008.1 GCA_945271245.1 uncultured Enterobacteriaceae bacterium | reverse complement strand
GGATCAGTTTTCAACCGCTGGGGTGGATCAGTTTTGCACCGTTGGTAACAACTGCGGCTGCCAGCGCATGACTTTCTTCGTCAGCGCTTCACCACCGCAGCGTAACTCCTCGCGCTGTAGCTCGCCCGCCTGAACGGTAGGCCGAGCCACCAGCATGGTAATACCGCAGTCCGACGCTAAAAGCTGGTGTTCATCAGCTGGTCTGAGCAGGCTCGGAGTAAAGCCCGCCAAATGAATCACTTTCCAGAAACGGTTCCCCGGATGTGCAAAATGATACCCAGTATGAGCCGATGATTTTCCCGGATTAATGCCACAAAACAGCACCCGCAGCCCGGGCGCGACAATATCATCAATCATTACGCTCTCCCTGTACTTAGTCGTCTCAGTATAAACCGGGACTAAGCCGCTGTTTAGAAAAACAGCATACGCATTCAAGGGTGCTGGATTGCCCCGCCGAGTTACATTATAATCTCCCGCCTCGGCCCCTTAGCTCAGTGGTTAGAGCAGTCGACTCATAATCGCTTGGTCGCTGGTTCAAGTCCAGCAGGGGCCACCAAATAAAACAAGGGGTTACGATAAAAATCGTAACCCCTTCGTGTTTTCTAGGCTACCTATAGGCTACCTCCGTGTTGATATCAAAGTGATTTATCACTATAAAAATCAACTAATTTGCACCCATGAATCGCCAGTTCGTGGTTAACTGCGCAATTTTCAATCACCACTATTCCAGTTGATTTCATCAATCAGGCAACCGGCCTCGTATCTTTCCACCATATAGGCTTCGTTCCACGACTCATAAACCGCCAGGCGATTAAATTCCAGCTCATTCTTCGCCAGCGTCCTGCCGCCTCCTTTCAGGAAGTACAGGGAAAGATTTCGCAGGGACGTTACCAGTATCGCGTTGTCCGGAAAATGCGGCACAGGAACGGCGGGAAGTCCGCCCAGCGTCGGGTTGTTCAGCAGGATCTGATTGACCAGCAATTCCTTGTTTGGCTGATTGGGTGACACGGCATTCACAAGCGGATACTCCTTGTTGAAAAGGGTATTCATGCTGCATACCGACACCAGATCCATACGGTATTGCGGAGTAATGGCTGACTGCCAGCCATCCAGTACAAGGGCGTCAACGGTGCCGTAATCGCCGTGCGAGATCCGCCCGTCTTCGTTGCGTCCTGCAACTGAAAGCCCGCTGATAACCCTCTCCGGCGCTTCCTTACGGTACTTCTCCAGCCAGCCCACGCCGCAATCCTGACGCTTCGGATACTTTTCAGGGCTGGACAGGTAAGCGTAGTGCGTACCGTTAAAACCGATTAACAGGCGATCGAGGTTGCGCTGTTGATCAACCGCCGCCTTAGCCAGTTCCGGGTAATTTTCAAGATGCGCCCACGTATCCAGTTCGTCATATGAAATGCAGGTGTCAAAGTTGACCTTCTGGCACTGGTAGCGGTGGGGTCTCAGTGCGGCCCCGGTCTGTGGATTCCGGCGCGTACTGCCATTGCTGACATAGGCCAGCGATCCACCTGAACCCACCATAACGCTCTCCCCTTCGGCATCTTTCACGGGGGTGACGTTAATCCGGGTCAGAAATTCCGCGCTGTAGTTCGCCGCCAGCGCCCCGGACTGCACCGGGGACGGGTTGGTACTACTGTGATTGATTGACACGAAGTCTGACGTAAGCTCAATGGAGCCGCTTTCTTTGTTGGTCAGGGCTTCAATGACGCGGGTGACAACCGTCGCCATTGCGCGGGGTTTCTCACCGGCCAGCATGACCGGCTGCGGCATACCTGTTGTTTTGTTCATGGCTTTATCTCCCACCATATCAGCCCATTCCCTTGCAAGGTTCCCGGCCATCGGCAAGCGCACGCATTTTCTCAGGGTCATTACGTGCCATCGCCATCTGTGCGCCAGACGGAGAGCGGCGCATGATGTTACGCATGTTCTCCGGGTATGAACCCGGCCAGAGATGAAGCGCATTTTCGCTGTCGTCGGCCACCGCAGCCAGATAGTCACGGGCGGGAGTGAGGTTATTCTCGCGGGTGATATCCCTGACCAGCGAGCCAAGCAGGTTATCGAAGTCATGAGCGGGGAGCGGGGAAAGCGCAAACAGACCGCGCACAATCACCAGCGAGTCACGCAGGCTGTTCAGCAGGGCTTCACACTCCGGCTGAATGAGCGCGGTACTCAGTTCACGCCAGGCAAAATCATAGCGTCTGGCCTTATCAGCCGCGTCATAGCGCAGCTTAAGCACTTCCACGCGGGCCGCATCAATCAGCGGGGAGATCCGCCCCAGCTTCTCTTTTGCCAGGCTGGCAAGCAACGTGGCTTTGTCTGAGTCCTCACTTTCAACGCCACCGGACGCCAGCAGACTCTGCTCCCATCCGTCAGACTGCCTGCCCGCTTCTTCCTCCAGCTTTTGACGGGTATCCAGCAGGTTTTGCACGGTGGCCTGTTTCGCTTTCAGCAGGCCGTATGCCTCATCAAATTCGAGGCGCACTGTCGCGGCGTTCTCTGACAGTAGGGTAAGTTCGGGTGTCATTTTCATAGTCCTGATTCCTGATGTAATACAGTTACCACGGCACGCACTCTGCCTGCCGGTATGGCCTTTATGGTTCACCAGAATCAGAAGGGATGTCGCGGCGCTTTTGTTGTCAGCCGCAGGCCAGACCCGAAACTGTATAACAGGGCAAAATAATCACCGGATAATGCCGGACACAGAGCACTGACAAAGGCAGGAAAACCATGTACAGCCCGGCGAGAAACGGTAAATCCGTACTGCGTGCGGTCAGAGTCCCCCACGAACTGGACGAACAGATCCGCAGGCTGTGCGAACAGCATTCGCTCAGCTATTCAGGGTGTGTGATCAGACTGGCCCGGCAGGGCATGGAGCAGGCGGTAAACAGCAGTACGGGCCGTTATCAGAGTCTTGATACCCTGATAAGTGACGTGCTGGCAGGTAACATGAGGGAAGGATAACACCCCGCCCGGAACGGGCGGGGGAACGTCACACCTTAACGCTTCAACCTTCCGCCGCAGGCGGAGGCATCGCCGTTGCGTCACGACTACTGACCCGGCGTTCAAAGGCGTTCAGGGTGGTAAAGCTCTCACTGCATTCCAGATTCTGGCACTGATGATACTGGCGTATAGTGTGATCGCTCAGGCGGCGACTGGTACGGGTGCGGGCCATAGCGCCGCAGAAGGGACAACGAAACATGATGATAGCTCCCCTGTGGGAGTTGAACTCGCCGATATTATGATTCAGGCAGGGCATGACAACAACATCCGGCCTGCAATAAAAATCTTTGCAGCAATCCATTCAAAATTATTCACCAGCCCACACGCCCCGTGCAGGGAGGTTCCTCCAGCCTGTGGGCAGTCCGTGGAAAAATAATTTCATCTTCATTCAGCGCGTGTAAGCCACTGTGAGGGGCGTAGCCTCAATTATGAGGCCGGGCATGATTCGCGTTCTGAAATGCGCCCCACAATGCGGACATTGATTCTGACGGCAAAATATTACTGGCTCACCGTCTCGCGCCCTGTCGCGTGGGCTGTTCCCCCGTCACCTGCGCGCGACAAACACCTCTTTTTTTGTGCACGCACGAAAACGGCCTCAGACCACGCCAGCAGCGGGCGGAAAGGGCATAAATACCATCAAAAAAATTGTGCAAATTTGTGCACTATTGTGCACCCATGAAATGCATCAGAAACAGGCCAAAAGCAAAGAAACGAAGAGGGGTTCAGGGCGCTGTATAACAATCATGGTGGCGGGTTCACGCCACCATGTTGAGCGATTATCGAATGCTGGCAAATTGATTGCAGCGAAGAGAGATAAGATCGAACAGATCCTCCGCCAGTGACGGCGCAATAGCATTCGGGACGTCACGGAACCACGTCGCGCAACTGCTGGTTGTCACTGACATTTTACTTCCCGGCACCTGTGCGTAAAACCGGCGATACATCAAGATAATTTCATCAGCCAGTCTGTTGCCGCTGGCATCAAAGAATGTACCGTCAAATTCCACAGGAAGATTGATGTAATCATGATGAATATCGGAATTACCAGCTTTCTGACGAACGGTGATGAAAGGGATCTTCTTTTCCCTGCATTCGTGAAACCAGTTGTCCTCAATTTCGCGGCGCTTGTCTGCTTTTTTCGTCGATAACGTCAGACAATACTTTCGAACCATATAGCCTCCTTTTGCCTGCCAGAAATAAGACTCTTTTATATTGATAGTCTTTTGCTATCACTCGACATTATTTTACCCCCTTTTTTGCTTTTTTTACTGCTATATACCTCCAGACGGTGGGAACAGTGGGAACAGCGGGAACAGCGTTGATATATAAGGGTTATTTCTGTTCCCACACGCATCTACCAGTGGGAACAAATATAATAGCCCCCTTGCAACCCATTGATTATAATCATGTTCCCACTGTTCCCACCTGGGTACAGACAGTGGGAACAATAAAAACTCTTTTAAATCAATCGTGTTCCCACTGTTCCCACTGTTCCCACCAAAATATAATACTCGCGCGATATACTTTCATTCTGGAAGGGTAAGCCTATCAATTGCAAACCGGCTTTAATGGCCAGCACTGTCATAAATAACCCTGCCTGCCGGTATCGAGCACCGCCAGTTGTGGCAGTGCTGCAGGTGATCAGATTGTTATGCCGCCACAAAGGGGGTTAAGCGATACCGCATGTTGCAGGTAATCGGGGGAAAGATGCGCATAAACCATCGTTTGCTGAATACTGGCATGTCCGAGAATTTGCTGTAATGCGATAATGTTGCCGCCGTTCATCATGAACCAGCTTGCAAAGGTATGACGCAGCACATGCGTTGTCTGTCCGCGCGGCAGATCGGGCTTGGCCTGCCTGAGTCGCTCACAAAAGCGATCATAATCGACGCTGAACAGCGGCCCTGTTTCACAGGTTTTAATCTCTTTCTCAAGTGCTTCCGATACCGGAACCGTCCGCCTTTTCCCGTTTTTCGTTTTGAGGAACGTCACGCGCCCGTGATTTACCTGCTCGCCACGCAGCGTGCTGGCTTCACCCCAGCGGGCACCTGTACTCAGGCATAAAAGGGCTACGCACCGTTCATCGCCGTCAAGTATTGCCAGCAACCGGCCGATCTCTGCTCTGGTAAGGTAGGTCATGGCGACCGGCGCTTCTTTCAGCGGCTCCAGTCCCTTGCAGGGATTTTCTTTCATGAACTCATCCAGCCGGATGAGCGTGCTGAACATGCCCGACAGACGGTATATGTCACGGTTGATCGTCGCGGCGCTGATCCCCTCCTCCAGTCGCCGGGCGCGATGCTGCGCAATTAGGCGCTTGTTCAGCCGGTTAACAGCTGGATCGCCCAGCGCCTGAATGGTTTTCACCAGATGGCGCTTTTCAGTCTCACCGTTTGCCTGCGCCTGCCCGTGCAGCAACCACCAGATATTCAGCAGTTCGCTTAAAGTCCGGCGATCCACGCTGGCGCCCAGCCATTCCTTTTTATCGGCGTTCGCCAGCACGTAACGTTCGAAAAGTACCGCCTCCTGCTTTCTCCCGAACCGCCTGCGGATACGCTTACCGTTTCGCCCGCGTGGATACAGATCGACCTCATACCCGCCATTGCTGAGTTTTTTAATACTCATGGTAATTTCCCCGTGACAGGCTTTATCCGACAACATCGCTTTTGAACACGTATACCCATTTGGAACCGATCTCCGGGAGCCTTACCTTTTTCTGGAGGCGTTTTTCATCACCGGTATCCAGCCAGCCCGCTTCACTGCACAGCCGGGCTGTTTTGGCTGCATCAGACGTACCGCAAATCTCTTTCCAGCCGCTGGGAAGGACATAAAATGTTGTTATCGCCTCTTTGCCGGCACCACTCTCTTTAGCCGTGTCGTTACCGTCCTCTTTTTTGCCCGTGCTGATACCATTACCGCCCTTCTCCACCCGGCGAAAACCCACCATATTTGAAGGGCGGTTTTTCTCGTCATGCCAGTCAGCAAAGCGCACATACTGATTGGCCGTGATAAACCTGCGCACCTTATCCAGCGCGTCGGCATCTTCCTGGTTGGCGGTATGTCCGCGATCATGTATCCATGCATCAAGGCATTTTCTGGCCGCATTCTCAGCCTCACCGGGTTCCCATCCGGTGATTCCGGCTTCGGTTGCCAGCTCACCGGCAACAGCCAGCAGGGCAAAACGATCAACCACACGGCCCACCTGATTACCGGCATTTTCAGGAAGAAGCGTTCGCTCATATTTTTTGCGTAAGGCTCTGGCCCGCTCCGTTACCGCGTTGAGGTTGGCGGTAAGCCAGCGCAACCAGTCGCGGAATACCGCACCATGATATTGCCTGCTCGCCTGCTCAAGATGTTCAGCAAACGCCTTGCCCCCGCTGAATCCGTGCAACTCCTCAAAGGCACCAAACTGGCCCGTGTTGCTGGGGATTTGCACCATTCGCACCCCAACCCCGGCACCGGTTCGACGTTCCCCGGCTTCCGCTGCATGTTCGGCTATGGATACCTCCCCGGTGGAGAGGAACAGCAGCGTCCACTGCGCCTGTTCGCGCGGGCTTCCGTCCACTCTCGCCCTCGCCTTACCCTGACCGTTACCCAGCATATAGGCGATACGACTCGCCTCCCTGCCGTCAACCTCGCTGATTTCATCGAGCATAAGCACGGCGTCATTACGACGCAGCGCGATACCCTCCAGGGCGTTTCCCGTCGCCCTCCACGTTTTCCAGTAGTCCGGGCCACCGCAGACGGAAGCGGCCACCTTCATGGTGGTGGTTTTACCATCGGTGGATTCCCCCTTGAGGTGATATCCGCCCCCGCCCATCCCCAGCAGCGTCAGCAGGGGAGCCGCAAACGCCAGACTGACGCAAAAGACCAGGCGGGAATTTCCTGCGCAGTAGCGCCCAACATGCTCCATCCACTCGCGGGTGTCGCCGCTCACCCTGAAATCATTTTTTGATGACCGGGCGGCCTGAAAAATGACCGAACCAGCCTCGCCGCCAATCACCTCGCCATTGAGTACGTAAGAGCCGCCATACCAGCCCGTTTTCTCCACGCAGGTGACTTTACGCACCGGGCGACAAGTGGCGATGTACTCCATCAACAGCCCACGCGCAGTACCGTTCACGCTGATAAAATGCAGACCGTTTTCAAGTAGCACCTCGCGCAAGTCCTGCCCGGCTCCGGCAAGTACCGTCATGGGCATGGCCCACTCATGACGCGAGCCGTTGGAATCATCCCACTCCAGCAGACGCCCGAAATTACCGCCGTCTGCGTCACAGGTAATGGCGGTCACTTTCAGCGGGCTGCAAATCTTTATCTGTTTCATCTGGCCGCTTTCGCTCCCGTCATTATGGGTACGCTCGCACCACAGAAATTCTTTCGTCAGCCTGAAACCGGGAGGCAGACGGGTCTCCGTGTCACCGGGGTTAAACATTTCTTCCGCAAAGGCTTCCCGCGCCCGCTGGACGCCAAAATCACGGCGATAATCGTCCCAGTCTGCTTTTGCCCTGCCGGGGGGAATACTGACCCAGCCTTTTACGGCGAGCGCCGCTTTGATTGCCACTTCCCGCCCTTCATTGGGCTTGCCGTCCATGAAATCATTATCACCGGCAATAATGATCTGCGTTTCAGGCCACTTTTCCCGCACGGCCTCTGCCGCCGCCCTGAGATTGGTTTTTGACAGTGCCGCCAGCGGCCACGCATCACTGAGCAGCGAAACGGAAACAGCCGTAGCGTAGCCCTCTGCAATAACGACTTTTTCGGGCGATCCTTCCGGAAAATCGCTAACCGGAATAAAGCAGCCGGAATATTTAGACCATTTCATCAGGTTCTTGACGCCATTACCGCTGATAAGCTGTATCCCGGTAATGTTCCCCTGCGTATTTTTAACCGGCAGCATAAGGGAGCCTGACGGGTATTTTTCACCACCGGCCATCAGTTCTCTGGTTGTCAGTCTTGACGCATGACCGGCCAGCCCTTTGCCTGCCAGATAGGGACTTTCACCAGTCACCGACTGGCTCAGGAGCGCAGGCCAGTTTACCGCTGTCTGTTTTGCAGCTTCTTTTCTGGCGGGGGCATTACCTACAGGTGCGGACGGCAGACATTCAGCCACGCGAGCCGCAGCTGGTACAGCATCAATATCAAAAACCAGCTTCACGATATCAATGCCATCACCATTTCCGCAGTGATTACAGAACCACGTTCCGCGACCGTCTTTATTATCAAAACGAAAGCGATCTTTCCCTCCGCATTTAGGGCAGGGGCCGTGCTTCCCATTTTCAGGAAACTTTATTCCAAGAGTATGCAGAATGTAATCCCACTTTCCAACAGACTGCTTGCTAATTTCTGATACTTTGATATTCTTCATGCCGTAACCTTTTTAATTAAATTCATTAAGCGCCGCTCACTACGGCGCTTTTTGTTTTAATGATTCCCGTCTGTATTTTCGTTATCTTCAATATTTTTGGTTCGGCATCCCCGGACTAATTCAAGTCCGTTCTGAATATCGTTTTGTGAAAATATCCCGCCCGGCTCGTATAAATCAGCCTTGATTGAAAGAAGCTCCCCGTAGAGAATGGAGAAAAGGCTTCCCATTTGCTTTGCAAGAATTGCATTGTCGCACTTCATTTCAGCTTTGGCGTCAAGAAGTGTTTCAACCATTCCGGTAATATCAATTACTTTTTCGAGGCGATCATTACTGTCCTCAGAGAACAACCAGCAATAATCACGGTTATATGGTTGACGACGGTTAGTCTGTTTTTCATTCACACTTGTATTAATTTGAGACATAAGACCCCCTGACCATATACGGTCATAAAATCATTGAATTGCTTATCGGTTTATCAGCGTTGAATGCTGAATAATGGCGTGGATATTTCCAGCACCTTAAGCGCTTTAAAATGCGTTAATCCTTCCCAGCGTAACTGAGCCGTAGCCCGGATTATTGCATCATCGCGATTAAGCGCCTCAACCGTCACCTGTGCGCTGCGCGTAAGACCTTTGCGCGTCACCGCATAACCGGAAACCTGATAAGATTTATTCCTCTTTATTTTACCGCGAAAGATATCAGCCATGTTTCACCTTCCCGACCGTTACGGTGTATTCATTATCATCGGCATATTTTCCGTTGCAGGTAATAACATCGGCTATCTTACAGGCAGCTTTCATCGCCTTACCGGATGATTTATATTCCTGCGTGCTCTGATAATTCTGTTTTTCACCCGTAATAACGTTACGGCAGGTAATGAAAAGTTTATACATTTCCGGCCTCCGCAATTTTCACAATACATTCATGCGTTACGGTGCCGGTGGCATTCTTATGGATATACGCCATTTTCTGCGCGTCATTCCATGCAGCTTCGCGGGTTTTATAGCGGCCATTGTGAACCAGTTCGCGCCGGTCGCCAGCTTCGTGATTAATCAGGGTGATAAGCAGTTTAAACATGAGCCACCTCACGAACCGGCAGACGGCCAGCAAAGGAGGCAACAAAATCACGCGCTATAGTGCGTCGTGCGCTCATGAAATCAGGGGCGGTGACTTCCTCGCGGTGGGGTTTAGCCGACACGTCAGAACGGCGTACAGCGAGAAAAAGCCAGACAAACTGAGGATGTGAATGAATTGGGGTAGTAGCCATATTAGCGGCCTCCGTTCTATAGCAAATTATGCTATCGCCGAAGCTGCAAATCTTCATGATGGCGATAGCCCAGACGAGGTTTGCAGTACCGGCTAGAACGAGAACCGGCCAGCCCGAAAGCTGCCCCGCCTGAGCTACCATTGACAAGGGGGCATAGTGTAACGAAAGGTGCAGGAAAGAGCGATTCAAACCTGTACCGGATACGTAACACCACGCCATAAAATGGCGCTCTGTGGCGTTGGTTGCGACATAAAAAAAGACGCATGGCGCGTCTGTCGTCGCCGTTCTATTGCACGGGCTGCAAATCCCGGTTGCCCATTGAGGGGCAACGTCTGGATTCTGCGATCCATAGGGCGCAGTTGTCAAACGGTATTTCCTATTATTTTTTGCGTATGTCATAATGACCTCGGTTTAGTACTTAATCCATGTGGTTTCTGGCCCGTCTGTTCATGCAGATGGGCTTTTTTATTTACGCCTGTTCGCGGCGAGTGGACTTGAGATACTCATCGAGATCACTTTTGAGGTAGATCACTTTCTTTAAGCCTGCTTTGTAATAGGGGAGTCGGACTCTCCCGGTACAAGCCCAATTAGCCATTGTTGCAGGGGTTACGCCGATATAGTCAGCAGCTTCTTTACGGGTCATTCTGTCTTTCAATTCCATCTTTGGCACCTTGAGGATGTTGGTTAACATGGTGAAAAAGATAAATTGAAAATTAGCCAGACAAAAGAATCATAACGCTAATAGTAAGATCACAAACGATAAGTGACTATACTCACAAAACTAATGAGCATTTAAAAATCAATCAGTTATCATAATACAAGTTTGAATCTCTTTGTGTACGGTTCCTGGGGAATTTGATGATTTTCATCACGAATGCTCTGAACCCATCGCCTTAACGTTTGAATCGATGGCGCATCTCGGTACGAAGAAAGATGGACTGACAATTTGTTTGAAAGAGAATATGTCGATATATCAGGATATTGCTCCAGCGTCAGATTAACGACCCTAAGAACCTCACTATAATGTTTATTTCTTGGCCCTCTCTTTGTTTTCTCCTGATAGCTAAACTCTTCAAGTTGAGCAGTTAATAATCCAGAAGAAACGCATGATGATATACTTTTGCAAAACTGCTCCTTGAAATAATCAACATAAAGCCTTTTGACCAAACTATTAGTTATTACAGTCAAAAGGCTTTCGGCCTGCTGTACCATTCCAACAGACCTCAAATATAGACTTATAGAAAACATGTTTAACTCTGTTTCATCAAACGAAACAGCATATTCTTTAGCCATAACCTTTAGTTCTTTGAACGCCAATTCTGGATTTAATGTTTTCCCATCATCTTTATTTACCTTCACTACAGAGGAGACGCGTTGCATTTTGAATTTTACCTCTCGCAATGCGATACTCTCCAGCCAAACCACAAGACTTTCATATATGTTATACACACACATTCCATCCCGAACAGCATCGGTGATTGCATCATTATATATAGTGATTACACTTGCAGACAAAACACCGTAGGACTCTACTTCTGGAAGAATCCGTTTAATGGTTTCGTTAATATAATCCCTTTCTTCATCTTTTTTGTTCCATCTACCGTAAGTATTCATTTTATCTCCCTCAATAATTCAGAAAGAAGATATTTTTTATCATCCTCTGTCAATGATTCCAGTATACTTTCCACGCCCGTTTTTATTGACTCCATCCCTGCAATTCTGAGAATGTTCATTTCAATTTTTGTTGCTGGCTCCATTAATTCTTCAACAGGAAGGGTAATATAACCTTGAGTAACATCAGATGTTCTTCCTGTTTTATGATTCATCAAACATTTAAGTACATATGTTCCAACCCCGCTCAATTCAGCTAATGTAGCAAATGTTCTTCTCGCATCATGACAGGTGAACTCAATTGGTTTCTCGCCATCAGTAGCAAATTCTTTTGTTTTATCTACTATTTTATCAATGGCTCTGCGAGGGTCAGTTATTTTACCGCCTTTCGCTGCCGTAAAAACATAAATATCCCCATCATTTCTATACTTCAATCTACGTTTAATAATTGATAATAGTGTATTAGTTAATGGAAGCTCCAGCGGTTCACCATTTTTAGTCTTATCTATCCAAAAATATCGCCCATCAATATTAACTCTTTCCCATTCTAAACCGAATACTTCACCACGACGGAGGCCCGTAAATAAAGCCATATCAAGTGCATCACAAATTGCAGCAATGTAGTCATCGCGATTAATCTCCGCTTCTTCTCTGACTGCCTTGACGGCTCTGAACCATCGCCCTAATTCATGATTCCGTATACGGGTATTTTTTCTTACCAAGCCATGCCACTGACGTTTTGTGCTTAATGCAATTGTTGGCGGTTCTGGTAATAGCTTCACCCCGTCATTGCCACGATAATTATCGTAGGAAAAATTATAGACCGCCCTTAATGCTCGTCCCCATAAATCTGCCTGCGCTTTACTGCCTGTGCCAACGCCTTTACGTAATTTTGATAATTCAGTTCCGAACCAGACAGATCCTTCTGTAATGGCTTTATGTCTGTTCTGAGTATCATCTCGTGATATGTTTGCTATTGGCCTGTCCAGCCAGTCACCCGAGAAATTAGCCAGTAAACGCCGGTATTGATTTGCAGTTGCTTCTTTGAGGCGATCTCCCCGCGTCTTTATGTACAATTCCATTGCGTCACGGAGGCTAACATTAGCTCTTTGCGCTTCTTTCTTTGTCTCATTGGGGTTCTTTCCTGTCGCTCCTATCCCTCCTAGCGCTTCAAGCGCCATTGTGCGGGCTTGCTCAACGGATATCTCCGGAAACCGCCCGAGCGCAGTCCTTATAAACTTTCCCTTAACCTTCCTGACGGCGTAGAACGTTTTCAGGCCAGTAGCCCCAACTCTGAGGCGCAACCCTCTTACATGGCTATCAAAATATTCATCCTGTCGGCCCTTTGGAGCCGCAGGAAGATCGCTTATTTTGGATTTGGTGAACTTAAAAGGCTCCATTCCAGGATACCAACCTCCCTTTCAGGGTTAAAAATCATGTCTAAAATCGCTATCAAAATCGTTTGGTACATGGTCTGTAAAAAGCCAGGCTCCCTATAGGCTACCGCATAACGTCATTAGAAGGGAATAAACATGATTTTACGTTAGTAACCACAAACATATAATTTATTGAAATACCACAAAATGAATAAAAAGAAACCATAGCAAAATATGTGTAACTTTTTCTCATAATCGATTGGTCGTTGGTTCAAACCCAACAGGGGCCACCAAATTTTAGCATTAGAATCATATAATTAAGCCACTCGGAAGAGTGGCTTTTTTGTTACCCTGATGTTGAGAGGCGATAAAATGGCGGTGTTTTTTCTCACCTCCCGGTGATTGCCCTTCCAGCTATATAATGTCCGGTTAACCCTGGCCCTGCTCAACGCGCTAAATACACCGCTTCTTATCCCCACACGTGCGGGGAACACTACATCGTTACTCAACCTAACGATAAAGCCCGCGGTTTATCCCCGCATGTGCGGGGAACACGCAAAGCAAAGTTGGAGGTGACCAGTGAGTAAACGGTTTATCCCCGCATGTGCGGGGAACACTATATATGAAATTATAAATAGCATGGTTTTTTCGGTTTATCCCCGCATGTGCGGGGAACACGGTGACGCTGTTGTTTACGCCAGCCATCGGGCCGGTTTATCCCCGCATGTGCGGGGAACACTCATCCGCCTGGCCCCGGCGTTCTGCCATGACCGGTTTATCCCCGCATGTGCGGGGAACACAGTACGCCCGCTTGTGCTAAAAGCTTGTCAAACGGTTTATCCCCGCATGTGCGGGGAACACACTAATCATAACCCATTGTTTAAACTTAACTTTATAGGCCTTTCTATTTCCACCAAAAGATTGGCTATAAAACATCCAAATCAAAGAGCGTTAACTCTCTGATTTTAAAGCAATGTCAAAACAAAAAAGTCGCCGGTCTCACATTCTACCGAACAGGCACCAAATATCCTGCGACAGCGCATGGTTGCATTGGCATCAGTGAGGTTTGATGATGTCGGTTTTCCAGCCCTCTGCGGGATATTTACCGTGGAATGCTGTGAATAATAACCATGCAAGAAAACCTGCGAAGAGATTGCACACTCGCTAAAAAAGTGTGATGACACTAAATAAAGCCCGGATATTACTTTACTGCTTACTACTCATTTGAAATTAGTGCATTACATCACGTATCCACTATAAGAAAATGGCTCATGAAAATAACAAAAGTAGTATGGTTAATCAGTCATTAATATGGCAAAGCGATGAGAAAACCAGCCTCAGCCCGATTCATCCGCGTATTACCATCTGCGGTTTCCACTCAAAAGAGATACGGCGGTTTCAATCGATATCTTATCCATTATTACCCTCCCGTTCTTAATATTATGCAATCAATGACCATAGAAATACCATGACCAAGTTAATACTAAATCGGTATCCCGGAAAAAATGGAGAACATCCACATTCCACATAGTTAAAATAAAATATCTATCACAAAAAATGAAATTTTGAGTTCACAAAAAATAAACATTCGAAATAATAACCAACCATTAATAAATAACAGCCTACTTTCATCTTGAAAGAGTAAGCGAAACACTTCCTAAAATCTCTGTTAATATCATCCTCACGTTATTTACAATAAAAACCTCACTACCCAATACTACCCGTAAGCCGCACCCAGCGGCCATCGCTTGCAATTTTGCCGAAAATTATTTTTGTCAAAATAAGTAGCATAGTAGAACCCATATAATTTATACCCTATACACGCTTACGCTATAAATTTCAAAATCATTTTTTGCGATTAAGCGTTTTCACATCTCATAATACGGACCAACGTAAACTTCAAATATATAAAAAGGCAAACAACTGAAAGCAAAGCGTATATTATTAAAACAGCATAAAAATAAAATAATTAATCCTGACTATCTGCTTAAGAAATATTTACTTTTGCCGATGCTAACAGAGAAAAATAAAATCATACTCGTTAACGGGGTAAAATGTGAACAACTTGAGTATTTCAAGAAAATCATCAATCATGATGATGTTATTCTTCGTCTTCTTTGTATTCTTGTTTCTGAACGCTACGCTCTTTTCTAAAAATAACTTCGATAATGTCATGGGTATTAACCAGGCAAAAATCAATATTGATTACCTTAATCGATTAAATTATAACATCGCAATGACTCGCGGTCAGATGAATGCAATCGCGCTGGTGAAAGTGATGAACCAACCGGTAAGCCCGGCGCAGGTTAAAGAGATGCGCAGCCTGTTTACCGCCATTCGCTCCGATCTAAAAGAACTTAAAGCTCTTAACCCAGAAGAAAATGCTCAAAGGATAGGCCAAATAGAACGGGACGCTTACCTGGTCGTGGATTTTTTTGAAGATGTTCTTCCTCACGTCCTTGACGGAACCTTTAAGGATAAAGATATGAGCCAGGCATTAAAAAACCTGGACAGCGCAATTAAAAGCTTTCGTATTCAAAACGAAAAAGCTTACGAACGTGCCATAAAGGATGCCAGTAAGCACAAAAATAGCTCACTCATCATCTCATCGATAGTTTTCATTCTCTATATCGTCTGCGTGCTGGGCGCGACGCTGTGGATAAAACGTCGCTTAGTTAGCAGTATTGTTTTTATTGGAAAAGTATTCGAGAAAATTAGCAACGGCGATTTAACGTCCGATGTACACGTTTACGGCAGCGATGAAATAGGCTCATTACTGTCTAAACTCAAGGACATGCAGAGCTCCTTGCAAATAATGATCTCATCGGTAAAACAATCCACCGATCATATTTCTCACACTACGCAGGAGATTGTGACAGAAAATCAGGATCTTTCTTCCCGTACCGTAGAGCAAGCCGGTGCGCTTCAGCAAATTGCCGCCAGTATGGAAGAAATAAAAACCACGGTAGAAAATAACGCGCAAAATGCGGCACAGGCAAACCAACTGGCTTCTCATACAAATGAAATCGCAATGGGTGGCACCAAAGTGATGGCTGAGGTGGTCAGTAATATGGAGCAAATAGAGCTGAGCGCGAAAAACATTTCTGATATCAATAATGTGATCAATGGCATCGCCAGCCAGACCAATATTTTGGCGCTAAACGCCGCCGTTGAAGCTGCCCGCGCCGGGGAGCAGGGCCGGGGATTTGCCGTCGTGGCAGCGGAAGTCCGCCAGCTTGCAGCACGCAGCGGAGATGCGGCAAAAGAGATTAATAAACTGATTAGCCAGACGGTCGATAATGTTGCCCAGGGTACGGGACTCGTCTCACGCGCCGGGGAAACCATGAGCGAAATAGTACTTTCCACGGCGAAAGTCAGCGACATTATGGGCAATATTTCTTCCGCATCCGCTGAACAGAGCACCGGTGTTCATCAGGTAGCTCAGGCAATCACGCAAATGGATACCGTCACACAGCGCAATGCGGCGATGGTAAAAGAGTCCGTCGCCAGCACGAGTAACCTGGACCGACAGGCGCACCACCTTTCCGAACTAATGGAGAAATTTAATGTGGGCAACGTTGCGCTGGAAGAAAGCAGCGCACAGCCAGCGGAAGCCTAAACAGAGGCTTTATTACCGCCGTAACATCGCGGCGGTACGCTCACAGCGCCTGCGCTATAAACTCGACTCCGCTGCCAGGGCAATAGACCGCCTTTGGAGCAGGCAAAAGATTGCAGTAAACGCATTCTCCCGCCTTCACGGCGGGAGCTGCGCGCAGAACAGCTAGCGCACCGGAGTAGTTAATAAACGCTGCAAATGCTGGCGTGCGCTAACGCTAATATCCTCGGGGTGGCGATAATCGCGATTCTCACAACCGCGCACATAAAGCGCCACCAGCCAGTCATACACATAGCGCGCGCCCGCGTGCGCGGGTTTCTCCGGCAAACGCGTTAATCGCCCAACGGCACGCTCAGGTTCAGGTGCAGCAAAAATCGGCCCCTGAGAAATAATACTGGTGGGACGCTCCTCCAGCGGCGCTCGGGCATAACCTAGCCAGCACATGAAGTTCTCCGCCATACGGGCGATTTCCGCCCCACCGGCACCCTCCTCTACGGCTGCTCGTTCAAATTCGGCAGGCAGATCCAGGCGATAGCCCGTCATCACCAAAATTTCACCCACATCGCTCAGCGTTTCAGCGCGCAGCCCTAGCGAATGGGCCAGACGAGCATCCTGCGTTTTTTCCCGCAGATAAGACGCCCAGCAGCGATACAGCGTGAGGCCAGGACCCGCGCCCACACCGGTTTTTTCTTCGCCCTGACGGCTGAACAAATCTAAAGACGCGTCAAAAATCCCCCGGGGCTGCGCGGTCGCGGTTTCAGGTGTCAGAAACCAGTCGGCAGAAGGGCGTAGCGCCTCCAGCAAATCGCCGTGGCGCGGCGCGCTGTGCTGCAGCGCCCGCACAATCTCTTCTATTTCAGCTTCGGTCTGCGCCTGCTCGCGTAATAGCGGCGTAAACGCGGCGCGAAGGGACTCATGGAGCCGCTGACGCAGAGTAGCATAATGCTGCGCCCTCACCGCTGGTGCCTGAGAGCGGGACAGCCATTCGGCCATTTGCGCAATGCCGCGCTCATCTAACGTTTGCAGGGTTCCCCATGCGAGCGACAAACGGCTGCATAACTGCTGTAGCCCTTCATCAACGTGCTCCCCGTTATGAAAACGCGTATCAAAAGGCGTAATCGCCCAGATCATTCCCGGTTCCTGACCGGCATCTCTGGCACAGCACTGTTGCACCCAGCGTTCAAGCTGGCGAGCAATCGCCGGAATATCGCCGCGATCCTCGACTACATCACACATCAGCAATAAATCAGGCTGCTGGCGCTGACGATACACATCGGGCAAAAAGCGTATTTTACTCTGCGCCAGAGTTGGAGTATGCGCAGACGGATAACCCGGCATATCCAGCACATCGCCGTAAGGGCAGTGGCCGGAAAACTCCACCTCAATGCACAATAGCGTTAGCGCATCCAAAGAGATATTCACCGGCGTTAGCCGGGGCGGCTTGACCAGAACAGTCTGCGCTGGCGCAGAAACCGGCGCCTCCAGCAGCGTTTCCGGCGCCATCACCAGTGTGTGATACCCGAGACGCTCCAGCGTAGTCGCAAAATCGAGCCAGCTTTCCGTTAATGCCCGACGATCGTCCCACAGCAGCGCCCAGGCGCTCGCCCGCTCGCGTAAATTTAAATGCGGGATTAACTGCGCAAACTCCTGCCACAAAGCGGCGCTGCCCGTTTCACCCTGTAGCCCACATACGCGCTGCCAGTAATCAACCACCAGCGCGACGTCCTGCTCCGTAAGCGCCTCGCTGGCCTGCGTCTGCCGACGCGCGCCAAGCGTGGTGAGGCGCTCGCGCAGGCGTTCGTTAATCCCGGCAACGATGCCGCCCTGCTCTAAAAAGTGGCTAATAAAAAGCTGTACCAACTCACATTCACGCAGCAGGCGTAAACGTAAAGGAAACGCCGTCGGGCGCATATCCGGATCGGCGCTATAGCGCAGCGCGCATCCACTGGTAAATCCCACGCGCCCGGCGGGGCGCATATGCGGCGCCGGAATATTCAGCGTATTCAGTAAATGACGCTTACTGGCGTGGCCATGCCCATACAAACACAGCGCGCCCGGCGAACTTTCCGCCGCGTTTAACGCCGCGCTGCGCGCGCTGGCCTGCCACAGACGCAATAACAGCGCGTCCGCCTGCGCATCGAGCAGCGCCGAAGTCTGCCGGTGAGCGTTCACCCACTCAACTAGAGCGGTAATGGCCGTTTCTGGGTAAAAAGTGGATTTCATTTCAGATACACGCTCCCGCTGTCGATCCAATAGTGCTGACCGTTAATACGGCGATCCGCCAGCGTATTGAGTTTTAATGCCAGCGCATCCAGCCCGACGCGCTCGCCCGTCTGAAGCGCAGCCTCCGCCAGTTCAAAAGTACACGCCTCTTCCTCGCCCTGCGCATGCACCAGCTTCAGGCGCACATTCAACACGCCGTCACCCGCCAGCGTGCGCGCCAGCTCCGGGGAACGGATCCCAAGCGTATATAACGGCGTCGCTGGCCAGCGCGGGTTATCAAGCTGGCGAAAGCCCAGCGTCACACCGCCGCGCAGCGGAAAAGTCAACTCAGCGTCCAACTGCGCCTCAGGATCGTCAAGGTCGATATCCCGATACCAAATATTTTCCTCAGACAGCCGGTTTTCCTGGGCATCCAGTTCCCCCAGATGCCGCACCGTGGAATAGGCGCCGATATCCGCTGCCTTCAAATTGAAGCGAGGCAGACGAAGATCCAGCGCCAGGCAGCACAGGGCTGCCCCAACCGCCGCCGTCGACTTCGCGTTGCCAATCCGGCCTTTATCTCGCAGCGGGTACCATTCACCAGGCTGATAATGATTCATCCAGCGAATACGGCTGGCGGGCACGGGCTGTAGCTGATTAAGCAACAGCTTCACGCCGGGAAGCCCGGCTGGTCGCCCGGTGACCAGTAAGATATCGCAGTCATAGTAGGAAATAGCTTCACACATAGCGTGCAGCGGCTGATTAATACAGAAGCGCTCTTCCTGCACCGCCTGATTGAGCGCGGAGAAATCCACCTGCAGCGGCGTAGCCAAAATATCAAAACGTATCGCATCATCACTTAGCGCGGGTCGGATAACCTGCTGAAGATATTCCTGGACGCCGCCCGTCAGGGGATGAGTTAACAGCGCACCTAAATGCGTGTGAAGGCCATCGCTGGCATCGGCGGGATTGCTCTGTTCCCAGGCGCGTAGCACGCCCAGCCCCGCAGGAATCAACAGCTGCAGAGTTAACTGCTGGCGCAGCACGCTCTGGCTGGTCATCCGCCCGGCATCGCCGAACAGAGCCATCATCAGCGCAGCGGTATCGCTAACCCCGGCGTTATGCAGCGCGCGCTCAATAGCAGGCAATACCGCTCGCTGGATAACCTCCAGCAAAATATCATCACCGGCGACTTTAAATCCTTCCCGAAACAGCAGTTCCGGCCGGATTTTCGCACCGCTGCCGCCGGTCTCCAGGGAATAGCGCGTAATCGCCAGGTCCATCGTACCACCGCCGATATCCAGAGAAGCCACGCGCAGCGAACGTCCCGCTACCTCTGCCGCATCTGGCACAGCGTCGGTGCGAGCTAAATCGGCAAACAGCCGCGCCGGCTGTCCGGCGTAAGTGACCATTGCTTCGTTGTAGAGCCACACCAGTTGCCCACAGCTCGCTTCATCCCATTCCATCTTAATTTCAGGAACCGGTACTTTGCTCTGCGCAAGCCCGGCGGCGCCGGTAAAATCAGCGTCCTGTGGATGCCAGCCGTTCGCTTTCCAGACTAGTGCGATAGCCTCCTGCATTCGCAGGCGGAAAATATCGCGTTCCTGCTTAGGCATGGCGCACGGCAGCGTCAGAATAAGTGAGCGTAAATAGCGCGGCGCATTGATATCGCCCATTTGTAGACGATGAGCCACGCTGTTCATCTGAGAAATAATTTGGGCCAGCAGTTCGCATAGCATGTGCGTCATCAGGGAGCTGCGGCTATAGCGGGGGTTAAATACCGGTAAACGCAGCGCAGGCGGAATACGGTAAAGCGGCTCACCTTCATCGTTAATTAATAGCATCAGCGGCCGCGCCGTGGCCGGAGCTTCACGCTCCGGGTGATTGAAGCGCCAGTCGGCAATTGCCGGGGCATCATCCCACAGATAGCGCCGCGGGCTGGATAGCCCGCTGCTGCCTTCATTTCCCTGGCGGCGGGCGGCAAGCCAACTGGCTTCATCGCCTACCCGCACCAGAGACGGCCAGATAAACGCGTCTTCACGCCCACTTTCAACGGAAAACGCCTGTTTACCAAAATTCGCCTGGCTGAACTCAACCCGGCTACTGAAAAGCGGCGCGCTCAGGCGGTAGGGTTCGCTCAGGGAGCGCACCCGCAGCGCGGTGGTTCGCGACAGGCCGTCCTCCGCATGAATATCATTTTCTATTAATACGCCGCAGGTGTGCGTGTTGCCCACATCCAGCGTTAGATCTATCGCAATCGCGTTCGTTTCCGCCGCCACCAGGCGCACGTCCGGCACGCGGACCTGAGTTCCGATAAGCGACATGACATTCAACCAGTGGGCCTGATATTCAAAGAACTTCAGCGCGCGTGCGATATCTTCTTCTGTGCGCGCTTCATGCCGACTGACATACTGGGTAAAAATCTCCCGCAGCCAGCCATCGACCCACGTCTGATCTAAAAAGTCACCGACGTCCTCATCGCGCCATGCCACCGCAAAGCGGGAACCATTGCTCACATCGCGCGGCCCCGGCGCCAGCAAACTGTCGCTATCGTCCATCAGACGCGTATCAATTGCTACCGTGACGCGGTGCGTGTACCCCGACTCATCCGGTATATCCAGCCGGTTTATCTGAATGCGCGCCCAGTTATCCGGGCCGCCGACAAATGCGCGCGGCGCATTCACGCGTAGCAGCGGAAACGGTAGCCAAACGCCATCCAGCAGCGCCAGCGACTGTGCCATGCTGCATACATTTTCCGGTTTTACTAACTCCGGGCCGCCGTCGGACGGCAGCGTATATTTCTGCTGCGCCTCGTCGTAATCCAGGCGCAGCAGCGGACCGTTCGCCGTTTTACGAACGAAGCGGCCGCCGTGGGGAGTGTCTTGCGGCGTCACGCCAAAGTCGAGGAACTGAATCCCGCTATTTTCAATCAGAGTGACGTTTTGTTTATAGTCGCACAGAGTTACTAGCATAAAGAATCAGTCGCTTATTTTCTTAAAGGTCACAGGGACAACGGTGTCTGCGCCGTAGGCGCCGCTACACTCGGCCACATCGTTTGCACCGGCTTTACATGAAATTTCAGGCAGCGGATAGCGCGAACTGTCGGAACAGCGCGCCGCGCCGCGCGATTTAATCATTAGCACGCCGCTGGCGTGTAGCCCGGAATAAACATCGGCTTTACACACTACGCCGCCGCTGAGCGTCAGCCGGACGCTGCCTTTATTGTCTTTGATTTGATAGCGCAATACCGGCGGCTTACCGGTGACCGGGCTGGAAAAGTCCACCGCCGCCCGCCAGTTACCGTTTAAAAAGCGCGTTGTTCCTACGCGCAGCTCATCTTCACTCATGATAAGCGCATTTTTCGGCGCGGGCGCGGGCGTAGATACCGGCTTCTCTTGTGTTTCAGCCACGGGCTTTTTCTCCGCCGCCGAAACCGGTGCAATCACCGCCGCATCAAGCGGCAGCGTTGATGATGCGACAGCCGGCGATGGCGCTGGTGCCAGCGCCGTAGTCGGCGTCGGCACAGCGGGTTCTGCCGGTACAACCACCGCTTTCATAAGCGGCAGCGTCTTTTTGAGTACCAAAGGCGCTCTGACGGGCCGTATCTCCGCGGTGTGTCGATGCGCCTGCAGCGCCATCTGCGATGCAGCGTGCGTGTTCCACGCAAACCAGGCGGCGGCGCTAACTGCGACAACCGGCAGTAATAGAGCCGGAATGACCCATAGCCGCCGCCGGGGTGAAGTTAATGTAACGACTGCGGCGTCGCCGTCTTCATCCTCATTGCTCTCCTCGCTTTCAACGGCGATATCTTCAATGAGGGGCGGCGCAACGGTGGGCTGCGGTGATGGAGGCGCGTAAGTGAGCGGCGGCTCGGCGTCGGGTTCTTGAATATTCGATTCCTGAGCCTGAGTTTCCAGCTCGCCCTGCTCCCGTATCTCAGAGGCAGTTAGCGCATCGGTTTGCTCAAATTCCTCTGGCTCTGGTGTTTCTACAACCCGTAGACAATCCAGCACATCTTCACGAATATTTTCGTGTAGATTGACGAAGCCCCAGAACGTGATGACGGGCTTACCGGCTACCAGATATAAATGGTTTTGTGCGGGAAACTGAAGCGCTAGCGGCAATAGCTTACCAAACAGGCGCATTGCCGGGTTTTCCGCCTGCAGGCTGCGCTGGCTTAATGTCTGTACCGCGCTCAGAATATCCGCCAGCGCGTTCAGCGCCTGCTCACGCTCATGCGCATCGGCGGCGATCCAGCTTTTTGCGCGCCCCGGCACCGGTGAATACCAGTCGATTTTATCGCCATCGTCGTTGATTTGAGGAATTGCCAGACAGTCGGCAATCTGCTGTTGCTGACGCAGGCGCAGCGCTTCGCGTAACTGCAGCGCCATTTCGAAGACCGGTAACCCGTTCTCGCCAATCGCCTGAAAATCGGCGAGCTGGCCGCTGCGTAACAAATTGTTTATCACATCATCTTCCCGCTAGAGTACATCCTGATAAATACTTTAGCGTTATTTTGCGTATTCAAAGGAAGAAAGAGGAAAGTAAAGTGGCGAATCCTCGTGCCTTTGGCAAACCGAGGGCAGCTCCGCATACCGTTTGGTAACGTTTTCGCTGTAGAAAATACAAGTGGGTAACATTCTTGATGACGCGCGCGAGCGCCGCGCCCGGCCCGGTTAATGCGGCCCGCTGAGCGCGGGCCCAAAACGCTATTTCGCGTAGTTTACGGTTAACGCGTTGTTATTCACCGAGAATGGCTTCGCCAGTCTGCCCGGCTGATTGACCAGATAAACAAAGCGGAAGCTGTCTCCAGCGCGCGGTGCGGCGCTTTCCGGCCACGTCATTGTGCCAGAAACACCGGGCAAAGTGAGACAGTTTGCCCCGCTGGCGCACAGTTTTACCGTCACGTCGGCGGATGAAGCGCTTATCGACCACGCCACTGAGGTAACGCGCGCGCCGCTAAGCGACTCTGCGGCCGGGGCTTCCAGCGTGCGCCCTGAAAATGCCTGGCGTCCAAACTGAGTCTGGCCGCCATATCCGTCGGCGCTCCAGGAACCGGCGCCGGCGAAAGCCGCCGCGCTAATACCTGCCAGTAACGCACCGCATATCATTCGCTTCAGCATCATCATTATTCTTTTACCATTGAGGTCATACGTACCGTTCTATCCTGCGTAATTTCCATATTCGACAGCACGGTTAGCTGCGGCAGTGTGCGACGCAGGAAGCGCGACAGCATAGCGCGCAGCGCATGGTTTACCAGCAGAACGCCCGGTTCCCCCATCGCCAGTTGGTTTTGCAGCGCGCTGTCGGTTTGAATCAAGAGCCGTTCCGCCACGCCCGGCTCCACGCCACCGCCGCTCTGTACAGCCTGTAACAAAATGCGTTCCAGCGTGGTATCCAGCCCAATCACACACAGCTCGCTGCGCCCCGGGAAGCACTGCTGAGTGATCGCACGTCCAAGACGAATTCGTACCAGCGCCGTCAGTTCTTCAGGATCTCCCTGCTGCTGCGTCGGCGCCTCCGCCATCGCTTCAATAATGGAGCGCATGTCGCGAATAGACACATTTTCCGTCAGCAAATTCTGCAGCACTTTGTGTAGCGTCGTCAGTGAAATCGCGCCGGGGATTAAATCTTCCGTCAGCTTCGGAATATCGCGGTTAACCCTATCCAGTAACTGCTGGGCTTCAATGCGCCCAAAGAGGTCACTTGAGAACTTCATCACTAAATGGTTGAGATGCGTCGCAACCACGGTGCTGGCGTCAACCACGGTATAGCCCTGGATTTGCGCCTGTTCCCGCAGAACTTCATCTATCCAGCAGGCCTCAAGGCCAAAGGCTGGCTCTACGCACTTATCACCTTCAAGCTCGCCAATCGCGCTGCCTGGGTTTATCGCCATCCATTTGCCAGGGACAATCTCGCCGCCGCCAATTTCCACGCCTTTTAGCAAGATACGATAGGCGGTGGGCTGCAGTTCAAGATTGTCGCGAATATGAATCGATGGCGGCAAAAAGCCCACTTCCTGCGCAAACTTTTTACGAATACCACGAATACGCCCAAGTAGTTCACCGCTCTGGTTACCGTCGACCATGGGGATCAGCCTGTAGCCAACCTCCAGCCCCAGCGTATCTTCCAGATGTACGTCAGCCCAGCTTGCTTCACCGGCGCTGCTGGCTTCGCGCTGTCTCTTATCGTCGGTTTCTGAGGTTTCAAACGTTGCTTTACCCGCCATTTCGCGCCCACGAACCCACCATGCGAGTAATAACAGTAGCGCGGTAAATAACAGAAACACGAAGTTCGGCATGCCGGGAATTATCCCCAACAGCCCTACTACGCCTGCACTCAACAGCATTACGCGAGAGTTGCTGAAGAGCTGCGTTACCATCTGCTCGCCGACGTCCTGATCCGTCGCCACGCGCGTGACGATAACCCCCGCCGCTGTAGAGATGACCAGCGCCGGGATCTGTGCGACCAGGCCATCACCGATAGTCAGCAGAGTGTAGGTCGTTCCGGCATCTCCCAGCGATAGCCCGTGCTGCATAACCCCGACCATCAGGCCACCGACAATGTTGATAGCCATGATCATCAGGCCGGCAACGGCGTCGCCGCGCACAAACTTACTGGCACCGTCCATCGAGCCGTAGAAGTCCGCTTCCTGGGTAACTTCCTGACGGCGGCGTTTGGCGTCATCTTCGCCGATCAGCCCAGCGCTAAGATCGGCATCAATCGCCATCTGTTTGCCTGGCATTCCATCAAGGGTAAAGCGAGCGCCCACTTCCGCGATACGCCCGGCGCCCTTGGTGATAACCATAAAGTTAATGATGACCAGGATGGCGAATACCACAATACCGATAGCAAAGTTACCGCCCACCAGAAAGTGGCCAAATGCTTCGATAACCCGGCCCGCCGCGCCGCCGCCCTGATGCCCCTGCATCAGAATAATACGCGTCGAAGCCACGTTCAGGGCCAGTCGCAGCAGCGTTGAGAACAGCAGTACCGTCGGAAACGCCGCGAAATCAAGAACCCGCTGGGTAAAAATCGCCACCAGCAAAATCATGATTGATAGCACGATATTGAAGGTAAACAGCAGATCCAGCATAAATGGAGGCAATGGCAATACCATCATTGCCAGAATCATCATTATTAATACCGGACCGGCTAACGCCTGCCACTGCGTATTTTTAAAATCAGGCAACCTGAGTTTTGCCGCCATATTTGCCATTAATCGTTACTCTCTTGACCAAAATCTAATGATGCAGGTACCGCGATATTACGCGGGCGCGGAGGTAATACTCCGCCCTCTTTGCGCCAGCGCCTTAAGCCATAAACCCAAGCCAGCACTTCCGCTACGGCGCTATAAAGCGTGGCCGGAATTTGCTGATCCAGCTCCGCATGACGATAAAGCGCACGCGCCAGCGGCGGGGCTTCCAGCATAGGAATTCGATGTTCAGAGGCCAGCTCGCGAATTTTTAATGCCACCTCGCCGGCGCCTTTTGCCACCACGGTCGGCGCTGCCATGATGCCTTCTTTATACTGCAGCGCGACGGAGTAGTGCGTCGGGTTGTTAATCACGACGTCCGCCGAGGGCACCGCCGCCATCATGCGCCGGCTCGCCATTTCACGCTGCTGTTGGCGAATGCGCCCTTTAATGTGCGGATCGCCTTCGTTTTGTTTGTATTCGTCGCGAATTTCCTGCTTTGTCATACGCAGTTTTTTGCGATAGCTCATGAGCTGGTAAAACACGTCAAAGCCCACCATCGGAAGCAGGCTAAGCACAACCAACAGTGAACAGTGCGCCATAATGGCCATCGCTTCACTAATGGCGATAAATGAATGTTGATACAACAGCCGAACTATCTCTGCCCAGCGGCTATAGAGATAAAGCGAAACGGTCACGCCCACTAGCACAACCTTTAAAATCGACTTCAGCATTTCCGGAACAATCTTCAGCGAAAATAAACGCTTAATGCCGGAAATCGGATTCATCTTTTTCAAATCAAACTTGAACGTATCCTGCTTTAGGGAGATGCCCCCGATCATCGCCGGTGAAATAATAGCGATAACAAACAGCCCACCAAAAAAAGGAAGTAAGGCGCCTAAACAGGTCATGACCAGCCGCGCGATGCGCATCATTTGCTGCTTTTCATCGTCGACAATGCCGCGGTCAAACAGCAGTCCGCCGTGGAACACTTCGCTGAGCGCGCCGGCGATATGGCCGCCGCCGATCCACAGTAGCCCCCAAGCGCAGGTCAACATCAACATAGAAGTGAGTTCTCGCGATCGGGGAATATCCCCTTTTTTACGCGCTTCCGCTAATCGGTGGGGTGTGGGGTCTTCTGTTTTATCCTGGTCGCTCTCTTCAGACAAAGCCTTATCCTAAGTCAGGTACCTAATACGCAAGGCGCATAGGATGACAAAAGTTTGCGCAATTCATCGGGAAAGAAGAGGGTAAATTTGCGGGTTAATCTTATAATACGTGATGCTACCGGCGCTTTCTTGAATCGGAAAGGCCGGTAGCGAAGTATAGCGGGGGTTAAAATCCGAGGCTTTCCAGCAGATCGTCAACCTGCTCCTGCGTGGCGACCACGCCAGCGCGCCCGGCATCAATTTGTGGCCCATTAAGGAGTTCATCCCCTTTCTGCACCTCGCCTTTATTGATAATCGTGCCTTCCGGTAGATTATCCAGCAGTACCTGAACCAGTTCTTTTTCAATTTCCTGCACCACGGCCATCATACGCTTGATTACCTGACCGGTAAGATCCTGGAAATCCTGCGCCATCATGATGTCCATAAGCTGCTCGTGCGTTTTTTTCGCCATCGGCGGAACATCGGCCAGATAACAGCGAGTGTCTTTGACCAGTTCACGGGCATCGCTAAGCTCAACCGGACTTTCGAACCACGCATCCCACCGTGAGGTAAGCCCTTCCGCGCGATCGCTCATTTCGGTTTGCAGCGGCTGTGCTATCTCTACGCAGGTCAGCGCACATTCTGCGGCCTGAGCCGTTTTATTAACCACATAGCTAAGCCTTTCCCGGGCGTCAGGAATTGCTTCCGCCGCCTGGGCAATTGCCTGATCGAGGCCTAATGTTTTCAGGCTGTCGCGCAGCATGCGCGTCAGGCTACCGATACGCGAAATAATATCCGTTGCCTCTGGCGCCTGAACGTCAGCTATACCGGAATGCTGTTCGCTCATTACCTATTACCACCCAAGTTTCTCAAAGATTTTGTTTAGCTTCTCTTCCAGCACCGCCGCCGTAAACGGTTTTACGACATAGCCGCTAGCGCCAGCCTGCGCGGCAGCAACGATGTTTTCTTTTTTCGCTTCTGCGGTCACCATCAGTACCGGCAGCGCTTTAAGCGCGTCATCCTGACGAATTTGCGTGAGCAGTTCCAGGCCGTCCATTACCGGCATGTTCCAGTCACTGATAACAAAATCAAATTCCGCTTCACGCAGGCGGCTCAGCGCAGCCTGACCATCTTCAGCTTCATCAACGTTGTTAAATCCCAGCTCTTTTAGCAGGTTGCGCACAATGCGACGCATTGTTGAAAAATCATCAACCACTAAAAAGCGTAAGTTCTTATCGGCCATACTTCATTCTCCGTACTGACTGTTCTATTTAATGCCCGGCATTAAATTCTTAATGCCCGTTCTCCAACGCACTGGAGCATTCGTTTACTCATATCTGCCAGCGCCACGACTTCACACACCCCGTCGATGGCAATAGCTTCTCTTGGCATACCAAACACCACGCAGCTTTCTTCATTTTGCGCCAGCGTTTTACTGCCCGCCTGACGCATCGCCAGCAAACCGGCTGCGCCATCGGCCCCCATTCCCGTCAGGATAACGCCCGTTGCGTTTTTACCTGCGTTTTTGGCAACGGAGTAAAACAGCGCATCGACGGAAGGACGATGGCGATTGATGGGCGCTTCCTGAGTCAGGCGAACCTGATAGTTAGCGCCGCTTCGCACGAGTTCCATATGAAAATCGCCGGGCGCGATATAGGCATGCCCGGGCAGAACCCGTTCCCCGTCTTCCGCCTCTTTCACCCTAATTTGGCACAGCTTATCTAGCCGTTCGGCGAAAGAACGCGTAAATCCCGCAGGCATATGCTGAGCAATAACCAGCGCCGGCGTGTTGTTGGGTAATTCCGTTAAAATACAGCGGATCGCTTCCGTACCGCCGGTTGAGGCGCCGATGGCGATAATTTTTTCACTGCTTAATAGCGGCGCGCGTAGCGTCACCGCCTTCGGACGCAGCGGATTTAACCGACTCACGCGCGCCTTTTTCGCCGCGCGAATTTTATCGGCGATAAGATGGCTGTATTCCATCATTCCGCTGCGTAATTGCGCCTGCGGTTTGGTAATAAAATCAACCGCGCCCAGTTCCAGCGCCTTCAGAGTGACTTCCGAGCCTTTATCCGTTAATGAAGAAATCATTAACACCGGCATTGGGCGCAAACGCATTAAACGCTCAAGGAAATCCAGGCCGTCCATATGCGGCATTTCAACATCAAGCGTTAGCACATCCGGAGAATGTTGCTTTATAAGATCACGGGCGATAATTGGATTCGGCGCCGTCGCGACTACTTCCATGTCTGGCTGACTGTTAATAATTTCAGTCATAAGTTTCCGCATCAATGCGGAATCATCAACGCACAGCACTCTTATTTTATTCATCGCCTGTCCTTCACTAATCCATAGACTGTCTGACCGATTAAGTAAAAGTCCTCACTCACCTGACTAAAGTTTTCTGAATGGCCGGTAAATAATAGCCCGCCGGGTTTCAACATAGATGAAAAACGCCGCAAGATACGCTGCTGCGTATCTTTGTCGAAATAGATCATCACATTGCGGCAAAATATAGCGTCAAACGGCCCAGGAATATACCAGCTATGGGAAAGTAAATTCAGCGACTGATAGCAAATAGAAGAAAGTATTTCTTTGCGTATTTTTACTTGCCCGCTTTGTTCCCCGGTGCCCCGTAAAAAATAACGGCGCTTTAATTCTTCTGGCAATGACGAAACATCGTGCAGGCGATAAACGCCTCTTTGCGCATGTTGTAAAACCTGGGTATCAATATCGGTAGCCCATATTCGCGCGCCGGCGCTAGTTCCCAGCGTGCGATCCAGCGTCATTGCAATAGAGCACGGCTCTTCGCCTGTCGACGCCGCCGCGCTCCAAACGCAATAATTACCGCCACGCGCTCTGGCATGTTTTTCGAGAATATCAAAATGGTGCGATTCTCGAAAAAACGATGTCAGGTTCGTGGTTAATGCATTAATAAACTCCTGCCATTCATTACCGTTGGCATCCTTTTCCAAGAATTGTAAATATTGCGAAAAATCATTTAATTTGAGCGCACGAATGCGCTTCATTAAACGATTGTAAGCCATGTCTTTTTTATGATCGGCTAATACTATCCCTGCCCGCCGATAAATGAGGTCTCTAATTTTTTCAAATTCAGCGGACGTCATTTGTACGTTGAGCATGGATTCACCCAGCGGAGAAAATAATGCTTTCGACATCTTATTTTGTGTACACCTGTAAAAATAGCTTCAACTAGCAATGCGGTTTACATCTGCACACTCAAAAAACAACTCCCGATAATAAACTCTCATCCTTAAGTGGAATTAAATTACTTCCGGAGCCTGAATCCTCGTAGGCAGCCACTTTATTATTTCATCAGGCAGACGCGACCTGATCGACTAACGCCATTTCACGGCTATTAAGTAGTTTCTCAATATCAACCAGAATTAACATGCGATCATTGAGTGTACCTAGCCCGGTGAGAAATTCTGTTGACAGCGAAACGGAAAACTCCGGTGCCGGGCGAATCTGATCCGTCGTAAGAGAAAGCACATCAGACACGCCGTCAACTACAATTCCTACGACGCGTTCCTGTAAATTCAATACCACCACGACGGTATTTCCCGTATACGAGACATCGCCCTGATCAAACTTAATGCGCAGGTCCACAATCGGAACAATAACGCCGCGCAGATTGGTAACCCCTTTAATAAAATCCGGAGCGTTCGCAATGCGCGTTACATTATCGTAGCTGCGGATTTCCTGTACTTTGAGGATATCAATTCCATACTCTTCGTCCCCCAGAGCAAAAACCAGAAACTCTTTACCCTGATTTTCAACGGACATCGTATTTTCGCAAGCGTTAGACATATGAAAATCTCTTCAGATAATGTTAAATACTTTCAGCTACAGAAAATTTCTTATTGTAAAACTGAGGCATAGAGGCGACATCAACGATCAGCGCTACGCTGCCATCGCCCAGGATAGTAGCGGCGGAGATACCGTCGACCTTGCGATAATTGCGCTCAAGGTTTTTCACCACCACCTGCTGCTGCCCGATTAACTGATCGACTAACAGGGCAAAACGGCGACCGGCGCTTTGCACCACTACGGCGATGCTTTCAGTAATCTCTTCATGCGCATTTTTAACGTCAAACACGCGATGCAATTCAATCAGCGGCAAATATTCTTCCCGCACCTGCAGCACAAATTCCGAGCCGCCCATAGGATGCAGCGCGTCTTTCTGAACCCGCAGAGATTCCATCACCGCGTTCAGCGGCAGAATGAAGATTTCTTCACCGACGCGTACTGACATGCCGTCCAGAATCGCCAGCGTTAGAGGCAGCAGAATGCGGAACGTCGAGCCTTTGTCTGCTACGGACTCAATCTCGATATGACCGCCCATTTCCTGAATGTTACGGCGAACAACGTCCATCCCCACGCCGCGACCAGACAAATCTGTCACCTGTTCTGCGGTTGAGAACCCTGGCGCGAAGATGAGCTTCCACACATCGTCATCGCTGATATTGTCCGGGATGTCCATCCCCTGAGACTGAGCCTTCGCCAGAATTTTGGTGCGGTTTAGCCCGGCACCGTCATCTTTAATTTCGATAACAATATTGCCGCCCTGATGTTCGGCCGAAATCGTGATATGTCCGATTTCCGATTTGCCTTTTTGACGGCGTACTTCAGTAGGTTCGATACCGTGATCCAGGCTGTTGCGCACCAGGTGCGTTAGCGGATCGACGATGCGTTCAATCAGGCTTTTATCCAGTTCAGTCGAGCTGCCGACTAAACCAAGCTCAATCTTCTTGTCCAATTTGCCGGCCAGATCGCGCACCAGACGCGGGAAGCGGCTGAAGACGTACTCCATCGGCATCATGCGGATAGACATAACGGCTTCCTGCAGATCGCGCGCATTGCGCTCAAGCTGCCCCATACTGTTCAGGAGATCGCCGCAGACCGAAGGATCCAATAGTGAAGAGAGCTGTGAAATCATAGACTGCGTGATGACCAGTTCGCCCACGAGGTTAATTATCTGGTCCACTTTACCCACGGCTACGCGGATAGTGCCGGATTCAGTATTGTTGCGCGCAGGCGCTTTTTCTTTTTTCGCAGGCGCCTTTGGCTGAGAGGCAGCAGCGGCCGCTACAGGAGCCGCCTCAGGGGCTGACTCTACCGCCGGCGCAGCGGCGATTGGCGCTTCGGGAGCGGCAACCGGCGAAATAGCTATCTGATCCGGCTCGACAATAAAGCACATAACCGCGCTAATATCATCCTGGTCTACGGTGGTAGCAAGCGTAACGCTCAGCGTGCCGTTATCCCATGATTTTTCAACAATCTGCCCCAGGTTACCCAGCTCTTCGGCCAGTAAATTCTGCTCGCTTTCCTTGAGGTTCTTTATCTCCACGCGAAGATGGCCCGACGATGCAACAGCGGCAGTCGCAGCCGGAGCAGACTCAGCCACCGGCGCTGGCGCCGCGGTTTCAGCAGGCGCTGCGCCGTTTTTACTCTCAAGGGCTAATTGGCGCAAGGCCTGACAAATATATTCGTAGCTGCTCTGATCGGGTTCCACAGAGGACTTATACGCATCAAGTTGCTCTTGCATAACGTCTTTTGTTTCCAGGAAAAGATTGATGATATCGCCGCTCAGCGCCATATTGCCGCCACGAGCGTCATCGAGCAGGTTCTCCAGCAGATGCGTTGTTTCCTGCAGCACCGAAAAACCAAAAGTCCCTGCCCCGCCCTTAATTGAATGCGCCGCGCGAAAGATAGCGTTCAGGCTTTCGTTATCCGGATCCTGCGGATCCAGCTCTAACAGATGCTGCTCCATATCGGCCAGCAACTCATCTGCTTCTTCAAAAAACGTTTGGTAAAATTCTGTAATGTCCATTTCCGCGCACCTTAATCCTGCCTGCTCGGGGGCGCCGCGTTCGTCTGCTTCGCAGGCGCTCCGGCATTTTGTTTTTCAGAAGGCGCGCTGACATCTGGCGCCTTCGGTTCTCCGGCGGGCGTTGGGGCTGCCGGAGAAAGTTTCGGGGTTTCCGCAGACGGCTTAACCGGCTCCGCGGTTTTTGCCTGAGCGGCCGGAGCCGGGGCCTTCACACTCACGGGCGCCGGAGGCTGAGTTTTAGCTGCCGCATCTTGTGCGGTAGCCGCCTCAGGACTCAGGCTTTTTTGTAATGATTGTGTCGATCCGTCGATGGTAACTTCGTCGCCATCCACATTTTCTTTCAGGATGCTTTCTTCTTTATCGTGCGTCAGGATAAGCAGCGTGATACGCCGGTTTTCCGCGATATCGCCCTGGGTGTTTTTCAGGTTCATCGTGTCCGCCATACCGACGATACGCAGCACTTTTTCCGGGCCTAACCCGCCCTGAATCAGTTCGCGGCGCGAGGCGTTCGCACGATCGGTTGACAGTTCCCAGTTGCTGTAGCCAGCCAGGCCGGAAGCAAACGGAAGGTCATCGGTATGGCCTGAAATACTCAACCGATTGGGGATGTCATTTAGAATGGGTGCCAGCGCTCGCAGAATATCGCGCATGTAAGGCTCAACCTTCGCGCTGCCAAGCTGGAACATCGGACGTCTTTGGCTATCGATAATCAGAATTCGCAGCCCGTCGTCCAATAATGTAATGCGTAAGTTAGGCGCCAGCTGTTTCAAACGCGGATCGTTTTTGATGAGCTGATCGAGGCGTTCACGAAGCCGACGCAGCGCATTCATCTCTTTACGATGACGTTTATCACTGTCATCCAGCTGCTGCGGCTTTTTGAATTGCTCGCCGTCCTGCTTCATAAAATCGTCGCCGCCGCCGGGAATAACGCTGCTGCTAAGGCTGGATTTATCGCCTTTCGCCAGCGCGACTTTGAGCGGCATGCGGAAATATTCCGCTATCTGCATACGATCGGTGGTTGTGGTTGTCGATAGCAACCACATCACCAGAAAGAATGCCATCATCGCCGTCATAAAGTCGGCGTAAGCGATTTTCCAAGAGCCGCCATGGTGCCCATGACCATGCGACTTCCGTTTTTTTTTAATAATGATTACATGAGGCTTTTTCATGCCTGACCAGCCTCAGCTGAATTGCCATCAGAACGCTTAGCGTTACGAACGTGTTCTTCCAGTTCGATAAATGATGGACGTTCGGTGGAGTACAGCGTTTTACGCCCGAACTCAACCGATATTTGCGGCGCATATCCGTGCATACTGGAAAGCAGGGTAATTTTGATGCACTGCATCATTTTGATGCTTTCACAGCTTTTTTGGCGCAGTAAAGACGCCAGCGGCAGAATAAAGCCATAGGCTAATAAAATGCCAAGGAAGGTACCCACCATGGCGTGAGCAATGAGTTCACCCAATTCGGCAGCCGGACGATCGGCAGCAGCCAGCGCGTTGACAACGCCCATAACGGCGGCAACGATACCAAAAGCGGGAAATGCATCGCCAAGCTGGTTTAAGCTGCCGGCAGGGACTTCATTTTCCTGCTCGCAGGTCTCAATCTCTTCATCCATTAGCGCTTCCATTTCATGCGGATTTAAATTGCCGCTTAAAATAAGGCGCATATAGTCGACGATAAAATCCATCAGCATTTTATCCGCCATTAAACGCGGATAATCGCTGAAGATTGCGCTGCTTGCGGGTTCTTCAATATCACGTTCCAGCGACATTTGCCCCTGTTGGCGGCCTTTGGAAAGAAGGCGGAACATGAGGGCCATCAGGTCCATATATAGCGCTTTGTTGTAACTGGAACCGCGAAATAAACGCGGCAGCGCTTTCATTGTCGCCCGCGCCGCTTTTCCATTATTGCCAACGAAAAAGGCGCCAACTCCCGCGCCGCCGATAATAAGCAGTTCGGTAGGCTGATATAATGCCCCTAAACTTCCGCCGGAAATCACGAAGCCACCAAATACCGTGGCGATAACAATGGCATATCCCAGTATAACTAACACGTCATATCCTTAAATCGCTTTAACCAAAAAAGGAAAGCACCTGCTTAACAAAAAGATAGAATATCAGGCCATTTTCATTTGCAATGGCAAATAAACACCTGAAAGGTCCAATTTGTTATCGGCATTAGCCGCGAAAAATTTATCTTTTTTTACCGCTCGTGAAGGCGGCTGGCACATACTGCATACAAATTCGCTTTCCGGCTGATATGCATAAGTAATAAATTTACCGCGGCATTGGGTGCATCCCGTATGCTGTAATACAGAGCTATTGGTAAAACGTAATAAAGTCCAGGCCCGAGTTAAACTTAATACAGGGTCCTTGCCTTCTTCCGGAGCGCAAATCTCAAGATACAGGCGATACGCTTTAACGATAGCGACAATTGAAGATGTTTCTTCATTTTTACGAAAATAAAGATAAATATTATAAAAAATAGAAGAATGAATATTATGTTCCCAAATCATAAACCAATCGGTTGAAAAGGGGAGCATTCCTTTCGGCGGTGGCGCACCGCGTAATTCTTTGTAAAGTTTTAGCAAACGCCCTCTACTTAAACTGGTTTCATTTTCCAAAATTTGTAGACGGGCACCTAATGAAATTAACTCTACTGCGAGTTGAATATCTTTAACTTCGCGTAATACACTTTTTTCTGCAACCATAATTTGATTTATTCTTAATCCAATTAGACGTTATTGACCAACACTATTTAACAACTGCGTCGACAAAAGAATACCCGTATGAATTTGCTGTAAATCAGCAACCCGAGATTCGCCAGTTACGCGTTGAAGTGCCTCGACATCATCCAGTCTGAACTGAAACAGGACTTGATTGCTTTCTGCTAATTTAATTAGCTGAGGCAGCGTTAGTTTCGAGATATAAGCCAAAGTCTCATCTTCCATACCTAAGCGGAAGCCTGCGACAGCGGGGTCGTTCTCGTACAATTTCTGTGCCAATAAAAGATAAGAAAGGTTAATATTATTGATTGCTTTAGTTACATCTTGATAAATCATTCCGGCAGTCTCTGTTAAGTAACATTAACAAATCCGTTTGCCTTAATTTATTCCTTTATTTCTCATCCCTGTTAACTGCGCACGGAAAATCTAATCAGATGAGTCTGATCACAGAGTGCTTTTCATTAACTAATTAGGGCTGAGCGTTTCCAATGACCGCATTATTGAGCATTATCTGATCGGGGGTCAATACTCAATTTTGCGGATTTATAAAAATTAGTCCTAATTTTGATAAATTCAGCGGATAGCCTAGAGTTACTTTCCCAGCATTAATAAATCTTCATGAAATGATTGGCATAGGCATTATTTCCCTCTTTATTATTCCGAAGGTTAATAACGCTTTTCCGTAACTCTCCCAGCCGATTATTTAGCAGAGACATTACATGTTTCTCATTTTGGCAAAGAGAAGTCAACGAATCCGCTACATATTCCTCAGAACACTCCGTATATGTATCGATGTCGTTCACAATACGTTCAACTACGGGCAGATAAATGCTGTTGTGGTTGATTAGCATATCCCATTCCTGCTTTTCAGCCATATCAACCATCTCACTGCTTAACTGTAGAGCGTGCTGAATCAGATTTTTTTGTTCATTCGCGTAATTCGTTTTCATTTCTATTCTATTTACCCTATTTGTTTCCAGGCATCGGTAATATTTAACAATACACGATCAATATGCACGATAAGTGCAATATCATTATCTAAATTGGCTTTAAGTAAAGACTTAATCATATAACTGTATAAGCGATCCAATTCAGCAGAAACGGTACCGCCACGCTCATGGTCGAGAACAGATTGCAAACCATTACCAATAATATTAATGGCTCTGGAAAGTTCTTTTCCACGCAGCGCGACATTTCCCGTTTCGGCGGCGATTTTTGCACGCAGTAGAGATGCGTGAGCGCCTTCAAATAGCATGGTAATTAACTGATGCGGGCTCGCCCCCATCACGCTGCTTTCCAGGCTCACTTGGGAATATGCTTTACTAGCGTATTGATTGTGATTCATACATTATCTCTCAGGCGCCGCCATCCCGGCGGCGCCGCTATTAATTATTGACCACCGAGTGCGGCAATCAGCGCGCTACTGGTGCCCTGCATCTGCGTCATGATTTTATCAAGGTTCTGGAACTGCTTAGTGTAGACATCCATCTGGCTGTCTATCAGATCGTTAGTTCTGTCAATCTGAGTTTGCAGCGTTTTCAGCTTATCATTCAGCCCTTTGGTGGTGTCATCGATAATGCTCTTCGTGCCGCTAGCGCTGTCGCCAAGGTATTTGTTAGCCACATCTTTCAACAGGCTATCGGCAAGCCCTGGCTTATCGCCCGCGCCCATGAGCATTTTCTGTACATCGTCGCCATTGGTTTCTAAAACGGTGTCCAGCTTAGTTTCATCAATCTTCATTTCACCGGTTTTCGCATCAATGGAAATACCGATGTCAGACAGAGACATAACGTCATGGTTACCGTTACCGGTAACAGAACCCGCAGCCGTTCCTAAAAGCGCCGATGCCAGGTCGCGAATAGTGCTGTCAGAAACCAGCGCGCCGTCCGGAACCTTATTTTTATCGTCATCATCGGATTTTTTGCTACCGCTGGTAGCATTGGCGGCTACATCGGAATAGCGCGAGGTATTAATTTTGCTATTCAGCGCATTGAACTTTTCGACAAAGTCTTTAATTGCATCTTTAACCGCCGAGCTGTCCTTGTTAAGTACCAGTTGCTCGCCGTTGGTCTGATCTTCAGACATTGCTTTCAGCGTAAGCGTTACCCCAGGGATAACATTTTTAATGGTGTTGGACGCACTGTTAACTTCCTGACCGTCAATGTCTATCTTTGCATCTACACCGTCAGTGGTTTTCACTGTGCCCATAAATGATTGAAGATCGGAATTGCCTGTCACCTGGACAGAGTCAATGCTATTGTCTGCACCGGTTGATTTAGACGTCAGTTTCAGCGCGGCTTTACCATCATCGCCAAATACCACGCTGGCAGTCACATCACCGCCGGCGCCGTTAATCTTTTTCACCACCTGATCGAGCGAGGTCTCATCGGCCTTCAGATCGATTTCCAGCGGCGGCTCACCATTTTTCTGCGTAATGGTAATTTTCGCATCAGAGGAGCCCATTTGGGCAGTTCTGTCATCTACGCCTGTGCTTATTCCAGAACCCGCCGTTGCCAGGTTTTTAACGATGACTTTATGTACCCCTTCAAACGCATTACTGTTTGTAGTGACTGAAAAAGCCTTGGTATCGTTGGCAGTAAAAGTATTAAACGCAGAGCCATTCAGCGCGGTTACAGATTTCTGGAAATCGTTGAGCGAATTTTTAATCGCTCCCCAGGCCGATACCTGGTTTTTACATGAGGTTTGCTGGTTGGTGTAAGGCACCAGACGGTTATTCTCAACCTGCCTTAACTTAGTAAGCATGTCGTCAAAATTAATGCCAGAACCGATCCCCATCTGGCTAAAAGAGGGAACATAACTCATAAGATCAAATCCTCTATATAAAGTAGTTGAGCGTTTCTCTTACGGCTCTATCGGCAATATTGAGGAAAAGTTTATAGCAAAGGGCTTTTTTCCGTTCCCGCAATAAACCTATCTCTGAGTGGGGTTATCTGGCGATTGGCACTTTGTTAAGGTAAATAAATCGGAGCGGGGGATGAAAACGAAAGACTGTTTTATCATTTATGCCGCATGATACCGGGAGTTGATACACACTCAGGCGCGATAGCCCCTTTCCCGGACAGTTTTTCCGCGTTGCTGATAAAGAGTATGAATCACGCTTCCTTATAAAGAAGACTTTCTTTTACGAGCAGGCAGTGCCCGTTCATAAAGGGACACACGCTATTATCATGTGCGGGCCTGCAGCGCCAGGCAGCCGCGGATGCTCTTCTTTTACCAGGGCTGGCTATGATAATGGCCAATACGCTTTTTTTCTCCGTCACGGACAGCTCTTTGAAGTGGTTTACTGAATTTGGCCACCTAAACAGAGCATCTCAGAACAATACAGGTGTCCCAATGAAAAAAAGAAATTTCAGCGCAGAATTTAAACGCAAATCCACTCAACTGATCCTTGAACAGAACTACACCGTTGCTCTTCAGCTCTTCAGCTCTTCAGCTCAAAATATCTTTTCTATTTATTCACTCCATGCGTCTCCCGCACATAAATATTGAGGCGTAACCCGAACACCCCAATTATTTTGTGACGAATATCTCAATCATATATTTCAGCGTATTCTTTTATGGGCTTAATTAACCGCTCGAATTGTTAAATCCAGCCATTGAAAATCCACAGAAATAGTAAAAACCCGCCTTGAAACGATTAAAACAAATCAATTTAAAAAATAAATCACTTAATAATCAATGAATTACAAAAAATATTCATTTTATTATAAAGCTTCCTCAAAACGCGCCGATAACTAATTTGCGAAGAGAATGCGTTACGCATTATTAAACGACGATTCTGCTGGCACATGCGTTCCGGCACTCCCTTTTAGATAAGTAAGGAAATTAAAATGGCTCAGGTAATCAATACTAACTATCTGTCTCTGGTTGCTCAGAACAACCTGAACAAATCACAGTCTGCTCTGGGTACGGCCATGGAGCGTCTGTCTTCTGGTAAGCGTATCAACAGCGCCAAAGACGATGCAGCTGGCCTGGCGATCTCTGACCGCTTCACTTCCAGCATCAACGGCCTGACTCAGGCTGCACGTAACGCAAACGACGGTATCTCTCTGGCACAGACCAGTGAAGGTGCGATGTCTGAAATCACTAACAACCTGCAGCGCATCAAAACGCTGGCAACTCAGGCTGCTAACGGTACTAACTCTGACAGCGACCGTACGTCTATCCAGGACGAAATCAAACAGCGTATGAGCGAAATTGACCGTATCTGTGCTCAGACTGAATTCAACGGCGTAAGCGTACTGAACGCAAGCGGCACCATCAGCATTCAGGTTGGCGACAAAACTGGTCAGACTATCGAAATCAAACTGACTCAGATGAGCGCTTCTGGTATGGGCGTTGGTTCAGTAGACGTAAGCACCGCTTCTGGCGCTTCTGCTGCTATCGACCTGGTATCTAAAGCTATCGACCAGGTTGATACCAACCGTTCTTACCTGGGTGCTATCCAGAACCGTTTCGAGTCTGTGGTTAGCAACCTGAACAACACCACTAACAACCTGAGCGCTTCTCGCTCTCGTATCCTGGACGCAGACTTCTCTACCGAAGTTTCTGAAATGGGTCGTAACCAGATCCTGCAGCAGGCCGGTACCTCTGTACTGAGCCAGGCTAACCAGGTTCCGCAGAACGTACTGTCTCTGCTGCGTTAATTTTCAAAATTACCGCGTAGTATCAAGACCCCGAGCAATCGGGGTCTTTTGTTGTTGTTCGCTTCCGCCATAAACAGCCTCACATTTACCGCTTTTTCTCATCATTGCTTCCCGCACAACCCAGGATAATAACCGTCCATTTATTATTGAGTCAGTATCCAGGTGACATACTCTGTGAACAAGGATCTTTATACCGCCAGCGGTTCTACGGCGGATAAGAATGCACTATGGGCCAGTTACGCGCCGATGATCCGCCGCGAGGCTCTGCGCCTGCGGGTACGCCTGCCGGCGAGCGTCGAACTGGACGATCTTATCCAGGCGGGCGCCATGGGGCTGCTAAACGCCATCGATAATTTCGACCCTGCCGCAGGTGCCAGTTTTAAGACGCACGTATTACAGCGCATTCGCTGGGCAATGCTTGATGAACTGCGTGAAAGCGACTGGGTGCCACGCAGCGTGCGCCGCAATGCGCGCAGCGTCGCTGCGGCTATTCAAAAAATTGAACAACGCAACGGTACCGGTGCCAGCGAACAGGAAATCGCTGACGAAATGGGTATTTCTTTGGATGAATACCACAAGATTCTGGCAGATAGCGACGCCAGCCAGCTATTCTCACTGGAAGAGCTGGCTGAAGTGCGCGGTGAAACGCCTGAACTTGAACAAGACGAACAGCGATCGCTGGACCCAATGTCCCAGTTAATGGACGGTGAGCTGCGTAACCGGGTAATCGACGCCATATTGAAACTCCCGGAGCGCGAGCAGCTTATTCTAAATCTGTACTATCAGCAGGAATTGAATCTGAAAGAGATTGGCGCAGTGATTAACGTCAGTGAATCCCGCGTTTGCCAGCTTCATAGTCAGGCGGTAAACAGACTGCGTGCGCGACTGAGTCTAAATTGACCCGGCTGCGCATGGCCCAGGAACGCTTATTATTCGTGACGTTCAGTTTGAGAGCACTATACGCTAAGCCCTTGTGCATGCCGCAATATCAGGCTGCGCCAGCGAACGAAGACAATGCATTTATCGTGACATAACGCACAGGTACAGCAATACCCGGTTACGTTTAAAATAGTCGCTGCTCAAAAGCGGAAGCAAAACCGTATGAATCGCTTTGCTTTAGCGTATGGGCCGGGCATTGTTGCCTGGCGTATCGCCTTTCTCTCTTCGCTTTAATCAATAAAGTACGAATTGAAACCTACGCTATTCCCGCATCCGCAAATAGCCGATTTAATCGCCGTACGCGCCTTTTGTTACCAACGGTGCAAAACTGATCCACCCCAGCGGTTGAAAACTGAT
>CALYPF010000007.1 GCA_945271245.1 uncultured Enterobacteriaceae bacterium | reverse complement strand
CCTGGATCAGTTTTCAACCGCTGGGGTGGATCAGTTTTGCACCGTTGGTAACACGAGCGAGGTAGTACCGGCGTTTATTGACACTCTGCTGGCCGAGGCCACAAATACTTAGCACCATGTTATCTCTTTTATTCGCGATGGGATGTCGGGCAGTGTCCGATATCCTCACCTATTCAATGCATATCGTGTTTTTAGCGCGCGGTTTAGCGCCAAACCGGCCTTAGCAAATATGCCGGATGTAACAATATTCATTATAAGGATAACGCTGTGAGCGCGTTTAAACCTGACCGGGCCGACTATAACGCGATAGTCGCCTTTATTATCGACTATATGCAGGATACGCACGATTTGCCGATGGGGCAGTTTGAGGCGGAGTCCTTCCTTGATTCGCTGGCAGAAAAAGTGATGCCGGCCATTTATAACCAGGCGCTGGAAGACGCGCAGCGAGCGCTCAGAGACATCAGCGAGCGGCTGGAAATGGAGCTGGACGCTAAGCGGATGATGTAGCGCTAAATCTCTTTTGAAAACTGCGGCGGTGAGGGTCAATGCCACCGGCGCGTTACCGGTGGCATTAAGACAAATACGGACGGTTTACCGCCCGGCTTTCAACTTCTGGTAGTAAGATTCATACAGCGCGCTGGCCGCGCCGACATCATTCTGCCATTCACCTTTTTCAATAATTGTAGCGTCCGGGTAGAGCGATTTATCATTAGCGACTTCAGGCGCCAGCAGCTTACGCGCTGCGAGATTCGGCGTCGGATAACCGATGGTTTCCGCCACCTGTTTCGCCACTTCCGGGCGTAACAGGAAATTAATGAGCTTTAACGCGCCATCGACGTTTTTAGCATTAGCGGGAATAGCCAGGCTGTCCATCCAGAAAATACCGCCTTCCTGCGGCCATACAATTTCAAGCGGTGTACCGGCCTGAGTGCGTGCCACCCAGGCCGAGCCGTTCCACACCATCCCAAGATTGACTTCGCCTTCCATATAAGGGTTCGCAGGGTTATCGGAGTTGAACGCCGCCACGTTGGGCATCAGTTTTTGCAGTTCGTGATAGGCCGCTTCGATTTGTTTCGGATCGGTGGTATTACCGGAATAACCCAGTTTTAATAGCGCCATCTGGAAGACTTCCCGCGCGTCGTCGGTAAGGAGCAGACTATTTTTATATTCCGGTTTCCAAAGGTCGGCCCAGCGGGTAACGCTTGCCGGGTCGAGGGCATCTTCATTCACGCCAATAGCGGTAGCGCCCCAGATATAGGGAATAGAATAGTCATTACTCGGATCGAAGGGTTTATTCAGCATCGCGGGATCCAGATTATGGAAATTGCTGAGTTTGCTTTTATCAATTTTCTGTAGCATGCCTTCATTACGCATTTTGGCCACGTAATACGTAGAGGGCACTACTAAATCGTAGGCGCCTTCTTTATAGGTTTTCAGCTTGGCGTACATAGTTTCATTCGACTCATAGGTCGAATAAATGACTTTGATTCCCGTCTCTTTGGTGAACTGCTCAAGAAGCCCCGGCGGTACGTATTCGGTCCAGTTATAGAAATACAGCGTTTTGCCGTCGTCGGCATGCGCCGCGGCCATCCCAAAAACCAAAGCGCTGGCCGCCAGTAAGCGACGTGACCATGTTTTCATGCGACTTCCTCGTTGCCGTCTGGCCATGGGCCAGATTGTGTGATGATGCCTTGCCCTGCGAAGAGGGCGCGATTGAGTTTACCGTGCGTTAGCCTGAGACGCGGCCCTGCGCGCCTGACTTTTGGTTTTATCTCGGGCAATTAGCTGGCTGATAATCACCAGTGCCAGTGACAGCGCCATTAAAATGGTCGCCAGCGCGTTGACTTCCGGCGATACGCCTACCTTCACCATGGAGTATATTTTGAGCGGCAGGATCTCATAGCCCGGCCCGGTGACAAACGATGACACCACAACGTCGTCCATCGAAAGCGTAAAACTTAGCAGCCATCCGGCGGCAACCGCAGGCATCGCCAGCGGCAAGATAATTTTGCCGAGGATAGTGAGTTCGCTGGCCCCCAGGTCTTTGGCGGCTTCAAGCATTCGCACATCAAAGCCTTTCAGGCGTGAATACACGGACACCACCACAAAAGGCAGGCAAAACGTAATATGCGAAAACAGCAGCGACCAGAACCCCAGCTGAATGCCCCATACCATAAACAGCACTAACAGTGAGATAGCCATTACGATATCCGGCGACATCATCACCACAAAGAGCATGCCGCTCACAAACGCCTTACCGCGAAAGCGATAGCGGTACAGGGCTACGGCGGTTAGCGCCCCAATCAGCGTAGAGAATGTGGCAGAGACGACCGCCATGGTCAGCGAGTGCTGTGCCGCCTGCAGCAGGCTGTCATTGTTCATCAGCAGCCGATACCACTGCGTACTGAATCCCTGCCAGTTAATCCCGAAACGCGACGCGTTAAAGGAGTTCACAATAAGAATAACGATGGGGATATATAAAAATGCATAAATGGCGCACATAAAGCCGCCGCGCAGCAAACGTCCCATTATTCCAGCTCCACCTTCTTATTCAGTAAGCGCGAAGCGCGCCAGTACACCAGCAGCATCAGGCCCATCACCAGCGTTAAGGTAATACTGGTAGCAGCGCCGAACGGCCAGTCGCGGATATTCAGGAACTGGCTTTTGATAACGTTGCCGATAAGCAGGTTTTTGGCCCCACCCATGAGGTCGGAGACAAAAAATAGCCCCATCGCTGGCAGCATTACCAGCAGGCAGCCGGCGATGATACCCGGCATAGTGAGTGGAATAATAATGCGTAAAAAAGTTTGTAGCTTGCTGGCACCGAGGTCGCGCGCGGCCTCCAGCAGCGGTTTATCAAGCTTTTCAATGCTGGAGTAGAGCGGCAAAACCATAAACGGCAGCAGAATATAGACCAGGCCGATAATCACCGCCGACGGCGTGTACATAATGCGTACCGGCGTATCAATCACCCCAAGCCACATCAGAAACGTATTCATGTAGCCGCGGGTGCTAAGAAAAATCTTTAGCCCATAAATACGGATCAGCGAGTTGGTCCAGAAAGGAACTATCAGTAAAAAGAGCATCAATGGACGCACTTTCTGGGGCAGATGCGCCAGAAACCAGGCGAAAGGATAGCCGAGCAGCAGGCAGGCGAAGGTCGCCATTAGCGCCAGATTCAGCGAATGCATTAGCACTTCCGCATACAGCGGATCCAACAGGCGCGAATAGTTATCCAGCGTGAAGACCAGTTTTACAAAATTCGCATCATCCCGCGTCAGGAAACTGGTGCCGATTATCATCAGATTCGGTAAAAAAACGAACACTACCAGCCAGCCAACCACGGCGGCGATAACCACATTCTGGAATTTATGCGAGCTGTTCATCAGTGAGGACGACCTCCCAGCTCTCAACCCAGGTCACGGACATTTTTTGATCCAGCGAGTGGTCGAAGTCAGGATCGTCTTCGTTAAAGAATTCGCTGACCATCACCAGTTTTCCGTTTTCCAGTTCGACGCTGGATTCCAGCGTCATGCCTTTATAATTACGCTCGCGCACATAGCCGATAAGCCCGTCGGCTTCCGCGCTGTGGTTTATCTCTTCAACGCGCAGGTCCTCGGGGCGCAGAAGAACCTTCAGACGCTGCCCCGGCGTAACCGCAAAGCCAACGTTAATGTTGCATTCCCGGCCCTCTACGCGGGCGCGTACCCGCTGCGCATCCAGCCGTTCGATAACCGTCGCCTCAAAAATATTGATTTCACCGATGAAACTGGCGACGAACAAATTTTTAGGCTCTTCGTAAATTTCGCGCGGCGTGCCGTCCTGTTCAATACGCCCGTTGCGCATAACTACGATGCGATCGGACATCGTTAGCGCTTCTTCCTGATCGTGCGTGACGAAAACAAAGGTGATACCGAGCTTACGCTGCAGCGCCTTCAGCTCGTTTTGCATCTGTTTACGCAATTTGTAGTCCAGGGCGGAGAGCGATTCGTCCAGCAGTAACAGACGCGGCTTATTCACCACGGCGCGAGCGATAGCAACGCGCTGCTGCTGACCGCCGGAAAGCTGGTGAGGTTTACGCTCCGCATATTCGCCGAGTTGCACCATTTTTAATGCTTCTTCGACGCGCGGCGTAATTTCCGCCGCCGGCGTTTTCTGCATGCGTAGCCCGAACGCCACATTGTCGAAAACCGTCATATGCGGAAACAGGGCATAGCTTTGAAAGACGGTATTAACATGGCGATGCTCGGCGGGAACGTGGGTGATATCTTGATTATCCAGCGTAATCGTTCCGCTGTCGGCGCTTTCAAGGCCTGCAATCAGCCGCAAAACCGTGGTTTTCCCACAGCCGGAAGGCCCGAGAAGCGTTAAAAATTCGCCGTGATTAATGGTCAGGGAAAGGTCGGAAATCACCGTTTTGTTATCAAAACTTTTACCGATTTCTGATAGATGCACCAGCGGTAAATGTGAACCTGTCTTAATTGTCAATTTTTTACTTTGTCCCATATCGACGCGTCGGGTGACTTCCCGGCGCAGGGTGTGTGGCTTACCCCCCTCAGGGTCCGAAAGGCCATACGTTAACCTGTTGTTTCATACGGCCTGAAGAGCGGCATTCTACGGCAATCTGCACTAATCGCCAATGCCCACCGCGCATTCACAGCGCGAGCGGCTAAGCTGTATGGAGCCTGATACTTTAACGGTCGCTTTAATTGTAAACAGCGCGCAGTAATGAATGAAGGAAATAATTTCGCTGTTGCAAACTTAAAAGTGACTTGACGCAATATTTGTTACGCAGAGGTTACTGATAATGGAGCGCTCACACTGAGGACGGATGGATGGATAAATTACTCGATCGCTTCTTACAATATGTCGCACTGGATACGCAGTCCAGGCCGAATGTCAGGCATGTGCCGAGTACTGAGGGACAGTGGAAACTGTTAGAACTCTTAAAAGCACAGCTTAATGAATTGGGTCTGGAGCAGATAACGCTGAGCGAGCACGGCATTTTGACGGCGACGCTGCCTGCGAATATAGCGATGTCCGTGCCGCCGATAGGCTTTATTGCCCACGTAGATACCGCGCCGGATTTTAGCGGAAAGCACGTTAACCCGCAGATAGTGGAAAACTATCGCGGCGGCGATATTGCGCTGGGTATTGGCGATGAAGTGCTGTCGCCAGTGATGTTTCCTGTGCTGCACCAGCTTTTGGGCCATACGCTTATCACCACTGACGGCAAAACGCTGCTTGGTGCCGATGATAAAGCCGGAATTGCCGAAATTATGACCGCACTGGCGCTATTAAAAGAAAATGATATTCCCCACGGTGATATTCGGGTGGCGTTTACTCCGGATGAGGAAGTGGGCAAAGGCGTACATCATTTCGACGTAGCCGGTTTCGATGCCCGCTGGGCCTACACGGTAGACGGCGGCGGGGTCGGTGAGCTGGAGTATGAAAACTTTAACGCAGCATCCGTCACCATCAAAATTGTTGGGAATAATGTGCATCCTGGCACGGCGAAGGGCGTAATGGTGAACGCGCTTTCTCTGGCAACCCGTATCCATGCAGAGATCCCGGTGGATGAAACCCCGGAGCGCACAGACGGGCATATGGGGTTTTATCACCTTGCCAGTATGAAGGGCAGCGTCGAAAAAGCGGAAATGCACTACATTATTCGTGATTTTGACCGCACGCTATTTGAAGCGCGTAAAAAACACATGATGGATGTGGCGAAACGCGTCGGTAAAGGATTACATCGGGATTGCTATATTGAGCTGGTGATTGAAGATAACTATTACAATATGCGCGATAAAGTAACTGAGCATCCTTATGTGCTGGAGATTGCGCAGCAGGCGATGCGTGACTGCGGCATTGAGCCTCAACTTAAGCCCATTCGCGGCGGCACCGACGGCGCGCAGCTCTCTTTCCGGGGGTTGCCGTGCCCAAATCTGTTTACCGGTGGCTATAACTATCACGGCAAGCACTAGTTCGTGACGCTGGACGGCATGGAAAAAGCGGTAGCCGTCATTATGCGTATTGCCGAACTGACGGCGGCCCAGGGCCGGCGTTAGCGCCAGGGCAGCACGGCGGGGAGTGCGGCGCAGGTGTTGGCGTAGCCGGTCGCATATTACCCCTTTTATCAACTCGTGCCCGGCCGTATAACCGGTGCACCGTTACTCCACTCGCTGGCCTGCGCCGTTTACCCTGGCGCGGTGAAAAAACCTCTTTAATGTAAAATGCCTTTTAAGATGCATCGGTGGCCGGATGACCGTAAATGCTGCCGCTGTTCTTCTGTTTAAGATTGTTGCGCGTCCGCGTTTATGCGCCCTGGAGGCGCAACTCAGCGCCTGGTTTTTACCAGGTGGCTTCGGATACCGCTAACTTAAAAATACGTGCCTGTCAGATAAGCCTGTTAAATCCAGGCTGAGCAAGGGGTGCTAACCAGAACGCGGCCCGTAGAGGCCGCCTGCGTGGATTTTCAGGCAGGAGGGTGCCAGGGGTTAGCAGGCGGTGTAGGGAAAGGCGCCCGGGCATGCATTTAACGGCCGGGCGCGCCAGCGTCATCAACCAGCAAAATACCAGTAACCGCTATTGATGAGCTCGGTTAACATGGCGAGAAATGAGGGATCTTCCAGCGCATCGCCCAGCTTTTGCGCATCAAGCTGCAGGTGCTCCGCCAGCGCAAACAGCGCCAAACGGTGCGGGCTGTCTAACTTTTCGCCATTAATATATATCGTCTCATCAATACGCAGCACCCGCAGCCCGCCCAGGCGGTTCAGCGTGTCGCCCTGGCGCAGCGCGTCATAAATTTCATCGGGCTGATAGGGCGGTTCCGGCGGTGCGATATCCAGTTCGTGGCGCGTCTGGCTGATAAATTCGCCGAACCATGCGCGAAACTGCTGCGGATCGTCTATTAGCGCCAGCATCATTGCGCGCGCTTTTTCCAGCTCCTGTGGCAGAATATCCGCCGGATGCTCCCGGGCTGGAATATCGGGATCGCTATAGCGCTGGCCGCCCAGTTCCTGCTGTAAAACGTAGTCAGCAAAGCCGCTGATAAGTTCACGGCCGCTCGGCGCCCGAAAGCCCACGGAATAGTTCATCGAATTTTCCAGCGAATAGCCTTCGTGCGGGAAACCGGGGGGAATATACAGAATATCGCCGGACTCCAGCTCTTCATCGATAATAGCGCTAAAGGGCGCGACCTGCAGTAAATCGGGGTGCGGGCAGTGTTGTTTCATCGGCGCTTTTTCCCCTACCCGCCAGCGACGGCGGCCGATCCCCTGAATGATAAAAACGTCATATTGATCGATATGAGGCCCTACGCCGCCGCCGGGGACCGAAAACGAAATCATCAAATCGTCCACGCGCCAGTCCGGCAGCATACGGAACGGACGCATCAGCGCAGCGGTAGGTTCATGCCAGTGATTGACGGCCTGTACCAGAATGGACCAGTTGCTTTCGCCAAGATGATCGTAACTTTTAAACGGCCCGTGACTTACCTGCCAGGCGCCATCGAGGTGGCTGACCAGGCGGCTATCCACCTCGCTTTCCATCGCCAGCCCCGCCAGCTCATCCGGAGAGAGCGGGTCGACAAAATTGGGGAAACCGCGTTTTAATACTACCGGGCGTTTTTGCCAGTAGCGTTGAATAAATTCGGGCCAATTCAGTTCTAAGTGATATTCCATGTCATTTTCCATCATGGCGGTAAAGCGAGAAAGAAGCCGATATTGCGACCGGGATTGGCGTCGGTATACCAGGCGGAGAATTCCTTTATTCTAGCGCCGGAACGGGCGTTCGTCCTGATAAAACGGCGCGGTAAAGTTAGATGGGATTAAATGATTTTATCGCTAACTGAAAACTACTCCCGCGGCGCGTCGGCACAGGAGTAGGGTCAGGCCTACTATTTTTTGATTTACCGCTCCGAAAACGAAGTCAGACGGCTTGTGAGGCGTTTGGCGCAACGCTTTGAGCGCTAATTCTCATCGTCGCTCAGCGTCTGACGGGCGAAAATAATCTCCATCCGCGCGCCGCCCAGCGGGCTATCTGCGGTTAGAATGCGCCCGTTATATTGGGCTACGATGTCCCGGGCAACGGATAATCCGATCCCCTGACCGGGGCGCAGCGTATCGGCACGCTGGCCGCGATCGAATACGCGCATTCTCTGGCTTTCGGGTATTCCCGGGCCGTCATCCTCTACTATCAGATGTAGGGTGTCGTCCTGTTGGTTAGCGGAAACTTCGACAAACTCAAGGCAGTATTTACAGGCGTTATCCAGCACATTACCGATAACCTCCATTAGATCGTTTTTTTCGCCGATAAACGCAATTTCTGGCGAAATATCCAGCGAGATAACCACGCCTTTGCGCTGATAGACTTTGTTAAGTGCGGAAGTCAGGCTATCGAGAAGCGGAGCGACTGGATGTAACTCGCGGCTTAACATTGCATTATCGGTGCGAATACTGGCGCGATGCAGGTAGTAGCCGATTTGTTGTGAGATACGGCTTATCTGTTCCAGCATCTGTGGCTCAGCGTGTTCGACGTCCAGTTTGCCGGTGCGCAGAGAGCGCAGTGTGCTTTGTAATACCGCCAGCGGAGTTTTTAAGCTGTGCGTCAAATCTGTCAGGGTAGTGCGGTATTTATCATAGCGCTCACGCTCGGTGCGCAGTAGACGGTTCAGATTGCTGACTAGGCTTACTAATTCACGGGTTGTGGTGGGGTTCAGCGTGTCGCGATCGTGCGTTTCCAGTTCGTGGACTTCGCGTGCCAGCGCCTCAATAGGGCGCAGGCTCCACCAGGCCGCTACCCAGAGTAGAGGAACCACCAGCAACAAATTGGCGACCATAAACCAGTTCCAGACCATGTAAGAGCGTTTCAGCTCAATAGGAATGATATCAACCACGGCGATAGTTAGCGCTGGCATGGATGCGGTGGCCGGATAGCGATTCACGGCCACCGAGTGCGTCATTTCATCGTCGCCCTCATCTTCGCGAAATTCTTTAAGCTGTCGCTGGAGGGAGCGGTTACCACCCAGTAGTTCGCTGCTGATGGTGTAGCGCGCTTCCAGCTCATGAAACCCGTTATTATTGAGCCACTCGCGCCGGATAGCTTTTATCACGCCCGGAACGCTGCGCTGCTGCCAGAGTAGTTGGCCGCGATCGTCGTAAATAAGCGTCAGAGTAGGGCTTTGGCGATCAAGATTTTCCGGTATTTCCACATTGATATGCCCATTTTCCCACTTAGCCAGCGTATAGAAGAGATTACTTTCGCCGCGCAGTAGCCGAAAAGTGGTTTTATCAAAGCTCACGCTATAACCGACCAGGGCGACCAGTCCATAGGCGAGCGACAACACTAAAACCACCGCCGCAGTCGCCAGTAAAAAACGGACGCGCAGCGAAAGCGGCTGAAATTTTGCCAGGCGTCTCATTTAGCGCAAATCAAAGCGATAACCCTGACCGCGCACCGTGGTAATCACGTCATCGGCATATTCGGCCTGAATTTTCTTACGCAGGCGCCCCATTAAAACATCGATAGTGTGGCTTTCGCGCAGTTCGGCGTCCGGATAAAGCTGTAGCATCAGTGAATCTTTACTGACGACTTTCCCGGCGTTGCGAATGAGCGTTTCGATAATGGTGTATTCAAAGGCGGTGAGTTTAATTAGCTGTTCGCCGATAGTCAGCTCCCGGCGGGATAGATCCACCTGGAAAGGGGGGATAGTGATAAGCTGTGAGGCCAGGCCGCTGTTGCGCCGTAGCAGAGCCTGCATTCGAGCAACTACTTCTTCCAGGTGGAAGGGCTTAGTTACATAATCGTCGGCCCCGGCGCCGAGTACCTCGACTTTATCCTGCCAGCCTTCCCGGGCGGTTAAGACCAGTACCGGCACTGACACTTCGTGGCCGCGCCAGCGGCGTATTAGTGACATTCCGTCTTCATCGGGTAACCCTAAATCGACGATAGCGATATCAGGCATATGTTCCTGCAGAAAATAGTCGGCCTCTTTCGCATCTTCTGCCGCATCGACCTGGTGGCCCAGTTCCCGCAGTTGAACCTGCAAATGATGGCGCAGCAGCGCATTATCTTCAACGACCAGAACCCGCATGAAAACCTCTTTTGAAAACGTGAATATCCCTTAGTTTATCGCGATTTTGCATTCTATCGCGATAAACAGTAGCTAAACGTACATTTCAGTATTGCAGCGAGCGGCGCATATTCCGCATGCCTATCCATAACACAGATCTGATAAGAATTCGTTGCCGCCCATTTTACTAACACAGTAATTGGGTGGAGGGGGATGCCTTCGGCGCTTTTGATGAGTGAATGATAATCAGCCCTGCTCGCCGCTGATAGCGGTGCCACCGGGCGTTTTTTAAGCGGTAATAAACGGGCCGCCTCAGGTGGACGGCCAAGGATTGGCTTACGGTAAATCATCCACCATCTGAACAGCACGCCCTAAATAATTGGCGGGCGTCATGGCCTTCAGCCGCACTTTTTCTTCCTCCGGCAGCGCCAGCTCATCAATAAAGCGCTGAATGTCTGCGGCGCTGACGCGTTTACCGCGCGTGAGTTCCTTCAGTTTTTCATACGGCTTTTCAATGCCGTAGCGGCGCATTACGGTTTGAATTGGTTCGGCGAGTACTTCCCAGTTGTTGTCCAGCTCCGCCAGTAAACGCTCGCGGTTAACTTCAAGCTTACTAATGCCTTTCAGCGTCGACTGGTAGGCAATGTGCGCGTAGCCCAGCCCAACGCCCAGATTACGCAGGACCGTTGAGTCCGTCAGATCGCGCTGCCAGCGGGATACCGGTAATTTGCAGGCCAGGTGCTGTAATACCGCATTTGCCAGCCCAAGGTTGCCTTCCGAGTTCTCAAAATCAATGGGATTGACTTTATGCGGCATCGTCGAAGAGCCAATTTCGCCTGCGATGGTCTTTTGTTTAAAGTGATTCAGGGCGATATAGCCCCAGATATCCCTGTCGAAATCGATAAGGATGGTGTTGAAACGCGCGATGCAGTCAAAAAGCTCGGCGATATAATCATGCGGCTCAATTTGCGTGGTATAGGGGTTCCAGACCACTCCCAGCGAAGTGACAAACCGTTCGCTAAATTGATGCCAGTCTACCTCCGGGTAAGCCGCTATATGGGCGTTATAATTACCCACCGCGCCGTTAATTTTGCCCATGATCTCTACCTGCTCTAACTGACGACGCTGGCGCTCAAGGCGCCAGGCGACGTTTGCCATCTCTTTCCCGACGGTAGAGGGCGTAGCCGGCTGGCCGTGCGTGCGTGAAAGCAGCGGAATATCCCGGTAATCGTGCGCCAGCGCCTTCACGGCGGCGATAATCCGCTGCCATTCAGGCAGCACTATTTCGCGGCGTGCGGTGTCCAGCATCAGCGCATGAGAAAGATTATTAATGTCTTCCGACGTGCAGGCAAAATGGATAAATTCTGACACGGCGTGCAGAGAAGGAACGGCGGCGACTTTTTCTTTGAGAAAGTATTCGACGGCTTTTACGTCATGGTTAGTGGTGCGCTCAATGACTTTTATTCGCGCGGCATCCTGTTCTGAAAACTCACTCACCAGCGTCTCAAGGAAATCGTTTGCGCTGCCATCCAAAGCGGGGACTTCCGCAATAGCGCTTTCAGCGGCCAGTTTTTGCAGCCAGCGAACTTCAACCTGGACTCGGAATTTCAGTAGGCCGAATTCGCTAAATATGGCGCGCAGCGGGCTGACTTTATCGCCATAGCGCCCGTCAATAGGGGAGACGGCGGTCAGTGAAGATAATTCCATCGGGTTGCTCCTGAGAAATTAGCAATGGTTCAGAATTTGTTTGGCCTGAGCTATCAGGCGTTGACGGGAAAACATCAGCTGCAGGCGGCTGCCGCCCACCTGGCGCCAGAGAACGGCGGCACGAATACCCGCAAGGAGCGCTGCGCGAACGCGCGCCTGCACTTGTGGACTTTGCAGCACGGCAGGGGAACCGGTAACCTGGATACGGGGGCCGAGCGTGCTAATCACATCCACATAAATGCCCGCCATTGCGCTTACCAGCGTTTCTGATTCCAGCTCGAAGTGTTCGAGCTGACGCTGCAGCCCGGCAATGCGTTCACCAAGCGTATTCAGCGCGCTCTGGTTGGCTGACAGTTTTCGCTCCAGTACGGTCAGGCTTAGAACATAGCGGGTGAGCTCATCGTTTAACCCCTGGCGATGGCTGGCGTTAAGAATGCCCGGCAGCATTTCAAGTCCGGTTTTCAGATTGAGCTCGCTGTCGCCGAACACGCCCAGCGTAGAGCCGGGATGCTGGTCTATAACGCTATTTAAAGAAGTGTGCAGTGCGTCGGCGTCACAGTGCCCCTGATGCGCCAATTGCTGGACCAGACGCGCGGATTGACACACGCCCGCCAGCGCCAGCGTAATGTCATAATAGTTTTTGGTCACGGCAATTCCTTCCAGATGATAAGGGCATTATAGCGGGATGCGCTCTTCAATGACGCCACCGCCAAGACAGATCTCGTCGAGGTAGAACACCGCAGACTGGCCGGGCGTTACCGCCGCGACCGGAACATCGAACTGTACCTCGATGCGATCGTCGCCTGCGGGCGTTAACAGGCAGGAAATATCTTCCTGACGATATCGGGTTTTTACCGTACAGCGCAGCGGAGCGGTAAGCGGTTCACGGCTCACCCAGTGTAACTGCTGTGCAATTAGCCCGCGGGACATCAGGCGAGGATGGTCGTGACCCTGTGCGACAATCAGCGCATTATGCGCCATATCTTTATCTACCACATACCAGGGGTCTTCGCTGCCTTCTTTGGTGCCGCCGATACCCAGCCCTTTACGCTGGCCAAGCGTGTGGTACATCAGACCCTGATGCTCGCCTAACGTCTCACCGTCAACGGTGATAATCGGGCCAGGCTGCGCCGGAAGGTAGCGCCCGAGAAACTCGCGGAATTTGCGCTCGCCGATAAAACAAATACCGGTAGAGTCTTTTTTCTTCGCCGTGGCCAGCCCTAGCTCTTCCGCAATGCGGCGCACCTCGGGCTTTTCCAGTTCGCCTACCGGAAACAGGCTCTGGGCTAATTGCTCGTGGCTCAGGGTATATAAAAAGTAGCTTTGGTCTTTATTGGCATCTATTCCGCGCAGCAGGCGGCTTTTACCTGCGATATCCTGTCGGCGTACATAGTGACCCGTCGCAATATAGTCTGCCCCAAGGTCTTCTGCGGCAAACTCAAGAAACGCTTTAAATTTAATTTCTTTATTGCACAGAATATCCGGGTTCGGCGTGCGGCCGGCTTTATATTCAGCCAGAAAATGTTCGAAGACGTTATCCCAGTATTCCGCTGCGAAGTTGACGGTGTGCAGCGGGATACCCAGCTTATCGCAGACGGCCTGGGCGTCCGCCAGATCGGCGGCGGCGGTGCAGTACTCTTCACCGTCGTCCTCTTCCCAGTTTTTCATGAACAGACCTTCCACCTGATATCCCTGCTGTAACAGCAGCCAGGCGGAAACCGAAGAGTCGACGCCGCCGGACATGCCGACGATCGCTTTTTTAGTACTGGCAGACATGGAAAAGGCTCGCGTATTGAACGTCAAAGGCGGCGTATTCTAGCACGCGTTGCCGCCTCAGGCATCCCCCGCGAAAGGCCAGTTAAATGCGTCAAGTATTGAAAGCGGCCACCGCTGCGCCTGGTGATAGCAGCGCAGGCTTTCTGCTACCAGCGGTGAGCGTAATTGAGACGCGGTTAAGATATCCTGGGCCGGTAGCCACAGGCAGCGGTCAATATCCTCATCGTGCGGCGTTGTTGCCACTTTGTTCGGTAAATCGATGGCGAACAGGAAGCGCAAAAAGGGCGTACCGTCAGGCGCTATCCATTGATGCATGCGCAGGAAACTTTGCGGGTCGGCCTCGATACCGGTTTCTTCCCACAGTTCGCGCCGGGCGGCCTGGTAAAGCGTTTCATTGGCTTCAAGATGGCCGGCCGGCTGGTTCCACAGCGCCTTGCCGTTAATAGTTTCTTCGACGACTAAAAACTGTCCTTCGGCCTGCACTACGCAGGCGACGGTGACATGAGGTTTAAACATTGGCTAATGTCCTTAAGGCCAGCCCGACAAACGCACTTACCGATGACGAGCGCGAAATCACAGTCGCGCAGGAGGGCGCATTCAGGCAAGCTTATGTAGCGGTTGCCGCATCGCCTGATAGGCCCACGTAGCAGAGTAAGGCGCTGGCGTTAAATTCTGCGCGGCGGGTAGTGTCAGCAATATCAGTGGATAAACGCCGGGCGCCCCGGTGTCATCACTGCATACGATTAACAAGCCTTTAAAACAGTGGCCGGTTGATGCGGCCATAAACATCGGCCATTTGCTTTAACCGTTCATCATAGCGCTGGTTCAGACAGCGGGTATCGGTAGCGCAGGCGCGCCGCTGTTTTAGCCAGGCCTGCTGCTGATCCTGAAACGCGCCGCGTCCGCCCATGGCAAACAGACCCTTTAGAAAGCGATATTGCGTAGCCATTTCGACATCTTTATCGTTGAGATCCCGATGGGCGCAAATGGTTTTTTCATCCGCATGCTGCGGTTTTTCACAGCTAAAACTGGCCGCCTGCGCGGCGCTGACGCTAAATGCAGTGGCGACGAGCAGCAGGATGGTACCGTATTTCATAGTAACTCCTCCGGTAAGGCATGGCGCCACGCGCCGCTTTGTAAATCAGCGAGCGTAAAGGGGCCAAGCGAGTAACGAATAAGACGCAGCGTAGGATAACCCACGTGAGCGGTCATGCGTCTGACTTGTCGATTTCGCCCTTCGTAAAGGGTAATTTTTAACCAGGCAGTAGGCACCGTTTTACGCTCGCGCACCGGCGGCGTGCGCGGCCAGAGCCAGGCCGGCTCTTCAGTAAGTTCAACCCCGGCAGGAAGCGTAGGGCCGTCATTAAGCGTTATGCCGCGCTGCAGCGCCGCGATGGCCTGCGCGTCGGGGATACCTTCCACCTGAACGAAATAGACTTTCCCCGTGCGTTTGCCCGGCTGCGTAAGCGCGGCCTGGAGCGCGCCGTCATTGGTTAGTACCAGCAAACCTTCACTGTCGCGGTCGAGCCGACCGGCGGCGTAGATATCAGGAAGTGGGATAAATGCCTTCAGCGTTTGCCGCCCGGCCTCATCGGTAAACTGAGGCAGCACGTCGTAAGGTTTATTAAACAGCACAATTTGTCTGGGGCCGACCGGCTTTCGCCTGGGCGCTGATTTTTTGGTGCTGAAACGCTTAATTTTAGAATTTAACGTGGAAGTTGGGCGCATAGTGTTTTCAGGTATCAGTGATTTTCGCATTATAGCGGAATCACAGCGGTCTTTCATGGACCCATAGATTCGGGTAGTATTGACACGCTAATTACAAATTTTTAACAAAGATGGTAATAACCAGAAGCGCTCGAAGGAGAAGTGAATGGAAAGCAAAGTAGTTGTTCCGGCGGAAGGTCAGAAAATTACCCTACAAGACGGCAAGCTGAATGTGCCGAACAACCCCATAATTCCTTACATTGAGGGCGATGGCATTGGCGTAGATGTTACGCCAGCTATGCTCAATGTCGTGAACGCCGCCGTGGAAAAAGCGTATAACGGCGAGCGGAAAATTGTCTGGATGGAGATTTTCACCGGCGAGAAATCCACGCGGGTTTACGGTCAGGATGTCTGGCTGCCGCCGGAAACGCTGGATCTTATTCGTAAATATCACGTGGCGATTAAAGGGCCGCTAACTACGCCGGTTGGCGGTGGGATCCGCTCGCTAAATGTGGCCCTGCGCCAGGAGCTGGATCTTTATATTTGCCTGCGCCCGGTACGTTATTATCAGGGCACGCCAAGCCCGGTAAAACATCCTGAGCTTACGGATATGGTGATTTTCCGTGAAAACTCAGAGGATATCTACGCGGGTATTGAATGGAAAGCCGACTCCCCGGAAGCGGATAAAGTTATCGCTTTCCTGCGTAATGAAATGAGCGTGAAGAAAATTCGCTTCCCGGAACATTGCGGCATCGGCGTGAAACCCTGCTCGGAGGAAGGCACGAAGCGCCTGGTGCGCGCGGCAATTGAGTACGCAATCACCAACGATCGCGACTCAGTTACGCTGGTGCATAAAGGCAATATCATGAAGTTTACCGAAGGCGCCTTCAAAGACTGGGGCTATCAGTTGGCGCGCGAAGAGTTCGGCGGCGAGCTAATAGACGGCGGACCTTGGGTAAGCGTGAAAAACCCCAATACCGGTAAACAAATCGTTATTAAAGATGTCATTGCGGATGCGTTTTTACAGCAGATCCTGCTGCGCCCGGCGGAATATGACGTGATTGCCTGTATGAACCTGAACGGCGACTACATCTCCGATGCGCTGGCAGCGCAGGTAGGCGGCATTGGCATCGCGCCTGGCGCCAATATTGGCGACGAGTGCGCGCTATTTGAAGCAACGCACGGGACGGCCCCCAAGTACGCAGGCCAGGATAAAGTGAACCCCGGTTCTATTATTCTCTCCGCAGAGATGATGTTGCGCCACATGGAATGGTTCGAAGCCGCCGACCTGATTGTTAAAGGCATGGAAGGCGCAATCGCAAATAAAACCGTGACCTATGATTTTGAGCGGCAGATGGAAGGCGCTAAACTGCTGAAATGCTCAGAGTTCGGCGACGCGATTATCGCGAATATGTAACACCACCTTTGTAATATATAGCCAACATAGATGTGAAGTTTATGTTGGCTTTTTTCTCTAATTATTTTTGCAAAAATTTATCTAAAGCTGCATATAAAAATCCAATTAAAGCTGCGGCTCTTATATTTGCTTTGCCTTTAATTAAAAAACATTATTGACCAACCGTATATACACTTTTTTTTGGAGAAAGAATAATAGTAAAATTGCAGGTTAGTGAAAAATCATTAATAATGTAATAAATGATATCATTCAGAATGGTTTTTATTGGTACTACATTACTAGTATATTTATTATTCTTCCTTACTTGTATTTATTAAAACAATTTATTTTTCTATGTCATATATATAATTATTTTCTGATTATATCTTATGGATGTTTTTGCTATTATATCAGTATCGGTAAAAATTGAGATAAAGGCCGCAGCAAACACACCAGTTAAGAATATATTAATATTCCTTATAGGTGGCATGGAAATATGACCTATTAATAGATAATCTATGAAGAAGGAGTATTAGTAATGAACAAGAAAACCGCAATGAGAGTATTGACAAAAAAAGAAATGGAATCTGTAGCTGGCGGCTGGGGTATCATATATGGAAAGCCTAAGGGCGGTGGCGGATTCTGGGTGCAAGGTTATTTAGGTAAAAAGACTGGCAGGGGTTAATTAACGATATACTGAATTATTAAATAGAATAAAAAAGGCCACTCCGATGTGGCCTATTTATCTGTAGATAAATATTTTATATCTGTTTTAATAGAGAGATAATTTTTTGCTTAGTAATTTTATTAGGTGATAATAAGGCATTGATATATTTTGGGGATGTAATGGTTTATGTGTGTTCGGTCTTCCTTGAATCAACCAAGTATTAGTGCTTTTATTTTATGATTAATATGCAATAAAATAATGATGTGTAACTGTATTTAACTTACTTGTAATTTTTTAAATATTTATTAATTAATAAACCAGGTGCTGTTGTAGTATGTCATAAGATACAGCGGGCAATTATATTATTATCAGTATTTCTCAAAAAAATACGCGCAAATTAAATCTTGTCAGATTATAGCGCTTAGCTATCGTGAATAGAGATTAGTTAAAGAATCGGGGATAAAATAGTAGTGCAGTAATTTCATTCGGTTTGATATTAAAGCATTCTATATCAGTTGATGATTATTTTTACTCCGAGGTTGAGGCTGAACTAGCACAAAGGTATCTACCTCAGGCTAAGCAGCAAAAGCAAATTACCGGCATAGGGTGTCTTCCCTATGCCAGAAGGCTTTCTTTTTTGGCACTTTTAGGCGCTTAGCGGTCCGGTGCATACTTCTGCCGCTGCGGCTTTTGCATATTCCGCCATCTTTGCGTTACTTCTTCCGTTCATGATATTTCTCAACGTACGCTCTAACGCCAGAAACTAAATTTTCAGCTGTGGCAGGCGGTTAGGCAACATGCGTAAATAGGCTATTGATAGAAATGCAGGAACCATAAATACTGTAAATATACACAGTATTTATGGGTGGCTATTATGCAGTTTCTTACATCTATTGGCTTACAAAAAGAGAATCCTTTACCGCTTTATAGCGATCTTGTCTGCTGCGGTTTTCCCAGCCCTGCGCAGGATTATGTCGAGAAGAGAATCGACCTCAATGAGTTAATGATAAGCCATCCCTTCGCTACCTATCTGGTGCGGGCGGCCGGTGATTCAATGATTGATGCAGGTATCGGTGATGGGGATCTGCTTATTGTCGATAGCGCTCGTACCGCAAAACAGGGGGACATTATTGTCGCAGCGCTCGACGGCGGGTTTACGGTTAAAAAATTGCAGCTCCATCCCGAGATTCAGCTTATACCAATGAATCCGCACTATAAGCCTATCCCGCTGATGAATGAGAATGACCTGACCGTATTCGGCGTGGTTACTTACGTTGTGAAATCGCTGGGCTGATAATGTTCGCACTGTGTGATGTGAATAGCTTTTACGCCAGCTGTGAGACGGTATTCCGCCCTGATTTACAGGGTAAACCCGTTGCGGTGCTCTCTAATAACGATGGCTGCGTTATTGCGCTTAGCGCGGAGGCGAAAGCCCTTGGCGTGCAGATGGGGGCGCCCTTTTTTAAGCAAAAAGAGACTTTCCGAAAATATGGCATTGCCTGCTTTAGTTCGAATTATGAACTGTATGCGGATATGAGTAGCCGGGTGATGGGCACGCTGGAGGAACTGATGCCGCACTGTGAAATCTACAGTATCGACGAAGCTTTTTGCGATCTGTCTGGCATAAACCACTGCCGAAATTTGCGCGAGTTTGGCCGCGAAATTCGCGCCAGCGTGCGACAGCGTACTCATCTCACTATTGGCGTAGGAATAGCGCAAACCAAAACGCTGGCAAAGCTTGCAAATCATGCCGCTAAAAAGTGGCAACAGAAAACGGGCGGAGTGGTGGATTTATCGAATGTCGTGCATCAGCGCAAACTGATGTCCCTGACGCCCATTGAGGAAGTATGGGGCGTTGGGCGTAAAATTGCGAGAAGGCTCGACGCGCTGGGAATTAAAACCGCGCTACAGCTGGCCGAGGCCGATACCCGGCTAATCCGGCGGCATTTTAATGTCGTGCTGGAAAGAACCGTCCGGGAGCTGCGCGGCGAGTCGTGTCTGGAAATTGAAGAGTTTGCGCCGGTAAAACAGGAGATTGTCTGTAGCAGAAGCTTCGGCGAACGTATCATACATTACGAGGATATGCGTCAGGCAGTGTGTAGTTATGCCGCTCGCGCGGCCGAAAAATTACGCGGTGAGCATCAGTTTTGTCGCTATATTTCCGTCTTTGTGAAAACCAGCCCCTTCACGCTCAATGCCCCTTATTATGGCAATAGCGCATCGATAACGCTGATGACGCCGACTCAGGACAGCAGAGATATTATCAATGCGGCGATACGCTGCCTCGAAAACATCTGGCGTGACGGTTATCGTTATATGAAGGCGGGCGTTATGCTGGGCGACTTTTTTAGCCAGGGCGTAGCACAGCTTAATCTTTTTGATGAAGCGGCGCCGCGAGAAAATAGCGCCCGGTTAATGGCGGTGCTGGATCAGATTAACGAGAAAAATGGGCGAGGGTAATTGTATTTTGCCGGGCAGGGGCTGCAGCCAGCCTGGGGAATGAAGCGGGAAATGCTATCTCCGCGCTATACGACGCGGCTGTCTGATTTACCCATCGCGCGCTAAAAGAAGCGGCTATCCTGAATAATAAGTAAGCTGGAACCTTAGAATACGTCGCTCATTTTGCTAAATCTATAGCACGCAGGCGGCTCAATGCGTAATGAGACGACTCTGGTGATAGAGAGCCCAGGATAATAATTCGTTTAAAAGTGAAATTAGCTTTTTAATCCAGTACCTGATGTGTGTTCGGAAATGACATCGAAATAATATTAAGATAAATGCTTATGCAAAGTATCTAATGAAAGTACCTCTTAGTAAAATCAAAGGCATCTTATCTGATATTATTCGATTGCCTGACCAGAATATTAAGCGTGTTGGATATTCTCATGAATGTTAAAAAGGAGGGCATATGATGCCCTCGGCCCTACAGGAATGCGTAGGAAAAAAACTACAAATAATAGAGCTCAATCGTGGTTTGTCCGTTCAAATGAACGGCCTGCGTTAAATCAAGCTCTGAGCCTTTATTTATATAGGCCTGAGTTTTTAACGTTCCAGTTAGTGTGGTCAGCGCTAGCGGTGTTTTTTCACCATCATTGGAAAAACTGTAAATATAATTATAGCTGCCGGCACTCATCCATGCCCCTAATTGCGATGTACCACCACCCCACATAGCACCATTATCTCCGGAAAATATAATGCCGGGAGTAATAGTTCCATCAATAGTAATGTCGCTGCCGACCATAATCATTCCATAGCCGCCTACGTTTTTCCCATTATCGGCCCCAAGCCCGGCAATATAATATGACGCGTCAGTATAGGTTTTTCCGTCAAGGCCGGTCTGACCAACGGGGATCACCGCGCTTTCTTTTTGCAAATCGGTAGATTTCAGCGCTACCTTAGTCGGCGCCTGGCAATTAATCGAGAATGTTAGGGTTTTTACCGGTAGTGCAGTGTAGTCATCTTTGGCGATTGCGCTATTTTTGATGGTGCCGTAATCGATGATTGCGCCACCGGTGAGCGTGGGGATACAGGCGCTGGGTTCAATAGTGCCGATAACTTTCAAATCGATGCTGTCCGCGGCGAAGGCACTATTGATAATAACAGCCAGTGAGGCAGCGATAAGGATGGTTCCGTTCTTTTTCATCTACAAATTCCTGTGATTACTGTGGGTATTCCATTAATAACTCTATGAACTAACTCGCTATGAATAATCTGCCACGTCTCGCAACGGGATGAAAATATTACTGGATGAAATAAACTTCTAAAATAGACACTCTTATGTTTTAAGATAAGTCATTTACCATAATCCACTTTTGTATGCTTTTCCCATTTCTTGCGGCAGTATTAAAGTTATTATCCGTTAAGGTTAATGATAGCTTGTTGCATTAACTGATGACGAAGAGGCTGGAAATAAAACAATGGAAATAATGAAATATAGAAGAAGTGCTGATGTTTTACAGTTCAGTGAGCGGCATAATTTTTACAATAATGGCGAAAAGCTTCGCATTAATAAATAATCGCTATTTTTACTGTTCTTTACGCAGGCAGAATGTATACAGGCAATTGATGCGGATAAACGTATTGTCGGTGCTTTACTCTGAGTATCGCGGTAAAAGGATATCTGAACATTGCTGGAATTTATGGTAATCGTAGGGAGCCTAGCTTACTTTAAATGCAAAATATGCTGTTAGCCTGTCCAATAAAATAGCTTGCAATCGTAACCACTTAAAAATTAGAAAGTCAAACACAGGGGATTTGGTGCTTTACTGGTTAATTTTGTGCACGGTAAGCGCTGATTAACGGTATTGCTACCGGTTATCTCTATCATTTATCGCTCAAAAGAATGGCCGGCTTATGTACCATCGGAGACGCGGGCGCGAGGGGCAGGTGAAAACCGGGTGACACATATAATTAAGATTACTCTTAATTCACGTGCGCTGTTAAAGTAGGCAGTAAATCAAATGGATTATCACCGTGGAAGCTATATGCCTCAACTCATACCCGGAAGCCAGGCGTTAATCATCGGCGCGCGAACCCCCGGTGGGCGTATTAATATTGGCAAAAGCGTCAATTTGTTTGGATTGTTTCGGCCGGGGCAGCGCTTTATAAATCCTGTTAACGGAATGCTTACCGCGCTGTCGGGCACAAGCTCCAGCGCGCTGTGGCTGGTAACCGGGGAGAATATCGTGGCGTTTGACGGTAAGCCCGGGTTTGCGTTTGTACGCGCGGCGCATTTATTACCAATCCAGTCTTCATTTCCATCCCCGTGCAGGTATCTGGAGAGAGCAAACCATCACGATATCCGCTAAACGCGCCCGTTTGTGGGCTGCGTGCCACTAAGTTGCCGCGCCTGCGGCATTAATATGCACGCCCTGCGACTGGAGATTATCCGTAAAGCGTAATTTTAGAATCAGGTGCTTAAGTTTAGAACATTGTCCTGACGCGGGCTGAAAGCCAAAATGTAGCGGCAAAAGCGGTGTCGTTGTAAAAAAGCGGGCATTATTGCTCTTATCGGCGGGGAGGCCTTATTGGTTTGCACAGGCCGGGAGTGACATCACAGCGCCTGGCGTAAATAGTCAGCCAGCACCAGCGCGTGATTTTGCGTAGTATCACGCGCCGCGTACAGCAGAGTCAGCGTGCCTTCCTGCGCTTTTTGCGCCAGACGTGCGACTTCCTGAGGTGCCTTTATCAATTCTTCCTGATACTGATGCTGAAAAGCGGCAAAGTCGATAGTTTCGCTATGCAGTGCCTTACGCAACTCAGCGGAGGGGGCAACGGCTTTGCACCATTCATCAAAAACCAGCGCTTCTTTACGTATGCCGCGCGGCCAGAGCCGGTCTATCAGTACACGGTAGCCGTCGTTTTTATTTGCGGGATCGTATACCCGTTTACACTGAATCATGGAATCTCCTGCTTTAGGTTATAGAAAGGTTGCTTGCGCGTGCGGTTGCTTCGCCGATGCATAGCAGTATAACGCGTTCAATTTTAATTTGTGAGGAGCGCCGTAGCGGCCAGTCGGATCGTGCCATGATGCGAATGAGCAGAGAACCTCAGGGCGCGGCAGGCGGAGGGGAAATAGTCGCGACGGCGGGAGCAGGCTTAAGAAGATGCGGGCGTATTTATACCGCGGGAAGAACGGTGGCGGCGTGATGTACCGCCAAAAAAAATGCGCTCAGGGGCGATGCTTAATAGTGTCAATTTCACGATTGCGCCCGGCCCCCACGCCAAACCCGGCCATCACCAGCGAAAATAGCACGATAGTGCCAAGCGGTATGCTCCAGTGGCCGGAGATATCATGCAGCTTGCCTATCAACGGCGGGCCAAAGGCTGCTAACAGATAGCCGATACTTTGCGCCATTCCCGATAGCGCGGCGGCCTGATGCGCGGAACTGGCCCGCAGGCCAATAAACGTCAGACCCAGAATCATCGTGGCGCCGGCCCCGAAGCCGAACAGCGTAACCCACACCGGGGCCAGGGCTGGAGCAAGCCAAAGGCCCAGCATACTGATTGCGCTCAATAAGGCCGTCGCGGCGGCAATTGCGCGCTGATCGTTTAAACGCGCCAGCACAACGCCAATAAATAGCCCCGGTGCCGCAGTTGCTAGCTGCAATAAACCATGAAGCGAGCCCGCGTGCTCCGGGCTAAACCCATTACTGACCAAAATAGACGGCAGCCAGCCGATAACCACATAGTAAACCAGCGAATTTAGCCCTAAAAATAGCGTAACCTGCCATGCGAGGGAAGAGCGCCACAGACCTCGCCCCTGGGCCAGGTTTGCTGAAGCGACGCCTGCCGGAATGTGTCGGCGTACCTGGGGCAGCCATAGCAGCAGCGCAGCAAGCGGAAAAAACAGCAGTACCAGCAGAGCCTGCTGCCAGCCACCGTGAGCCGCAACGGGCACCATCAGCGCGGAGCCGATTGCTGCAGCGATGCCCATGGTTAATGAATAGGCGCCGGTAATTCGTGCGACCCGATCGGCAAAGTCGCGCTTAATCAATGCGGGCAGCAGAACATTACCCAGCGCGATGCCGCAGCCAATGATCAGCGTTCCCAGCCATAGCATATTTTCCGTACCGGCCGAACGCAGACCAATACCGATGCCTACGGCGATTAGCGCCACGAGTAAGCTGCGCTCAATACCGAGGCCGCGAGCCAGCCGGGCGGCGAGGGGCGAAACAACGGCGAACGCCAGCAGCGGAAGCGTGGTCAGGAAACCGGTCTGCGCGGTGCTTAGTTGGAAGACGGTGCGTATATCGTCGAGCAAAGGCGCAATACTGGTAAATGTGACGCGTAATACCGTGGCGATGGCCAAAATACCCAACAACATTAATCCGCGCGACGGCGCGCGCGTTACAGCCTGTTTATTCATAAATAAGCTATCTCCTGTCAGAGCAAGTAGGATAGCGCGCAGCCTGGATAGGAGAAATAAGCTAAAATGACAGTCTATAGCTGAATTCGGACAATTTTATGCATAATGATTTGGCGCTGGAGGGTTACGATCCCGATAGCGGTGACAATCCCGCCGTGGCATTTCATATTCAGATGCAGGCATTCGGCAGCGAGGTTGCGCGCCATCAGCATCGTAAAGGGCAGCTTATTCTGGCTTTGCACGGCGGCGTTACCTGCGAAGTAGAGGGCGCTATGTGGATAGTACCGCCCCAGCATGCGGTGTGGATCCCGGGCGGGATGCCGCATATGAACCGGGTAACCGCCAACGCGCAGATTTGCTTTTTATTTATCGCGCCAGGGGCACTGGCCATGCCAACGCGCTGCTGTACGCTGCGCGTTTCGCCGCTGGTGAGAGAACTCATTTTATCGCTGGCCGAGCGGGGTATTGCGAAGCTGGCGGAACCGAAAACCCGGCGTCTGGTGCAGGTACTGTTTGACGAACTCCCGCAGCAGCCCGCCGAACATTTGCACCTGCCGGTCTCCGGGCATCCCAAAATCCAGATTATTGTCGCCGGGATGGCGCACGAGCCGGAAAACGGCGCACATTAGCGCAGTGGGCGGCAAGGCTGGCCATGAGCGAACGCAGCCTGTCGCGGCTGATTATTCGTGAAACCGGGTTAAACTTTAGGCAATGGCGACATCAGCTTCTGTTAATTTTGGCATTACGGCGCCTTATTGAAGGGCGAGCGGTACAGCAGGTTGCGCAGGAACTCGGCTATGATTCCACCACGGCCTTTATCACCATGTTTAAAAATGGGCTGGGCGTAACGCCGGGGCGCTATCTGGAAGCATTGACGTCAGAAATATCATTCTGTCATATCGCCGCCAGCCCGGGTAATTAAAAAAGTAAGAGGCCTGAAAACCCCGGCGAGCGCGCCTCACCGGGAAAATAGCGCGTTTAACGCGCCGATTCGTGCACCTGGGTGCGAAACAATTCGCGAAATACGGGGTAGATATCCTCCTGCTCGCGAATATGCTGGATGGCGAAGTTATCGAAAGATGACTGCAAATGTTCATACTCTCGCCACAGGGTTTGATGCGCGCGCCGGGTAATTTCGATGTAGCTATAATAGCGCACTACCGGCAGGATCTTTTTCGCCAGAATATCGTGGCACAGCGGGGAGTCATCGGCCCAGTTATCCCCGTCGGACGCCTGGGCCGCATAAATATTCCACTGTGCGGGGTTATAGCGTGCCGTAATCACTTCATCCATCAGTTTTAACGCGCTGGAGACGATGGTGCCGCCGGTTTCCTGAGAATAGAAGAACTCATGTTCATCTACTTCTTTGGCCTGGGTATGGTGGCGGATATACACCACATCCACATTTTTATACGTCCGACTCAGGAACAGATAGAGCAGAATATAAAACCTCTTGGCCATCTCTTTTGTCGCCTGATCCATCGAGCCAGAGACGTCCATTAAACAAAACATTACCGCCTGGCTGGAAGGTTCAGGGCGTTTTTCATAGTTTTTGTAGCGCAGGTCAAAGGTATCGATAAACGGAACCCGGGCGATGCGCTCGCGCAGGTCGTTTATCTCTTTGCGCAGGCGCTCTTCTTCCAGAAGCTGGGCCGGTTCGCTGCGGGCAAGCTGCTCCAGGTTTGCTTCCAGTTCACGTAATTCACGGCGCCGCGCCGCGGTCATTGCCGTTCTGCGCGCCAGCGAATTTTGTAAAGAGCGCACCACGCTAATATTGGCCGGCACGCCGTTTGAGGTAAAACCGGAGCGATGGGTTTTAAACTCCACTAGCTGCCGCTGCTGATTTTTTTGCAGATTGGGCAGGGCCAAATCTTCAAACAGCAGATCCAGATATTCGTCTTTGGAAATCTGAAACACAAACTCATCCTGACCTTCGCCATCCTGGCTGGCCTGCCCCTGGCCGCTGCCGGAACCGCCCCCGCCCCCCTGCGGGCGCTCTACACGATCGTTCTGGACGAAATGATCGTTGCCCGGATGTACGCGATGGCGCATTCCGCCGTGTCCCTGATGGAAAATAGGCTCACTGATATCACCATGTGGAATAGAGACAGATTCGCCGCTGTCAATGTCGGTCACCGAGCGTTTATTAATAGCGCCGGAGATAGACTGTTTAATTTGTGCTTTATAGCGTCGTAAAAAGCGCTGACGATTGACCGCGCTCTTATTTTTGCCGTTCAGGCGCCTGTCGATAAACCAGGTCATAATTCCCCCTGACTGCTGCAGTCGTGTCCCGGAACAGGGTCGCGCCTGCGCGCGACCGGTGGCCATATTGGGTGATGGTTATGATGATTTACGCACGCGGAGATACCATTCGCACAGTAGCCGCACCTGCTTGCGGGTATAGCCTTTTTCCATCATACGATCGACAAAATCGTCGTGCTTTTTCTGCTCATCGGTAGAGGTTTTCGCGTTAAACGAAATCACTGGCAGCAGCTCTTCCGTATTCGAGAACATTTTCTTCTCAATAACGGTGCGAAGTTTTTCGTAGCTAGTCCAGTTGGGATTGCGGCCATTATTATTTGCCCGGGCGCGCAAAACGAAATTAACGATTTCATTACGAAAATCTTTCGGGTTGCTAATACCGGCAGGTTTTTCAATTTTTTCCAGCTCTGCGTTGAGCGCTTCCCGGTCGAAAAGCTGGCCGGTATCCGGATCGCGATATTCCTGATCCTGAATCCAGAAATCTGCATAAGTGACATAGCGGTCAAAGATGTTTTGCCCGTATTCTGAATAGGATTCGAGATAAGCCGTTTGGATCTCTTTCCCAATAAACTCAGCGTATTTCGGGATAAGATAACCTTTCAGGTGTTCGAGATAGCGCTCAGCCTGCTCCTGAGGAAACTGTTCCCGTTCAATTTGTTGCTCAAGCACGAAGAAGAGATGCACCGGGTTTGCCGCCACCTCGGTGTGATCGAAGTTAAACACCCGGGACAATATTTTGAACGCAAAGCGGGTCGACAGGCCGTTCATGCCTTCATCTACGCCGGCGTAGTCACGGTATTCTTGATACGACTTCGCTTTCGGATCGGTATCTTTCAGGCTTTCGCCGTCATAAACGCGCATTTTGGAATAAATGCTTGAGTTTTCCGGGTCTTTCAAACGCGAGAGAATAGAGAAACGCGCCAGCGTTTCCAGCGTGCCGGGGGCGCATGAGGCATGCGTCAGCTCGCTGTGATCGAGCAGCTTCTCATAGATGTGCATTTCTTCGGAAATACGCAGGCAGTAAGGCACTTTGACAATATAGACGCGATCGAGAAAGGCCTCATTATTTTTATTATTGCGGAATTGCACCCATTCGGATTCGTTGGAGTGCGCCAGAATAATCCCGTTGAACGGCAGCGCGGAGATGCCTTCGGTGCCGTTGTAGTTACCTTCCTGAGTGGCTGTCAGCAGCGGATGCAGCACCTTAATCGGTGCTTTAAACATTTCGACGAATTCCATAATGCCCTGGTTAGCCCGGCACAGAGCGCCTGAGTAACCATAAGCATCCGGATCGTTCTGGGCATGGTTTTCCAGTTTACGAATATCCACTTTCCCGACCAGCGCGGAGATATCCTGGTTGTTTTCATCGCCGGGTTCGGTTTTGGCGATGGCGATTTGCTCCAGGACGACGGCCAAACTTTAACTACGCTGAATTTGGTAATATCGCCGCCGAATTCGTGCAGGCGCTTCGCCGCCCAGGGCGACATGATAGTCCCTAAGTAGCGGCGCGGAATGCCATATTCCTGCTCCAGAATCTGCGCATCCTCCTGAGGGTTAAACAGGCACAGGGGATGATCGTTCACCGGGCTGCGCTCGCCGTTGGCGCTGAGTACATAAATAGGGACCTTTTGCATCAGCGCTTTAAGCCGCTCGGCAAGAGATGATTTACCGCCGCCCACCGGGCCTAACAGGTATAGAATTTGTTTTTTCTCTTCCAGACCCTGCGCGGCGTGTTTTAGATAAGAGACGATTTGTTCAATGGCGTCTTCCATGCCGTAAAATTCTTTAAATGCGGGATAGCGGGCAACAACCCGGTTTGAAAATAGACGTGATAGGCGCGGTTCCTGGGCGGTATCGACCATTTCCGGCGCGCCGATGGCCATCAATAACCGCTCGGCGGCGTTGGCATAGGCACTGCGATCCTGCCGGCAAACGGCAAGAAATTCCTGCAGTGTGAACTCTTCGTCCTTGGCAGCTTCGTAGCGCTGGCGATAGTGATCGAATATATTCATGGTATGCCATCCTTTCATTTTTTAGCACAGGGAGTAAGAGCCGTTCATAGGTATTGTTGAGGCTCCCGGAAGACAATTTTGTGCGTACGCCGCGCAGGCTTAGCGTGTTGTTATTAGTAGCGCCAGCGCGTACAGAGTTTCATTGCGTCTTATGGTTAAGCGCAGATGTATTTATAAAACTTGCATGTCGCTGCAAGTCGGGAACAGAGAAATATCAAATACTCAGCGTTCCGATAAAGTCGCTGGCGATGAAAAAGACAGACAAAATGGCCGGGCGTTGCCATATTAAGTGCAGGATTCCGTAATTAAACTATGTAAAATGGTGAAAGAGTGGGACATTCGGTAACGCTCTTATAGGTAATTATTTTTAATAAAAGGATTGAGTATATTGTGACCAAATTCAAACTTCTCGCACTGGCGGCAGTGGCTGCGGCTGCGGTCAATACCGCATATGCCGAAGGGAGCTGGTCGCTGGGCGCGGCGGCGTATATGGAAAACTACCCTTATCGTGGCATTAATACGAAAACCTCGCCGGTGCCGGTTGTAGGCTATGTGGGGAAAGATTTCTATTTCCGCGGGTTTAGCGCCGGTTACTATCTCTGGAATGATAAGACCGATAAGCTTGCGGTTACCGCCTGGTACAACCCGCTGCATATGCGGCCTAAAGATAGCGGCGACCACGCGATGCGTCGCCTGGACTATCGGCGCTCCACGATGATGGCGGGGCTTTCCTACGCGCACTTCACACAGTATGGCTTTCTGCGAACCGCGCTGGGCGGTGATGTACTGGGAGAAAGCAACGGCGTCATTTGGGACTTGGGCTGGCTCTATAGCTATTCTGCGGGCGGTTTGACTATCACCCCAGGGATTGGTGCGGTCTGGAGCAGTGAAAACCAGAACCGATACTATTACGGCGTCAGCAGTCATGAAGCGGCGCGCAGCGGTATGGATCGCTATAAAGCAGACAGCGACTGGAACCCCTACGTAGAACTCTCCGTAAACTACAAGCTTGACAAAAGCTGGAGCATTTACGGAATGGGGCGCTACATCCGCCTGGGAGACGAAGTAAAAGACAGCCCGATGGTCGACAGAACGTGGACCGGCGTGCTGTTAACCGGCGTAAATTACAGTTTCTGATGGTTATCGCCAGCGGCGATATAACCGTTTCCTGAAGGGGCCATATGGCCCCTTTGTATTTTATTACGATCAGGCGTCCATTGAAGAAAAGGGGCTCAGGCCATAAGCGCATAGCACACAAAATAGTCAGTGCCACATAGGTGCTTAACGTTAAAGCCGCAGGCGTGATTAACGCGGCCTATGCAGCACGCGCAGCGTGACGCCAAGCCGCGACGGGCTGGATTCTTTTGCCGTTTGCGGCACGGTGACGGCCGCAGTTTCAACGCAAACAAAATGCCGGTATCCATCATCGGGAACGTCTGCCATGCTCACAGAAAGTGCGGGCCCAGGATTCCAGCCGACCACGTTAGTATGATAATGGTGGGTGATTTCCAGCGTGCGCTGCAGCGTGGAGTCCTGAAGCAGGCTACAGTCTTCAGGAGATAAATACACTCTGTCAGTACGATCGGGGAAAGTTTGTATACCGTTGTCGAGTTGGCCTTCGCCTCCGCCTCCGGCGACTTTATCCAGATAGCGCGCGCCTAATCCGCTGACTTTCACTGTATTAATATCCCCTACCTGAAAGTAGCTGTGAAGCGCGGCGGTCGTTTCAAACTCTCCGTGGGCTTCCAGCTCGATTTCACAGCGTTTCCCCAGCCTGAAGCGGGCATACAGCGTAAAATCGTGAGGCCACATGCGGCGCGTTTCATCGCTGGACTGCAGTTCGAAGGTGAGCACTACGCCGTCCTCGTCCTGCTGATGAGCGCTGAGTTGCCAGGGGAGATTACGCGCGAAACCGTGGGCAGGAAGGTCTGCCTGCTGCGCCGGGCCAAACCACGGCCAGCAAATCGGCACACCCCCGCGAATCGCTTTTCCGTGAGCAAAAGGCGTTTGGGCACTTAGCCACAAAACGTCGTCTTCCCCGGCGGGCTGCCAGGAAAGCAGGTGTGCGCCTTGCAAAGCGATACTGGCGCGAACAGCCGAGTGGTCAACCACCACCACATCTAAATCATCAAGGCGGCGTATTGAGAGGGCAGATGACAGCGCTTCATCAATGGGCTGATTAAAAATCCGGGAAATCATAGACACATTCCTCTGTCAATAAAGCAACATTTTAGGATGAAGGTACGCGGGTTGAGCGTATCTGTTTGCAGCTAAAAAAAAAGGTGACCGAAGTCACCTTTTATTGCTCTGAGCGCGTAGTCTCTTATTTAGAGATGTGGGCAATCAGATCCAGAACTTTATTTGAGTAGCCAGTTTCGTTGTCGTACCAGGAAACCAGTTTCACAAAGTTGTCGTTCAGTGCGATACCGGCTTTAGCATCGAACACGGAAGTGCAAACTTCGCCGTTGAAATCGGTAGAAACAACGTCGTCTTCGGTATAACCCAGAACGCCTTTCATTACGCCTTCAGAGGCTGCTTTGATTGCTTTCTTGATTTCTTCGTAAGACGCTGCTTTTTCCAGACGAACGGTCAGGTCAACAACGGAAACGTTCGGCGTAGGAACGCGGAATGCCATACCGGTCAGTTTACCGTTCAGTTCCGGCAGTACTTTACCAACGGCTTTAGCCGCACCGGTAGAGGACGGAATGATGTTCTGAGCCGCGCCACGGCCGCCGCGCCAGTCTTTGTGAGACGGGCCATCAACGGTTTTCTGGGTAGCGGTGGTCGCGTGAACGGTGGTCATCAGACCTTCGATGATACCGAAGTTGTCGTTGATAACTTTCGCCAGCGGAGCCAGGCAGTTAGTGGTGCAGGAGGCGTTAGACACGATGTCCTGGCCTTCATATTTGTCAAAGTTTGCGCCTTTAACAAACATCGGCGTATTGTCTTTAGACGGGCCGGTCATCACGACTTTCTTCGCGCCGGCGGTGATGTGCTTACGTGCGGTTTCGTCAGTCAGGAACAGACCGGTTGCTTCAGCAACAACGTCAACGCCTACTTCGTTCCACTTCAGATTAGCCGGATCGCGTTCAGCGGTAACACGGATTTTTTTACCGTTTACAACTAAATGACCGTCTTTCACTTCAACGGTGCCATCGAAGCGGCCGTGGGTGGAGTCATACTTCAGCATGTAAGCCATGTAGTCAGCGTCTAACAGATCGTTGATTGCAACAATCTCAATGTCAGAACGTTTCTGAGCAGCACGGAAAACAATGCGACCGATACGGCCAAAACCGTTGATACCTACTTTGATAGTCATATATTCCACCAGCTATTTGTTAGTGAATAAAAGGTTGGATGTAAAATTACAAAAACCTTGCGCAGCGTCAAGCGGAATCGTGTCAATCATTGCGACAAATCAATCCGTAAATCCGCCCTTACGCCATGATTTTGCCTGCACTTTTCCTTTCTGCTGCCTCTCCATATGGGGGCGGTGCGGGGCTTTTCAAAATCCGGACTGGCAAAGTGTGAGCAGGGTCACAAACAAAACCGGGTCCGCCGTTAACGCACGAGTTTAGAACAAAAGTTTGCGTCGTGCTGTTAATGTTTTGTTAGAATTTGGGCTTAACTTCAGACCTTCGTTAACCCGGAGCTCCGTTAATGAACGATAATCATCACCCTACAGGCGACGGCAAGCGCGAGCTGTCCGAATTACAATATTATGTTACGCAACAGCGGGGAACCGAACCGCCGTTCAGCGGCCGATTGCTCAATAACAAACGCGATGGTATTTATCATTGCCTGGTATGCGATGCACCGCTGTTTTCATCTATTACTAAATATGACTCTGGCTGCGGCTGGCCCAGTTTTTATGCGCCCGTAAACCCGGAGGCAATTCGCTATCTGGAAGACTCATCGCACGGTATGTCGCGCGTTGAGATCCGCTGTCGGCGCTGCGATGCGCATCTTGGCCACGTGTTTCCGGATGGCCCTAAGCCGGGCGGGGAACGCTACTGCGTTAACTCTGTATCGCTGAGTTTTGATGACCCCGCTTCCGATACTAAAATTATAGGCTGAAAAATCGATTCAGCAAGCGATTTTACATAAGGATTTACTATGGAACTGGATGACATCCTTGGGCAGATGACGCCGGAAGTCTATCAGCGTCTTTCCACTGCTGTAGAATTGGGTAAATGGCCAGACGGCGTGGCGCTTACCGCAGAGCAAAAAGCAAATACGCTTCAGCTTGTGATGCTGTGGCAGGCAAAACATAACCGTGCGCCGCAGCATATGACCATTGATACCGATGGCCAAATTGTAATGAAAAGCAAACGCGAACTTCAGGAGGAGCTGGGCGTTTCGCCGGGGTCCATTGCGCGTATAAAAGTTGAATAACGCGCGCAGGTAAAAGAATAGGAAAACACGTTGACGCGCGGACGCAAAACTGACCGGGATGCGCGATAAATGTCACTAATCGTTTGTTATAAAATATGATGCCTCTGAGCATCCGGCGGCGTCAGTGCAAAAACCGGCGCCCACTGCGGGCGCCGGGCGGGATTTGAATACTGACCTGAAGGCATAGACAGGCATATGGCCTTAAAAATAGCGGCGTTAGCGCTTTTTGGGCCCGGCATCAGGGCTGTTTCCGCATAAGAGGAATCGTTTTTGCTGTGCCGGAGTTCTGGTGCAAATACGCTTTCCGATGCCGGCCATGTTTATGCGCTCACCGGTAAAGTCCGGCGATAATTCAGTCGTACTTATTAAGCCATGCGTGCAGGGCAAGCAGGTGCGCACCGGCGCTTTCCATCTCCTCAAACGCCAGTTTACTATCCTGCGGGGCAAGATTAACCCCCCGGCAGCCTTCGGGAATAACCGTAACCTGATAGCCCAGGCGCAGGGCGTCGAGCACGGTATATTTTACGCAATAGTCGGTGGCGAGGCCTGTCACCGTAAGACGCCGGATAGCATGCTGCTGCAGCCAGCCGTGCAGCGCAGTTTCCTGCCGATGGCCGTTGTCGAAAAAAGCGCTGTAACTATCAATATTCGGATCTTCGCCTTTGGGGAAGGTCGCGGCAATTAAGGATTGCTGTAAAGCTGAATGTAGCCGGGCGCCGGGCGTTCCCTGCACGCAGTGATCGGGCCACCAGGTTTGCGGTAATCCATCAAGCTTGCCTTCGGTAAAGGGGGTAGCACCCTGAACGCTGGCGAAACTGCCGTGTTGCACAGGATGCCAGTCGAGGCTAGCCACCACGGGGATACCTTGATGCTGGCAGCGCGCCATTAATTGACCGGCGACGCCTATCGCCGAGTCGGCGTCGGGAACCGCCAGCGCGCCGCCATCGCAAAAATCGTTTTGCAGATCGACCAGTAAAAGCGCCTCATCGTGTGTCATGTCGTGCTATTCCTCATCAACGCTCAATTCGCCGCGTAAATTTTGTGCCATCGCCGCGCGGATTGTCGGAGCATCCAGCGACTGGCTTAATAAATAATGGAGCTTTGTTAATGCGGCTTCCACCGTCATGTCAGCGCCGCCGACCACGCCTGCATGCGCCAGCGCGTTTCCAGTGGCATAGCCCCCCATATTCACGCGCCCGGAAATACACTGCGTCAGATTGATAACCACGATGCCGCGCGCGCTGGCCGCCCGTAGTTCCTCTAAAAATTCCGCGTGCTGGGGTGCATTGCCAACGCCGTAAGAACGTAAAATTAATGCGCGCACCGGCTGGCGTAAAAAATTTCGCACTACATCGGCGGAAATCCCCGGATAAAGCGTCACCACGCCGATAGGCTGTGGGGTGATCCGATGCACAATAAGCTGGCCGGTGCCAGTCGGCGCGGCGGGCGTCGCCAGGCGACGAATGTGAATACCGGCTTCAAGAAGCACCGGCAAATTAGGCGATGCAAAAGCGTCAAAACCGTCGGCGTGTGCTTTTGTGGTCCGATTCCCGCGATACAGGCGGTTATTAAAAAATAGCGTCACTTCATTTATGGGATGATTTGCCGCAACATACAGCGCATTCAGCAAATTTGTCTGTCCATCGGAGCGCAGTTCAGCCAGCGGAATTTGTGACCCGGTCACGATTACCGGTTTGCCAAGGTTTTCCAGCATAAAAGAGAGTGCGGAAGCGGTGAATGCCATGGTATCCGTGCCGTGAAGAATAACGAAACCGTCATAGTCGTCATAGTGAGCCTGAATATCATCGGCAATATGCTGCCAGTCATCGGGCGTCATATCTGAAGAATCCATTAACGGCTGATATTCATGGATAGTAAATGCCGGCATTTCCGGGCGATGAAACTCCGGCATCAGGGCAAGCTGACGCTGGAGATGTCCGGAAACGGGAATATATCCCTGTTCTGAACGCTGCATACCGATAGTGCCGCCCGTATAAGCGACGTAAATAGATTTCTTCATGAGTTCACTCTGGGCTGCAATCAAAGCGCGCAGTATACCTATTTCCAGATATCCCGGCAGCCATAGCGGGGAAAGTTATCTAAAAGAGGATTCAGCTATCGCAGTTATACGTTACGCACGATGCTAAATTGCTGCGTTCTGCCCGCGCCATAATATTTCCAATAAATAACCGACATAAAAAACGCCCGACGGGCGGGCGTTTTTTTATATGCATGCCATCGCCCTGGCGGGCAACGGTAATTTAGCGTACGTTAGCGCAGCGTAAACACAGCGCGTAGCGATGGCGAGGGTCATTCAGCACGGAAAGCTTTTCGTTTTCAGCCTTCAGCGCTTCGGCGGTTTGCGCTACCGGGGCAGGCAGCCATACGCGAATAGCCTGCGGCAGCATAGCGCTAACCGAAGCGTTCAGATTGCTAAACAGCAGGTCCAGCACGCCAGGGTCTTCTTGATAAAAATCCCGGTGCCAGCTTTTCAGTTTTGCCAGCTCTGCCGCTTTTTTCAGCGCGTCGTCAAAATCGCCCAGGCTATCTACCAGACCATTATTTTTGGCATCCTGACCGGTCCAGACGTGGCCCTGCGCAATCTCATCGATTTGCTGCGGGGTTTTATGGCGCGCGTCTGCCACCAGTTTGATAAAACGCTGGTAGCCGTTTTCGATACTAAGCTGCATCATTTGTTGCACTTCCTGCGGCAGCGCTTTTGTCAAACTAACGTCTGCCAGCGGCGAGGTAGAAACGCCGTCCGTGTGCACACCAACGCTGTCCAGTGAGTTTTCCAGCGTATTAATAATACCGAAAATGCCGATAGAGCCGGTGAGCGTGGTTGGGCTGGCCATAATGTAGCTTGCCGGAGTGGAAATCCAGTAGCCGCCAGACGCTGCCATTCCGCCCATCGATACCACAATAGGCTTACCGGCCGCGCGGGCCGCTGCCAGATCTTCGCGGATAGTCTCCGATGCGCTGACGCTGCCGCCGGGGCTATTCACCCGCAGTACAATCGCTTTCACGCTGTTATCCAGCCGGGCTTTACGGATTTGCGCCGCGGTGGTGTCACCGCCCACATTGCCTGACGTTTCTTCGCCGTCCATAATGGCGCCGCTGGCGAAAATAACGGCAATAGTATCGCCCTTCGAGGCCGGCTTTTTCACCGTATAGTCGTATAAACTCACGGCGCGATAATCTTTCTCTTTTTCATTCCAGCCGAATTTTTTGATGAGCGCCTGGTCCACGTCTGCGGCGCTCGCCAGTTCATCCACCAGCTTATTCTCCAGCGCGTATTGCGCGGTATCGCCGCCGGTACGCGTGAGTCCCGCCAGCAGCCCCTGTGCGCCAGGGAAAACCTGCTGAGCGGTAATACGCCGGTTGGCAGCAACGGTGTCCAGGTAGTTTTGCCACAGCTCGCCTACCCAGCGGCTATCTGCTTCACGAGCGGCATTGGACATATTATCCCGCAGGTAGGGCTCAACCGCCGACTTATAGGTGCCGACGCGGAAAATATGCGTAGAGACTTTTAATTTATCGAGCAGGGATTTGTAGTACAGGCCGTTAGTCGCAAAACCGTGTAAATCGACGCTCCCCTGCGGCGACAGCCAGATTTTATTAGCGAAACTGGCCAGGTAGTACTGGCCCTGACTGTAATTATCGCCGCTGGCATAGACCGGCTTGCCGCTGTCGCGAAACTCTTGCAGCGCCTTGCCGATATAGCGCATTGAAGGCTGATCGGCACCGGCAAAGTTTTTTAAATCCAGTACGATGCCGGTAATATTGTTATCGCTTTTTGCCTGACGGATTGCATCGACGATATCAAACAGCGAATTCTCCTGTAGCGGATCGGAGCTTGCCCCGAATAGCTGGCGCCCAACGATACTCAGCTTATTGCTCACCGCAGGCTTATCTACCACTACGCCGGTAATATTCAATAAAAGCGCCCCGTGCGCCTCTGGTTCGCTCTGGTTATTGTTAAACTGCGCCCAAATGCCGACGCCAACCAAAACTAAAAAAATCAAAAACAGGTTGAGTACAAACTCCCTGATAAAATTCAGCAGACGCCAGCTCCACTTAAAAAAGCCGGCGATTGCTCGCCAAATAGTGCGCATGTTTTCTCCATTGCCTGAAGGGATTGCCGCAGCCGCAGGAGCTGACGGGCAGGATCCTGATATCCTAAATACACCGCGCGGGATTGTCAGCAGGAATCGCCTGCGAGGCTGTAACAAAATCCCGCGCTGTGTTAATTTTGAAAATATTTTGTTCAACAGGGGTTAACAGATGGATGCACTGGAACTACTGATTAATCGCCGCAGCGCTTCTCGCCTTGCGGAGCCCGCGCCGACGGGCGAAGCGCTGGAGAATATTTTACGGGCCGGCATGCGTGCGCCGGATCACGGCACACTGCAGCCCTGGCGCTTTTTCCTTATTGAAGGTGACGGGCTGGCCCGGTTTAGTGCGCTGCTGCAGCAGGCCGCCCAGGCGAGAAATCTGGATGAAAAGGCGCAGGAGAAAGCGCGTACCGCACCATTTCGTGCACCGCTCATCATTACGGTGGTGGCGCACTGTGAAACGCACCACAAAGTGCCCATTTGGGAGCAGGAACTAAGCGCGGGCTGTGCCGTAATGGCGATGCAAATGGCGGCGGCGGCCCAGGGGTTTAACGGTATCTGGCGCTCGGGAATATGGACCGACGATCCTCAGGTGCGCGCGGGATTTGACTGCCGCGAACAGGATAAAATCGTGGGATTTCTGTATCTCGGTACGCCGCAGCTTAAAGCCTCGACCACGGTAAGCGTGCCGGACATGACCCCCTTCATCCGCCGCTTTTAACGCTTCTCCCGCAGGCGGCTGTCCGCTTTATAAGCAAAAGCATCTGAAATCGGATAGCCGCACTTACTACGCCGTCATTCTGGCGCTACCATAAGGGCCGTTGCTAATGACAGGAGAATTTCCATGAGCGATCCCTCAATCCGCCTGACCCAGTACAGCCACGGCGCTGGCTGCGGCTGTAAAATTTCCCCGCAGGTTTTGGAGACAATCCTGCACAGTGAGCAGGAAAAATTCTTCGATCCTCACCTCCTTGTGGGGAATGAAACGCGCGATGATGCGGCGGTTTACGATCTGGGTAACGGCACCAGTGTCATTAGCACGACGGATTTCTTTATGCCGATTGTCGACGATCCCTTTGATTTTGGGCGCATCGCGGCAACCAATGCAATAAGCGATATTTATGCGATGGGGGGGCGGCCAATTATGGCGATTGCTATCCTCGGCTGGCCGGTGGATAAACTGGCGCCGGAAATCGCGCGCCAGGTGGTGGAAGGCGGACGCGCCGCCTGCCAGGAGGCAGGAATAGCGCTGGCGGGCGGCCATTCGATTGATGCGCCGGAGCCTATCTTCGGGCTGGCGGTCACCGGTATTGTGCCCACCGCGCATATTAAGAAAAACAGCACCGCCCGCGCGGGATGTAAGCTTTATCTGACCAAACCGCTGGGCATCGGCGTGCTCACTACCGCCGGGAAAAAGTCGCGTCTGAAACCTGAGCATGTGGGTATTGCAACGCGAACGATGTGCCAAATGAACAAGGCCGGCGCGGCGCTTGCAGCGCTGGATGGTGTACTGGCGATGACTGATGTTACCGGTTTCGGCTTATTAGGGCATCTGAGTGAAATGTGCCAGGGCGCCGGCGTGCAGGCGGTGATTGATTATGCCAGCGTGCCGAAACTGCCGGGCGTGGAAGAGTACATCGCACAGGGCTGCGTGCCTGGCGGAACCGGGCGTAATTTTGCCAGCTACGGCCATCTTATGGGGGAGATGCCGGACGCCTGGCGCGACTTACTCTGCGATCCGCAAACATCCGGAGGGCTACTGCTGGCTATTGCGCCTGAAGGTGAAGCCCGGGTGCTTAGCGAAGCGGAGAAACTGGGGCTGACGCTGACCCTGGTCGGTAAACTGCGCGAAGCGCGCGCCGGGCAGCCTATGATTGAGATCCGCTGACGCAATGCGCCTTTTTATCGCCGAAAAACCCAGTCTGGGGCGCGCGATCGCCGATGTACTCCCAAAGCCTCATCGACGCGCCGATGGCTATATTGAATGCGGAGGAGGCCAGGTCGTCACCTGGTGCGTCGGGCATTTGCTGGAGCAGGCGCAGCCGGATGCCTATGACCCACGCTACGCTCGCTGGAACCTGGCTGACCTGCCGGTGGTGCCGGAAAAATGGCGTTTACAGCCGAAAGCATCGGTCGCTAAACAGCTTAATGTCATTAAAAAATTGCTCGGCGAAGCCGGTGAGATAGTACACGCGGGTGACCCGGATCGCGAAGGGCAACTGTTAGTGGATGAAGTGCTGGATTATCTGGCGCTGGTGCCGGAAAAACGGCGTCAGGTTAAACGCTGCCTGATTAACGACCTTAACCCGCAGGCGGTTGAACGAGCGATTGCAAAGCTGCGGGATAATACCGAATTCATCCCGCTGTGCGTTTCGGCGCTGGCGCGCGCGCGCGCCGACTGGCTGTACGGTATTAACATGACCCGCGCGTGGACGCTTTTAGGCCGCAATGCCGGCTATCAGGGCGTATTATCAGTAGGGCGCGTCCAGACGCCGGTCCTTGGGCTGGTGGTACGTCGCGATGAAGAGATTGCCGACTTCGTGCCTCGGGATTATTTCGAAGTAAAGGCGCACATCATCACGCCCGCCGGAGAGCGCTTCACCACGCTGTGGCAGCCCAGCGATGCCTGTGAGCTTTATCAGGATGAGGAAGGGCGCTTGCTGCACCGCTCTTTGGCTGACCATGTAGTTGTGCGCATCAGCGGCCAGCCTGCCCAGGTGACGGCGTATAACGATAAGCGGGAAACTGAAGTCGCGCCGCTGCCGTTTTCATTATCCAGCCTGCAGATTGAGGCCGCGAAACGCTACGGGTTAAGCGCGCAGAATGTGCTTGATATCTGCCAAAAACTTTATGAAACGCACAAACTCATTACCTATCCTCGTTCGGACAGCCGCTATCTTCCCGAGGAACATTTTGCCGGCCGCCAGGCGGTGATTAACGCCATTGGCGTTCACTCCCCGGAGTTATTGCCCCAACCGGCGGTGGACACGGCGCGCCGCAATCGCTGCTGGGATGATAAAAAAGTGGATGCGCATCATGCGATAATTCCGACCGCGCGCAGTAGCGCAGTGCGGCTTAATGAAAATGAGCGCAATATTTATCTGCTTATTGCGCGCCAGTACTTAATGCAGTTTTGCCCGGACGCCGTTTACCGTAAATGCACCATCGACCTGCTCATCGCCGGTGGGCGCTTTTTAGCGAAAGCGCGTTTTCTGGCCGAGGCCGGGTGGCGCACACTACTAGGGGCGAAGGAGCGCGATGAAGAGAATGACGGCGCGGCGTTACCGGTGGTAGCAAGAGGCGATGCGTTGCTGTGTGAGCGCGGCGAGGTGGTAGAGCGCCAGACGCAGCCGCCACGTCATTTTACGGATGCGACGCTGCTTTCCGCCATGACCGGGATTGCCCGTTTTGTCCAGGATAAGTCGCTGAAAAAGGTGCTACGCGCCACGGATGGACTGGGAACCGAAGCCACGCGTGCCGGGATCATTGAACTGCTATTTCGGCGCGGTTTTTTGATTAAGCAGGGGCGCTATATTCACTCCACCGAAGCCGGGCGCGCTTTGATCCACGCGCTGCCAGAAATGGCCGGGCGGCCTGATATGACCGCGCACTGGGAGTCGATGCTTACGCAGATTAGTGAAAGGCAGCAGCGCTATCAGGATTTTATGCAGCCGCTGGTGCAAACCCTGCATGAATTAATCCACCAGGCGCGTAATACGCCGGTACGCCAGTTCCGGGGGCTTATTGCGCCGGCGCCTTTGCACGGTGCCAGCAAAAGCGGCGTGAAGAAAAGGCCACGTAAAGCAAAAGCGCAGCCGCAGAGCGCGCGCTTAAGTTAACCGGCGCCGTGGCCGATAATTTGTGATATCAACGGGGACATCAGGTTAGGTGGTCGTGGCTTTTTCCGTACCATCGCACCGCCAGGCGGGGCCAGGTCTGCAGCGTTGCGCCAGTTGGTGAGCGTGTCCAGGTACGGTCTGTGCGATGCCGAACGTGGGTATAGCGAATGGCTATTAGGGGAGTTAGATATGATTAAAACAGTATTTACAACGCTGGCACTTTGCGCGCTGTCATTGTCCGGCGCGCAGGCGACGCAGATTGTCCATCCGCGCATTGACGTTGACGTTCCGCCTGAGGCTTTCGCGCCTTCCCAGCGTCACGCGACCTCTTGCCTTCGGTGCTGCGTCTACCAGGACCGCTATTATTCAGAAGGTGCGGTCATCAAAATGGAAGGCGTGCTTTTACAGTGCCGGAAAGACGATCGCGTGGTGGGTAATAAACCGCCGGTGTGGCAGCTCCTTACCGAACAGCCTTAAGGGTCATTAAGGCCGCCATGCGTTTGCTATTTAGCGCGGTTTTGCGATAGAAAAGCCGGTTTACAGGGTGACGGTGCGCGTTGATATAGATTTGTCCAGCGCGGAGGGAAAAACAAAAAATAGCGCAGTGCGCTGAACCAGCGCGAATTGCCCGCTGCCGGGGCCGCATTTTACCGATGCGGCGGCCTGGCGATAAACGCTTCCAGTAAGGGAACATCGGCGGGGGCGAGGTCAAAATCCCGCGCCTCTTCTGGCGTACACCAGTGTAGCGCAGCGTGGAATCGGGCCGTCGGTTCGCCGGTGAAATGTGTAACGTGCCACGCGTGCAGGCACACTTCGCGCCCGGCAATATTGCAGCAGTGACTAGCGATAAATCGACCGGGGCGGGCCTGAATTGCCAGTTCTTCACGCAATTCGCGCGTGACAGCCTGCGGCTGAGTTTCGCCTGCTTCGAGTTTTCCGCCTGCAAACTCCCATTTACCGGGCTGATCGGCGCTCATTGGGCGCCTGGCAAGCAGTATTTTCCCCTGACGTTCGATAATTGCGGCGACGACATCCAGCTTTTCTTTTATAAACATCAATGCGTATCCTCCTGTTGTGGCCAATTATCGTCGCCGAATCTTTCTATGAAAAGCGTTGCAGGAACTCGTATGCAGAATGACCATCCGTGGATTGCGCCACTGAAGCGGCTCCCTTTCAGCCTGAAACTTATCGCGGCAATGCAGAAAAAGCATTATGGCGAAGTACTCAATCCCACGCGCTGGTGGGGGCGAACGCCGGGGTTATTCTGGTTGATTGCGCTGTTTGTTGGCTATCTGGAACGTCGCCGCGCGCGGCTGGCTCCCGAGCTGCGGGCGCTTATTATGACGCAGGTCTCCCGGCAATGCCGCTGCGCATTCTGTGTTGATGCTAACAGTTTGCGCCTGGCGCAGCGAAGCGGCTCAATAGATAAAGTGTTAGCCGTGGCGCACTGGCGCGAATCAGCGCTGTTCTCTGATGCCGAACGCGCCGCGCTTGCCTACGCTGAGGGCATGACGGCTACGCCGCCCGCTGTCGACGGTGAGATAAAGGAAACGCTGTTGCGCTATTATTCTGCCGAGGCTATTTGCGAGCTGACGGCGCTAATTGCTTTCCAGAATCTTTCAGCTCGCTACAATGCTGCTCTGGATATCCCGGCACAGGGTTTATGTCAAACGGAGGTGCCGCCGCGTGCTTGATCGTTATCTTCATCCGCCAGTAAAACCGCTGCTGAACCGGCTGGCCGTCTGGCTTGACCGTCCGGGCATCTCGCCGGACAGAATTTCAATGCTGGGGTTTATTATCGGAGCGCTATCGCTGCCGGCCCTCGCGCTGGGCGGCTATTTGCCTGCGCTGCTGGCAATACTATTGAATCGTTTGTTTGATGGTCTTGACGGCGCGCTGGCGCGGCGGCGGGGGTTATCCGATGCGGGAGGTTTTTTAGATATCACGCTAGATTTCGTGTTTTACGGACTGGTGCCATTCGGTTTTATTCTGGCTGCGCCGCAGCAGAATGCGCTGCCCGGCGCGTGGTTATTGTTTTCGTTTATTGGCACCGGCAGCAGCTTTTTGGCCTTTGCCGCGCTGGCGGCAAAACATAAAATAACCAACCAAGGCTATGGACATAAATCCTTATACTATTTGGGCGGGCTGACTGAGGGGAGTGAAACGCTATTATTATTCGTCCTAAGCTGCCTGTTTCCCATGTACTTCCCGCTGCTGGCATGGTGCTTTGGCGCGCTGTGCTGGATAACCACAGTGAATCGGATATGGGGCGGATATCGCACATTAAAAGCGCTGCGTGCCTGATAGGGCGTTACAGGATAAAGGCGTCAGGCGAGTGCGATGATATCAATAAAACGTGAGTTAGCGGGTGAAGGTTTATATGTGTTACCAACGGTGCAAAACTGATCCACCCCAGCGGTTGAAAACTGAT
>CALYPF010000006.1 GCA_945271245.1 uncultured Enterobacteriaceae bacterium | reverse complement strand
TGGATCAGTTTTCAACCGCTGGGGTGGATCAGTTTTGCACCGTTGGTAACAGTCATCGTCCGACCTAAAATATTGATATCAACGCGAATGGGTCATTTGAAAGGTCGCAGTGCCATCAGGCTCTGTAATCGTTTTCCACCCATCGGGAAGAAGCTCCGGGGAAACCCTTTTGGACCCCGTGGGTAGTTTGTAGATACGGCAGGTGTGAACGAAGAAAGAATCAGAAGATATGTGCGGCATCAGGGGAAAACGGAGCAAACACATGAACAGCAGATGAAATTGCCGGAAGGTGACAATAGCCCTAGGGGCTTTCTCAAAAGCCACCGTCTAAGAAGGTGGTTTTTTACTGTCCGTTAAATGGGGTGTTTTGCCGGAGACGTCATCGCCTGGGGTGTGGCCTGGCCGGGAAAATCTACGCATGCCAAATCCCATTTTGTGGCTCACAGCTGATAAAAACTGGCGGAGAAACTGCGCGGGAGCGGGTTTCAAAAAGCTTTCGACGGCGGTGACTTTGCCAATGTCATATTGTCTTAACGTGAACTTGTCGCTTTCGGATACCGAAGAGAAAACCTGTTACTAAATGGCAGTCATCCAACAACTGTGAGGCAAAAGTCACCCTGTTCAAGCTCCCGCCGCGCGGCGCTGTCCAGCGCGCCGTCGGTAACGATATCAGTGAGCGCCCCCAACGGAGCGGCGCGAAATAAAGACCAGGTACCGTATTTGCTGCTGTCTGCCAGTAAAACCCGCCGACGGGCATTACCCACCACGCTACGCTTTAATGCGGCTTTTTCTTCGGTGGGAGCGGTAATGCCTTTTTCCAGACTCCAGCCGTTGCAGCTCACGAAAGCGATATCTGGCCAGATATTTTGCAGAAGCTGCCGCCCGTGTTCGCCTACGCAGGACTGGCTGCTATCGTCAATACGCCCGCCAATCACGGTGACTTCTATTTGTCGAAAGTCGGCGAAGAACAGCGCGATATGCAAATCGCTGGTGATAACGCGCAGCGGCAGATGCGTAACCTGGCGCGCCAGTTCAAACGTGGTGGTGCCGGCATCGAACAATACGGCATCGCCCGGCCTAACCATAGATGCGGCTGCGGTGGCAATCGCGCACTTTTCTGCCAGATTGCGCTGGCGTTTTTCGCGCGTTGTTGGCTGGGCGGGGATAAATCGGTTTAAGGTGACTCCCCCGTGAGTGCGGCTAATCACACCTTCTTTATCAAGCCGAATTAAATCGCGGCGAATGGTCGCGGGCGAAGCGTGAGTAACGGTGACTAATTGCTCGACCGTCACCAGATTCTGGCTTTTGAGAAAGTCCATAATCCGTTCAATGCGGTTATCGCCCTTCATACTGTTGCGCGCGCTCTTCATACCTTTAGAAAGAGCCGTTATGCTCGCAAACTTTTATCAGCCTGTCCAGGCAATCTCCGCCTGCGAAAGCCGCAGGGACGTTGACACTTTCCCCTGATTACAGGCACACTTGCAGCGCCGTCGCTTCTGGCGGCACGCAAATACAGTCACATTGACTCCACGCACCCTTGTTAACCTGAAATCGGGGGAGAGGGCGCGGTTATTCCTCGCCTTATTTTGTGCTCCCCTGGAGTGAGCGGTATGTCTGCAGTAAATCAAAAGAAAAAAACGCGGTCTGAAAATCTCTCTTTGTTCCGCATCGCCTTTGCGGTGTTCCTGTGTTATTTGACGGTGGGATTGCCGCTGCCGGTGATCCCTTTATTTGTGCATCAGGAGTTGGGGTTCGGTAACACACTGGTAGGCGTCGCGGTAGGGATCCAGTTTCTGGCAACGGTGCTGACTCGCGGCTACGCGGGTAAGCTGGCCGACCAGCGCGGCGCAAAACGTTCTGTTTTACAGGGCATGTTTTCCTGCGCGCTGGCGGGAGGCGCATGGCTACTGGCGGCGCTGCTCCCCGTAGATGCGGCAATCAAGCTGGGGTTACTTCTGCTCGGAAGGCTGGTCCTTGGATTTGGCGAAAGCCAGTTACTCACCGGCACGCTGGCCTGGGGAATGGGGCTGGTAGGGCCAGCCCGCTCAGGTAAAGTGATGTCCTGGAACGGCATGGCGATTTACGGCGCGCTGGCGGCAGGGGCGCCGCTGGGGCTGTGGATCCACGCGCGCTTCGGGTATGTGACCCTCGCGGGTGTAATCATGGTGCTGCCATTTGTCGCATGGTTATTTAACGGCGGCGTTAAAAAAATCGCGCCACAGCAGGGGGTGCGCCCTTCGCTGTTGAGCGTGGTTGGGTTAATTTGGCAGCCGGGGTTGGGGCTGGCGCTACAGGGCGTGGGATTTGCGGCTATTGGTACATTTGTCTCTCTGTGGTTTGCCAGCCGGGGCTGGCCGATGGCTGGCTTTACGCTGACGGCGTTTGGCGGAGCATTCGTACTGATGCGTATTTTGTTTGGCTGGATGCCGGACCGCTTCGGCGGCGTGCGGGTCGCTGCGGTGTCGCTGATGATTGAAACCGGTGGCCTGCTGCTGCTCTGGCAGGCTTCTAACGCCTGGCTGGCGCTGCTGGGCGCGGCCCTGACCGGCTGTGGCTGTTCGCTTATTTTCCCGGCGCTGGGCGTTGAAGTAGTTAAACGCGTGCCGGCCCAGGTACGTGGGACGGCGCTGGGCGGCTACGCCGCGTTTCAGGATATCGCATATGCGGCCACCGGCCCGTTAACCGGGCTGGTGGCAACGTCGCTGGGGTATCCGTCGGTGTTTCTTACCGGTGCTATTTCCGCCGGGACAGGCATTCTGGTGACGTTAGTTGCTTTTCGCAGGAAAAAAATGCCGCCTGGCGAAAAGCAGCCTTAGCGCAATTTATATCAATAACCAGAATAAAATCACTAGTATCAGCACGATGAGCAGGCGACCCGGATGTGCAGCAACCAGTGTCTTAATGGGGTCAAGCACTGGTGCAATAAGCGGCGTATACTCCGGCGCCTCTTCTTCATGGCGGATTGCAGAGAGACGCTCCGCCCGCTTGAAAAATAAGTGGTTAAGAATATCAAGCGTTTGTGCCGGAGTTAGTACTGTCTGCGGCGTAACATTATGCCGCTGCTGGGCGTAATCATTTATTTCACGCCATTCGGTGCTCTCCAGCGGCTGTTTTAACGCTGCCTGCAGCGTATGTAAGTTCGGCGCCGGCTGCTGCGTCAGCGTCTGGCGCGCGGTTAGCCACGTGGTTAATAACGCGTAATGGCGCGCGGGGATTAAGTCTCCGTGTTTAACGCCGGAAAGTTCCATCATTGATTGCCAAATCAGCCGGGTTGATTCGCCGGTAGTGGCGCTCAGCCGGGCGGCCAGTTTATTCAACGCGCTGTGTTCCACCGGAAGTAGCGGCCTGTCGGTGGCTGGCCGCTGCTGCGGCTGCGGTATCGCTAATTGGCCGTTCTGCAATTTAACCAACACGTCTTTCAGCTGCTCGGGACTCAGTTGACTAAGAACCGTTTGCCCCCACGTAGCGCGAATAAATTCGCTGACCGCCTGCCGGTTGTTGCCCTGCTGCAGCAAACTGGTCAGTTGCTGGAGCGTCTGTCGCGTGGATTGATGAGACTGCGCCTGTTCAAGGCGCTGATTAAGGTAATGTTCGGCCGCTGGAAAATGCTGCGCGCTCAGCGGCCGATCGTTGCGCAAATTAATCGCGTGTTTAAGTCCGGCCCACACCTCAGCGGTTTGTTGCTGGGTCAGTGCGACAATACGCGTAATAATACGCTCCAGCGCGGTGCGCTGCTGGGGCGTGAGCGGCTGGCTCTGGGGGCCGCCAACAGGAAGATCTCCCGGAGGACGCGCGCCAGCGCCCGGAATGGGGTGCATCATTGATAATCCTTACGTTGACCAGAGAAGGGGGTATGCGCCGGGCCTGACCGCGGTTGAGTATGCCTGGCGGCGAGATTATGGCACACTTATTCTCTTTATACTGCAACCTTGCCTCTGCGTTGAACAATGCGGCGAACAAGCGGTGAAATGGCGCGCAATAGCGCCGCATTGTTGAACATTTTCACCGCTTTCTGGTTTTTAATTTCGCACTCAAACAGGTATTCGCGTGAAAATTCTCGTTGATGAAAATATGCCTTACGCCCGCGAGCTTTTTAGCCGGCTGGGCGTGGTTAAATGCGTGCCGGGGCGCCCCGTTCCCGACGCTGAATTGCAGGATGCCGATGCGCTGATGGTGAGGTCGGTAACGAAGGTAAACGCCGATCTGCTTTCCGGTACCGGAGTCCAGTTCGTTGGCACCGCCACTGCGGGTACCGATCATGTGGACCAGGACTGGCTACAACGGGCGGGGATCGGTTTCTCCGGCGCGCCGGGATGCAATGCTATTGCAGTGGTGGAATATGTATTTTCCGCGCTGCTGATGCTCGGTGAGCGCGATGGATTTCATTTGCGCGATCGCGTGGTGGGGATTGTTGGCGTTGGCAACGTCGGCGCCAGGCTGCAGGCGCGGCTTGAAGCGCTGGGAGTACGAACGCTGCTTTGCGATCCGCCGCGCGCCGATCGCGGCGATGACGGCCAATTTTATCCTCTGGAAACCCTGGTGGCACAGGCCGATGTGCTGACGTTTCACACGCCGCTATACGACGCTGGCCCTTATCAAACGCGGCATTTAGCCGATGAAGCTCTGCTGCGCGGGTTAAAACCGGGCGCTATCTTAATTAACGCCTGTCGCGGCCCGGTAGTCGATAACGCGGCGCTGCTGCGTTGCCTGGAGGAGGGGCAATCCCTGAGCGTGGTGCTGGATGTTTGGGAAAATGAGCCAGAGCTGAATACGGCGCTGCTGCAGCGGGTAGATTTAGGCACCGCCCATATCGCAGGTTATACCCTTGAAGGCAAAGCGAGGGGGACGACACAGGTGTTTGAGGCCTATAGTACATTTATCGGCCAGCCGCAGCAGGTGGCTCTGGAAACACTGCTGCCAGCGCCTGATATTACGCGCCTCGCGTTGCATGGTCCGCTGGATGAACCTACGCTCAAAAAACTGGTGCACCTGGTGTATGATGTGCGCCGCGACGATGCGCTGCTACGCCCGGTAGCGGACATACCCGGCGCGTTTGATAAATTGCGTAAGCATTACTGCGAACGGCGTGAGTGGTCTTCGCTGTACGTGCAGTGCGACGATGCTAACGCCGCGACGCTTTTACAGATGCTGGGCTTTAATGCCGTGCATCATCCTATACGTTAATCCGCATAAGCTGGCCCGCTGAGACTGACGGCGGGCATCACATTTTGTTGTCTGGAGTAAATCACCATGTCAGAAGGCTGGAACATTGCCGTATTAGGCGCAACCGGAGCCGTGGGCGAAGCGTTGTTAGAACAACTTGCCGAACGCCAGTTTCCCGTCGGAGAGCTTATCCCGCTCGCCCGGAGTGAGAGCAGCGGTGAAACCCTGCGCTTTGCCGGTAAAAGCGTTGGCGTGGAAGATGCGGAAACGTTTGACTGGACTCGCGCTCAGCTTGCCTTTTTTGTCGCAGGTAGTGACGCCTCAGCGCGCTATGCGGAGGAAGCGGCCAGCGCGGGATGTCTGATTATTGATAGCAGCGGACTGTATGCAATGGAGCCGGATGTGCCGCTGGTGGTGCCGGACGTGAATCCAGACGTGCTGGCGGATTATCGCAACCGAAATCTGGTGGCCGTCGCCGATAGTTTGACCAGCCAGCTTCTAACGGCGCTAAAACCTCTGATTGATGAAAACGGGCTGGCGCGAGTCCAGGTAACCAGTCTGCTTTCAGCCTCGGCCCACGGTAAAAAAGCCGTAGACGCATTGGCAGGTCAAAGCGCCCGTTTATTAAACGGGATGCCGGTAGACGACGATGATTTTTTTGGCCGTCAGCTCGCTTTTAATATGCTGCCCCTGTTGCCCGACCGTGAGGGAAGCGTTCGGGAGGAGCGGTGCCTGGTAGACCAGGTGCGTAAAGTACTGCAGGACGACGGTGCAATTGTTTCAGCAAGCTGCGTGCAGTCGCCGGTATTCTACGGACACGCACAAATGGTTAGCGTGGAAGGATTGCGCCCGGTATCGGCCGAGGAAGCCCGCGATGCGCTGGGGCGCGCTGAGGATATCACGCTGTCGGAAGAGGATGACTTCCCAACCCAGGTCGGCGATGCATCCGATAATGCCCGGCTTTCCGTTGGCTGTGTGCGCAATGATTACGGCGCACCGGATGTCATTCAATTCTGGTCGGTTGCCGATAATGTTCGCTTTGGCGGGGCTCTGATGGCTATCAAAACCGCAGAGAAACTGATTCAGGAGTACCTGTACTGATGGACGCGCAGCCAACGTCGCTTTACCGCCTGGCGCTGGGCATTGAGTATGACGGCAGCCGCTACTACGGCTGGCAGCGCCAGCGTGAAGTGCGCAGCGTACAGGAAAAGCTGGAAAAAGCGCTGTCGCAGGTTGCTAATGAATCCGTTAGCGTTTTTTGCGCAGGGCGAACCGATGCCGGCGTTCATGCGACCGGCCAGGTGGTTCATTTCGAAACCCAGGCAGCGCGCAAAGATGCGGCGTGGACGCTGGGGGTTAACGCCAATTTGCCGGGTGATATCGCCGTGCGCTGGGTGACGGAGGTGCCTGAATCTTTTCATGCGCGCTTTAGCGCGACGGCGCGCCGCTATCGCTACATTATCTATAATCACCGGCTACGCCCGGCGGTATTACAGCGTGGGGTAACGCATTTCCATATGCCGCTTGACGCCGGGCGTATGCACCGTGCGGCGCAGTGCCTGTTAGGCGAAAATGACTTCACGTCGTTTCGCGCCGTACAGTGCCAGTCTCGCACCCCGTGGCGTAATGTGATGCATGTTCAGGTTGAGCGCTACGGAGCCTGGGTGGTGGTGGACATTAAAGCCAATGCGTTTGTACATCATATGGTGAGGAATATTGTCGGTAGCCTCCTCGAAGTGGGCTGCGGTAATCAGCCCGAAGCCTGGATTGCTGAACTGCTGGCGGCGAAAGACAGAACGCTTGCGGCGGCGACGGCAAAAGCCGAAGGACTTTATCTGGTTGCGGTGGATTATCCAGACGCGTACGCTATCCCCCGTACCCCATTAGGGCCGCTTTTTTTAGCGGATTGATATCCGTTGAGGAAATAAATCATTATGGATTTTATCCGTTTTGTTATTGATTTTATTCTGCATATCGATACGCATCTTGCGGAAATGGTTGCCCAGTATGGCATTTGGGTGTACGCCATCTTATTCCTGATCCTATTTTGTGAAACGGGGCTGGTGGTGACGCCTTTTTTACCCGGTGACTCACTGCTGTTTGTGGCCGGCGCGCTCTCGGCGCTGCCAGGTAATGATTTGAATGTTCACGCAATGGCGCTATTAATGACGCTGGCGGCGATTATCGGTGATGCGGTGAATTACGCGATTGGCCGGCTGTTTGGGGAAAAACTGTTTAGTCATCCCGACTCGCGAATTTTTCGCCGAAGCTATCTCGATAAGACGCATGCATTTTATGAGAAGCACGGTGGTAAAACGATAATTTTGGCCCGTTTTGTGCCAATTGTGCGCACTTTTGCTCCGTTTGTCGCTGGAATGGGACATATGTCATATCGCCATTTTGCCGCCTGGAACGTCGCCGGCGCGCTGGTTTGGGTACTGTTGTTTACCTATGCCGGGTATTTGTTCGGTGATTTACCTATTGTGCAGGAGAATCTGAAATTATTGATTGTGGCGATTATTGTCGTTTCTGTATTGCCCGGAATTATAGAAGTTGTGCGTCATAAGCGAGCCAGCGCTCGCCAGGTAAAAGAGTGATTCTTGGTCAATACCACCACTTTTTTATCCAAACTCGCCCGACGTTGTGTTTTAATGGGCGGCATTTATGGTCTGTGGGCGGCAAAAATGACATCATTTTCCCCATGGAAAAACTGGCATAGACCAGGTTCAGGCAGAAAGGTCATCAATGAGCTGGATTGAACGAATTCTCAACAAAAGCAATATCTCCCCAACGCGTAAAGCAAGTATTCCAGAAGGGGTGTGGACCAAATGTGATAGCTGCGGCCAGGTGCTGTATCGCGCCGAACTGGAGCGCAATCTGGAAGTGTGCCCGAAGTGCGATCACCATATGCGGATGTCCGCGCGCGAACGTTTGCACAGCCTTCTCGATCCCGAATCTATGGTTGAACTGGGCAGCGAACTGGAACCCAAAGATATACTGAAGTTTCGCGACTCGAAGAAGTATAAAGATCGTTTAACCAGCGCCCAGAAAGAAACCGGTGAGAAAGATGCGCTGGTGGTTATGAAGGGCACTCTGTATGGCAATCCTGTGGTAGCTGCGGCCTTTGAGTTCGCCTTTATGGGCGGTTCGATGGGATCGGTAGTTGGGGCGCGCTTTGTGCGTGCGGTGGAGCAGGCGCTGGAAGACAATTGTCCGCTGGTGTGTTTCTCCGCGTCAGGCGGTGCCCGAATGCAGGAAGCGCTGATGTCGCTAATGCAAATGGCAAAAACCAGCGCTGCGTTGGCGAAAATGCAGGAGCGCGGTTTACCGTATATTTCGGTATTAACCGATCCGACGATGGGCGGCGTCTCGGCGAGCTTTGCGATGCTGGGCGATCTGAATATCGCGGAACCAAAAGCGCTGATTGGCTTTGCCGGCCCGCGCGTGATTGAACAGACTGTACGTGAGAAACTGCCGCCGGGCTTCCAGCGCAGCGAGTTTTTGATTGAGAAAGGCGCCATCGATATGATTGTGCGACGCCCGGAAATGCGGTTTAAACTCGCGGATATTCTGGCGAAACTCATGAATCTTCCCGCCCCGGATCCTGAAATACAGCCGGCCCCGGTAGCGGAAACCGCACAGGACACCGATGCCTGACGGTTAACAGGCAGCGCTTCGGCGCTGCCTTTGCATCTCTGAACGCCTGCCACGGCGCGCCGCATTCGCGACAGGTTACGGTTAGCGTCTTTGGCGGGCCTGAACTGAAGCAGGTAACATGGCACAGACAATTCCTCAGGCTACGTCGTCTCTCCCTACGTGGCTTTCTTATCTGGAAAACCTCCACGCAAAAACCATTGATTTAGGCCTTGATCGGGTACGTCAGGTCGCAGAGCGGCTCGATGTGGTTAAGCCTGCGCCGTTTATTTTTACCGTAGCTGGCACCAATGGAAAAGGCACAACCTGCCGGGCGCTGGAGGCTATGCTGATGGCGGCGGGTTTGCGCGTTGGGGTATACAGTTCACCTCATTTGGTGCGATACACCGAGCGCGTGCGCATTCAGGGCGATGAACTGGCAGAAGCGAAGCATACCGCTTCATTTGCGGCCATTGAAGCGGCGCGCGCAGCTATCAGCCTGACCTATTTTGAATTCGGCACGCTGTCCGCTCTGTGGTTGTTCAGACAGGCACAGCTGGATGTCGTGATACTGGAGGTTGGGTTAGGCGGGCGTTTGGATGCTACCAACCTGGTTGATGCCGATGTTGCCGCGATAGCCAGTATCGCGCTCGATCATACCGACTGGCTGGGGCCGGACAGAGAGAGTATTGGGCGCGAAAAAGCGGGCATTTTTCGTGCGCATAAGCCTGCCATTGTTGGTGAACCCGATATGCCGCGCAGCATTGCCGCCGTGGCTGAAGCAACGGGCGCGCTGCTTCAGGCGCGCAACGACGCCTGGCGCTATAGCGCAGATGATACAAGCTGGGCATTTTCCGATACGTGCGGCGAACTGGCCGCGCTTCCGCTGCCGCAGGTTCCATTGCCCAATGCGGCTACTGCGCTGGCCGCGCTGCGCGCTAGCGGTTTGCCGGTGAGCGAGGCGGCGATACGCGCCGGTCTGGCGCAGGCGGCGTTGCCCGGCCGTTTTCAAATAGCGGGTAAAGCGCCGTGTGTGATACTCGATGTGGCGCATAACCCTCATGCCGCCGCGTATCTGGTTGATCGTTTAAATCAGCGGCCGCGCGCTGGCCGTCTACTGGCCGTGGTCGGGATGCTGCACGATAAAGATATTGCCGGTACGCTTGCGTGTCTGGAGCCGCTGGTGGATAGCTGGTATTGTGCTTCTCTTGAAGGGCCGCGCGGCGCAACGGCTCAGCGGTTGCTCGCGCACCTGCCCGCAGGGGTTGGGCCGGGGTTTGATAGCGTAGCCGAGGCGTGGCGCGCGGCGTGCGCAGAGGCGAATAAAGACGATACCGTGCTGGTATGCGGCTCTTTTCATACCGTAGCGCAGGTCATGTCGTTAATGGAGGCAGAGAAACGCGGTGGCGAGTAAATTTCAGAATCGATTAGTTGGGACGATTGTGCTGGTGGCCGTGGGGGTTATCGTGCTGCCGGGGCTGCTGGACGGGCAAAAAAAACACTATAAAGATGAATTCGCCGCTATTCCGCTGGTGCCAAAGCCCGGTGATAAAAATGAGCAGGATATGCTTCCACCCGTTAGCCAGTCTTTGCCCAGCCAGCCGCCGGAAGGCGCGGCGGAGGAGATTAGGGCCAGTAACGCCGCAGGCGTAGATGCATCTCGCCTGCCTGAGATGGCCGGTGAGCGTATGGACGACACGCCGGTGAACGAGGTGAGTACGCCGGCGCCGAAACCCCAGCCAAAATCAAAACCACAGGTTCAGCCCCAACAAAAACCTGCGCCAAAGCCGGAAAATAAACCTCAGCCAGCGCCGCCGCCAGCGCCAAAACCGCAGGTTAAGGATATCGCGCCAGCGGGCAGCGCCTGGGTTATTCAACTGGGTGCGTTAAAGAATGCGGATAAAGCCAATGAAATTGTGGCGAAACTTCGCGGGGCAGGTTACCGAGCCTATACCATTCCTGCTACGCCGGTACAGGGCAAGATAAATCGTATCCTGGTTGGGCCTGATGCTTCTCGTGAACGGCTGGAAGCTTCTCGCGCAGAATTAACGCGGTTATCAGGTGGTTTGAGCGGCGTAGTAAAAAAATATACCCCGTAACAGCACGCTGTAACATAATGCATCCGCGCCGGCGAGAGTGGGTCACACACCGCCGGCAGCCTAAATAGTGAACTATTTTGCGCCGTTTTCTTTTTGTGCCAGAGGACGGAAACCTCTACGCAAACGTTTTCTTTTTCTGTTAGAATCTGCCCCGGACGGGAAGCCAGGGTAGATTTGTGTGGGATTTTTATGGTTTGGATTGATTACGCCATTATTGCAGTTGTAGGTTTTTCGAGCCTGGTAAGCCTGATTCGCGGGTTTGTACGGGAAGCGCTTTCACTGATTACCTGGGGATGCGCTTTTTTTGTCGCCAGCCATTATTACACTTACCTGGCAAGCTGGTTCACAGGCTTTAATGATGCACTGGTACGAAACGGGATTGCGATCGCGGTACTGTTTATCGCAACGCTGATTGTCGGCGCCGTGGTGAATTATGTAATAGGGCAGTTGGTAGAGAAAACAGGGCTTTCAGGGACCGATCGCGTTTTAGGCGTCTGCTTTGGCGCGCTGCGTGGCGTGTTGATAGTCGCCGCGCTACTATTTTTCCTGGATACTTTTACCGGTTTGTCAAAAAGCGCCGACTGGCAGCAGTCGCAATTGGTTCCGCAGTTCAGTTTCATCATTAGGTGGTTTTTCGACTACCTTCAAAGCTCGTCGAGTTTCTTACCCCGGTAATAACGCCGGGGGCGCGGCTTAATGAGGAAAAGACAGTATGTGCGGTATTGTCGGTATCGCCGGTGTTATGCCGGTAAACCAGTCGATTTATGATGCGTTAACGGTGTTGCAGCATCGGGGCCAGGATGCCGCTGGCATTATCACGATTGATAAAGCCAATCATTTTAGGCTGCGTAAAGCGAATGGCCTGGTGAACGATGTGTTTGACGTGCGTCATATGCAGCGCCTGCAGGGCAATATGGGGATCGGGCACGTCCGTTATCCGACCGCTGGCAGTTCCAGCGCTTCTGAAGCGCAACCATTTTATGTGAACTCACCGTACGGTATTACCCTGGCGCACAACGGTAACCTCACTAATGCGCATGAACTTCGGCGTCAGCTTTTTGAAGAAAAACGGCGCCATATCAATACGACTTCCGACTCGGAAATTCTGCTAAATATTTTTGCCAGCGCGCTGGATAGCTTTCAGCATTATCCGCTGCAGGCTGACAATATCTTCGCCGCCGTCGCGGCGACCAACCGGCAAATTCGCGGCGCTTATGCCTGCGTGGCGATGATTATCGGCCATGGCATGGTGGCTTTTCGCGATCCTAACGGGATCCGTCCTCTGGTGTTAGGAAAGCGCGACGTTGACGGAAGCGGCACTGAATATATGGTGGCGTCCGAAAGCGTGGCGCTGGACACGCTGGGCTTTGCGTTTTTACGCGACGTTGCGCCGGGTGAAGCCGTTTATATTACCGAGCAGGGGCAGCTTTATACGCGCCAGTGTGCGGATAATCCGGGCTATTCCCCGTGTTTGTTTGAGTATGTCTATTTCGCGCGCCCGGATTCATTTTTGGATAAAATTTCCGTGTATAGCGCTCGTATTGGTATGGGGAAAAAACTCGGTGAGAAAATTGCGCGCGAATGGGAAGATTTGGATATCGATGTGGTCATTCCAATCCCCGAAACATCGTGCGATATTGCGCCGGAAATCGCTCGAATTCTTGATAAGCCTTACCGGCAAGGTTTTGTCAAAAATCGCTATGTTGGACGGACGTTTATTATGCCGGGCCAGCACTTACGTCGTAAATCCGTGCGGCGAAAATTAAACGCGAACCGGGCTGAGTTTCGCGGTAAAAACGTGCTGCTGGTGGATGACTCGATTGTCCGCGGCACCACGTCCGAGCAGATTATCGAAATGGCCCGCGAGGCGGGTGCGAAAAAAGTTTATCTCGCCTCGGCGGCGCCGGAAATCCGGTTTCCCAATGTCTATGGTATCGATATGCCAAGCGCACACGAGCTGATTGCTCACGGGCGTGAAGTCGAGGAGATCCGTCAGATAATCGGGGCGGATGCGCTGATTTTCCAAAGTCTGGATGATTTAATTGACGCCGTGCGCGCCGGGAACCCGGATATTCCTCAGTTTGAATGTTCAGTTTTTAATGGGATATATGTCACCAAAGATGTGGACCTTGCCTATCTGGAATATCTTGAATCGCTGCGCAGTGACGATGCGAAAGCCTTACAGTGCCAAAGCGAAGAAGAAAACCTGGAGATGCATAACGAAGGTTAAGGCGCCGGGGCGATACGTTGACGCGGCGCGGATTCTCCGGCAAAGTCAGCCCTTCTATGCGTGAAGGGATGAACACTATGAAACGATTGATTATCGGGATTTCTGGCGCCAGCGGCGCCGTTTACGGCGTACGCCTGCTCGAAGTATTAAAACCGATATCGGACGTTGAAACGCATTTAATCATGAGCCAGGCTGCGCGCCAAACGCTGGCGCTGGAGACGGATTATGCGCTGCGCGACGTACAGGCGCTGGCGGATGTGGTACACGATGCGCGGGATATTGCCGCCAGCGTCTCGTCAGGATCGTTTCAGACACACGGAATGGTGATTGCACCTTGTTCTATTAAGACGCTTTCCGGCATTGTACACAGTTACACCGACGGGCTGTTGACGCGTGCCGCCGATGTAGCGCTGAAAGAGCGGCGGCCTCTGGTGCTGTGTGTGCGTGAAACTCCGCTGCACCTTGGGCATTTGCGCCTGATGACCCAGGCGGCGGAAATGGGCGCCGTTATCATGCCACCTTTGCCCGCTTTTTATCACCGCCCCGACGGCCTGCAGGCGGTTATTGATCAGACCGTTAACCGTATTCTCGATCAGTTTTCCATTGCGTTACCTGAGGATTTATTTACGCGCTGGCCCGGTGAGGGGCGTTAATTTGTTTTGCCAGCGCGGCCGCTTGTCTTTATCCGCGAAGCAGGACGCTGAATACAGGTACCTGAGTCATAGGCCGCATTTTATCCTGTAAGGGCAGCGCTGTTCTGAGGATCGCTAAAACTGCATCAAGGTTTATCTGCAGCGCTGCGGGCTGGAATACACGGGCGCAGACGCGCTGTGATTAACGCAACAGATTACGCAGTGCATCTTCCAGCTCAAACCAGCGAAATTCAAATCCTGCCGCCTCAAGCCTTTTGGGTAGCGCTCGCTGCCCGCCGAGTACCAGCACCGCAGATTCTCCCATAAGCAACCGAATGGCGGCGGCGGGGACGCGTATGAGCGCCGGGCGATGTAAAACGCGTCCCAGCGTGTGCGCAAAGTGTTCGTTGCGCACCGGATAGGGAGAGGTCATATTGAACGGCCCGTGCAGTGGGTTATCCAGAAGCCAGAGCAGCGCGTTAACCATATCCTCAATATGAATCCAGGGAATATACTGGCGACCATTGCCGGTTGGGCCGCCCAGACCGGCGCGAAATAGCGGTAATAGTTTATGTAGCATACCGCCCTCGGCGGATAGCACGATACCCGTGCGTACGAGGCAGACTCGGGTGCGATCGCTGCGCGCCTGGCAGGCGATTTGTTCCCAGCGTGCGCACAGCTTATGGGTAAATTCGTTATGGGGAGGTTCTTCTTCAGTGACAACCACTTCGCCAAGGTCACCGTAATAGCCGATGGCAGAGCCGGAAATAAGGGCTGAAGGGGGCGTGTGGCTGGCGTTGATTAAATCGACCAGCCGCTGAGTGAGTTCCCAGCGGCTGCGGCACAGGCGCTCTTTCTGCGCGGCCGTCCAGCGTTTATCCGCGATGGGTTCGCCGGCGAGATTTATCACCGCGTCGTAGCCATCGAGCGTGCTGCGATTATTCAGCCCCTGCCACAGCGTCACCCGGTCACCCAGTTTACTCTGGGCATCATTGGGGCTGCGCGTGACGACGGTGATTTCGTGTCCCAGCGCTAAAAGTCTGGAGACCAGCCGTTGACCTATTAGCCCCGTGCCGCCGGTAATCACAACGTTCATATTTCCTCCGCCTGTGCTTCTCGTCTATTTTTACGGTTTATATTATTCAGTAAAGCAGGGTATAGGTGGGACGCGGTTAGCGGCGCCAGCTCATCGTGATGGAGACCGAGTCGGTGTAGCGAAGCGCGTGAAGTTTATCGATCTCTACTTCAGCATAGGTTACCCATGGATTATCGTGAACGATATTAAGTACGTCCTGGGTTAATTTTTCCAGCAGCGCGAAGCGCTGGTTTTCAACGTGCTGAATAACGGCCTTTGTGATAGTGCGGTAATTGAGCGCGTCGGCGATATCTTCGCTCTCGCGAGCGCGCTCGGCCGGATAGTGCAGTACGATATTGATAACGATGTCCTGACGGTTGGCGATTTCTTCTGCTTTGATACCGATATAAGTGCGCAGATGCAGGTTTTTAATACGGATCACGGCGTCCGGTAGCGGTGGCATAGGGATTCCTCAGGAGTGATGCGCGGGTGAGTGGCGCGGTTTGCGGATAATCAGTCGGTGGCCCGGCGTAACTAAAACTATTTACGGCGTACCCTATGATACATGAGGCGGCTCCCGGCGACATTGATTACCTGAGCGAAGGTAACCTTTGCAACACCGCCGGGGAGCAGACGATGGACTTGTCTGGCTGCACATCTCTATTGTCGTATTAGCTTGCAGTAGTAAGGATGAGATGTCGCGTATCCCGACGGCTGAATCGGGGTATTGAATAAGGTATTATGAGTGCCGTCCGGTGTGAAAAGGGGTTGGATAAATGAAGATGATGTTTGCGTCTGATATTCACGGCAGCCTGCCTGCTACAGAGCGGGTATTGGCGCAGTTTACTCGCAGTGGAGCGCGCTGGCTGGTGCTGTTAGGCGATATCCTCAACCACGGTCCGCGCAATACGCTGCCTGAAAGTTACAATCCTGCCGGTGTTGCATCAGCGCTGAACCGCTATGCGTCTAGCATCATTGCCGTACGCGGCAACTGTGACAGCGAGGTGGATCAGATGCTGCTGGACTTTCCAATAACCGCGCCGTGGCAACAAATAGTGACAGGCGACCGGCGCCTGTTTTTAACTCACGGGCACCTCTATCACCCCGATAATCTTCCCCCCCTTACTTCCAATGATGTATTAGTATTTGGACATACACATTTGCCGCTGGCTGAACGCCGCGCGCAGGCGCTATTGTTTAACCCAGGATCGATAAGTATTCCTAAAGGCGGCTACCCCGCAAGCTATGGCACGCTGGATGCTGGCATTCTGAGCATTTATGCTCTTGATGATAACGCCGTTATTGCACGTCTTGAGATTACGCCGTAACTTACTGGCGACGCAGGCCGTTTGTGAAGAGCAACATGGCCGTTGTCCGAGTCTGAAACAGTCATGCGCCTTACAGAGCGCCCGGAATAAAAGGTTTCCCGATGGTGGAGCAGAGTCTAACTGGCACAGAATGGGTTGATATCGTCAACGAAGAAAATGCAGTGATCGCACAGGCCAGCCGCGAGCAGATGCGCGCTCAGCGTCTACGCCATCGTGCAACATTTATTGTGGTGCATGACGGAATGGGTAAAATTCTGGTGCAGCGGCGGACGGAAACAAAAGATTTTATGCCGGGTATGCTGGATGCAACCGCCGGCGGCGTGGTAATGGCCGATGAAGCCATCCTTGATTCTGCGCGCCGCGAGGCGGAAGAGGAACTGGGCATTGCCGGAGTCCCTTTTGCCGAGCATGGTCTTTTTTACTTTGAAGATGAGCATTGTCGGGTTTGGGGCGCGCTATTTAGCTGCGTTTCACATGGGCCATTCGCACTGCAGGAAGATGAAGTCAGCGAGGTTTGCTGGATGGCGCCAGAGGAGATAACGGCTCGCTGTGATGAGTTTACCCAGGATTCACTTAAGGCTCTGGCCTTATGGATGAGCCGCAACGCGCACAATTCGCCGCTTCGGGTGCCGGAACCTGCGGAGTCAGTGCTTTCTGACATCGCGGCGGAAAGCGATCGCGACGGTATTTCCGATGAAATAAAGTAGCGCGGTTTTTACGCCGGTGTCGCGGTATGGCGCGCTGACGATCGCCTCTTGCTTCTCATCCCTGCGTGGTCCGGGCTTCTCGGGCCATCGTCCTCTTTTCCCTCTACACGCTTGAGCCTCCGGAAAAAGGTGAGCAAGAAAGGCGGCTGCGTTTGGGCGCAATACGAGCGCCCGCCGGGCGTTGCTTAAGCTGTCACGAATGCGCGGAGCGTTTAGCGGTGAAGCCAGAAGTGTGCACACGATAATCTCTTAACCTCAGGCCTGTTAATTGATTTAAAAACCCATGAACTAAAAATGATTACCGGGCGGGCGATCAATTATGTGAACAGAAGCTCAATGGCGCGCCGGAAAGGCGCCTATAAAAAAGGCCGCCTTATTAAGGCGGCCCCGAGTGTATATCAATACTAAAGTTTACTGCTGGCTTGACTGAATTGCCGTCAGCGCGATGGTATACACGATATCATCGACCAGCGCGCCGCGCGAGAGATCGTTAACCGGTTTGCGCATACCCTGCAGCATTGGACCAATGGAAATCAGATCCGCCGAGCGCTGCACCGCTTTATAGGTCGTATTACCGGTGTTCAGATCCGGGAAGATGAACACGGTAGCACGGCCTGCAACCGGTGAGTTTGGCGCTTTTGATTTCGCAACGTCTGCCATTACGGCAGCGTCATACTGCAGCGGGCCGTCAATCATCAGATCCGGGCGTTTTTCCTGCGCCAGACGCGTCGCTTCGCGTACTTTCTCTACGTCACTGCCCGCGCCGGAGTTGCCGGTGGAGTAGGAAAGCATCGCTACGCGCGGTTCAATACCAAAAGCGGTAGCGGAATCGGCGGATTGAATAGCGATTTCAGCCAACTGCTCTGCGGTGGGATCCGGGTTAATGGCGCAGTCGCCATACACATAAACCTGCTCAGGCAGCAGCATGAAGAAGACGGAAGAAACCAGGGAGCTTCCCGGTGCCGTTTTGATTAGCTGTAGCGGCGGGCGAATAGTATTCGCCGTGGTGTGCACCGCGCCGGAAACCAGGCCATCGACTTCGTTCTGCTCCAGCATCATAGTGCCCAGCACAACGTTATCTTCCAGCTGTTCGCGGGCGACGGCTTCTGTCATCCCTTTATTTTTGCGCAGCTCGACCAGGCGCGCAATATAGCTTTCACGTACCACGTCCGGGTCTACAATTTCGATGCCTTTACCGAGCTCAACGCCCTGAGCGGCGGCAACGCGGTTAATGACTTCTGGGTTGCCCAGAAGCACGCAGGTTGCGATGCCACGCTGGGCACAGATAGCTGCGGCTTTAACGGTACGCGGCTCATCGCCTTCTGGCAGTACCACGCGCTTACCGGCTTTACGCGCCAGCTCAGTGAGCTGATAACGGAAAGCGGGTGGTGACAGACGGCGACTGCGTTCAGACGTTGCGCTCAGGGATTCAATCCATGTGGCATCAATGTAACCCGCCACATATTCCTGTACTTTCTCGATGCGCTCATGATCGTCAACCGGCACTTCCAGATTAAAGCTTTGCAGGTTGAGTGAGGTCTGCCAGGTATTAGATGTGACGGTAAATACCGGTAAACCGGTGGCGAAAGCGCGTTCACATAGTTGCTTAATACGCGGGTCAATTTCATAGCCGCCGGTTAATAGCAGTGCGCCGATTTCTACGCCGTTCATCGCTGCCAGGCAGGCCGCTACCAGCACATCCGGGCGATCCGCTGAGGTCACTAATAGTGAGCCAGGACGGAAATGCTCCAGCATATTTGGCAGGCTGCGCGCGCAGAAGGTAACGGATTTTACGCGGCGAGTATTGATATCGCCCTCGTTGATTACCGTGGCGTTTAAGTGGCGCGCCATATCGATAGCCCTGGTGGCAATCAGATCGAAGCTCCAGGGGATACAGCCCAGCACCGGCAATGCGCTTTGCTGTTTAAACTGCTGGGGGTCGACGCTGATGATCTGCGCTTTGTTGGAATCATCAAAGATCTCTGACAGATCGGGACGGGTGCGCCCCTGCTCGTCAACCGGTGCGTTGAGTTTATTTACGATAACGCCGGTGATATTAGTATTCTTTGTGCCGCCGAAGCTGCTGCGGGTCAGTTCCAGGCGCTCTTTAAGCTGTTCTGCCGTGTCGGTGCCCTGAGACATCACGAAAACAATTTCTGCATTTAGCGTTTTCGCAATTTCATAATTTAGCGATTGCGCGAACTGGTGCTTGCGGGTAGGGACCAGGCCTTCAACCAGCACGACTTCCGCATCTTTGGTATTCGCATGGTAGCGTGCGATGATCTCTTCCATCAGCACGTCTTTTTGGTTGCTGGACAGCAGCGACTCAACGTGGCTCATATTGAGCGGCTCAGCGGTCGGCAAATCGGAGTTTGCGCGCACGATGCTGGTAGTTTGATCGGGCGCATCGCCGCCGCTGCGCGGCTGAGCGATAGGTTTAAAGACGCTCAAACGGACGCCTTTACGTTCCATAGCACGGATAACGCCAAGGCTGACGCTGGTCAGGCCGACGCTGGTTCCGGTAGGGATGAGCATGATAGTACGGGACACGGTATAACCTCTTTCGTTAACGCCCGGCATAGGCGAGCGCGACACAAAACAGTACCGCCAGCGAGGCTGGCGGTAGAGAATCAGGCAGTCAGGCGGCTGGCGTCCTGAGCGATAACCAGCTCTTCATTGGTTGGAATCACCATTGCCGGCACAGTGCCTTCTTTGTTGATGAAGCCTGATTTACCAAAGCGAGCGGCCAGGTTGCGTTCATGATCCACTTCCAAACCCAGTACGCCCAGTTTAGCTAACGACAGCTCGCGCACCATTGCGGCGTTTTCACCGATACCGCCGGTAAAGACAACGCCGTCCAGACGGCCGTCCATCAGCGCCGTGTAGGCACCAATGTATTTCGCGAGGCGATGGCAGTAAACGTCCATTGCGCGTTTAGCATCGGCTTTGCTGTCGTAGTTATCTTCAACGTAGCGGCAATCGCTGGTGACTTCAGTCAGACCCTGCAGACCAGACTCTTTGGTCAGCGTTTTATTAATCTGATCGATGCTCATACCCAGATTATCATGCAGGAAGAAAATGATAGCCGGGTCGACATCGCCAGAGCGCGTACCCATTACCAGGCCTTCCAGCGGCGTCAGCCCCATTGAAGTATCAACGCACTGGCCGTTGCGGATGGCTGAAACGGAACCACCGTTGCCCAAGTGACAGGTAATAATATTAATCTGCTCAACCGGTTTGTTCAGCATTTTGGCCGCTTCCTGGGTCACATAGAAGTGGCTGGTGCCGTGGAAACCATAGCGACGCACGCCGTGGTCTTTATACATTTTGTAGGGCAGAGCGTAGAGGTACGACTCTTCCGGCATTGTCTGATGGAATGCGGTATCAAATACGGCCACATTCTTTTTCGCCAAAGATGGGAAGGATTTCAGCGCTTCCTCAATACCGATCAGGTGAGCCGGGTTATGCAGCGGGGCAAAAGGCGCCGCGTCTTTAATTCCCTGAATCACGCTATCATCGATAATGACGGAGCGGGTGTATTTCTCGCCGCCGTGTACAATACGGTGGCCAATTGCCGTGAGCTGTGCGGACAATTCAGGTTTTTGAGCCAGAATCGTGTTAACAATAAAGTTCAGCGCTTCGCTGTGGGCTGCGCCAGCACCCAGCGCCGCTTCCTGTTTTGCACCATCCATTTTCCATTTAATGCGGGCTTCAGGAAGATGGAAGCATTCGGCCAGGCCAGAAAGGTGCTCTTCGCCGTTCGCTGCATCGATAACTGCGAATTTAAGAGAGGAGCTACCGCAATTCAGAACCAGTACTAACTTACTCGACATGGAAGTACCTACTTTATATATGTGGCTAAAAAAACGTCAAACATCTTCTCATCGTAGCGCAAGACGACGCGGACGTTTATGATTAACGTCATGCCAGGTCCGATTTTTGGCATGATGAATAAAAAGGCGCACGCTAATATAGAAAAGCGTAAGGGCGGGCCGTTAGCAACCCCCTTTCTTGACAGGCGGCGCATTGCCTTCTACGACCATCGTGAAACCCAGAAGGATACCTGATTGCGTCCCGCGATGACAAAATATTTTGAAGATTGCCCGATTCAGTTGTTATCTTGCTTGAAAAGTTTATTTTTTGCTTATGTATTTGAGGTAAAGCCATGTCAAAACTTCCAGAATATCGTACCGGTGGCTTGCGCCTGTTCCAGCGCGGGCAGCGTTACGCAAAAACGTGGCCCCTTGAAAAGCGGCTGGCACCGGTATTTATTGAAAACCGCATTATTCGTGCGACCCGCTTTGCGATACGATTTATGCCGCCCGTCGCCATGTTTACGCTCTGCTGGCAAATTTCGCTGGGCGGGCAGTTAGGCCCTGCGGTTGCAACCGCGCTGTTTGCGTTGAGTCTGCCATTGCAGGGGTTATGGTGGCTCGGAAAACGCTCTGTGACACCGCTACCGCCGTCAATATTAAACTGGTTTTACGATATTCGCGGTAAGCTTGAACTGTCCGGGATGGCGCTGACGCCGGTGGATGGTAAGCCGGACTATCAGGCGCTGGCCGATACGTTAAAGCGCGCATTTCGTCAATTGGATAAAACTTTCCTCGACGACTTATAAATTATCTTTTCATATTACGCCCTGTAATAAGCGCGGGTATACCAGTCAGGAAGCAGGGCGCGGGTATAAAATTTCGATATTTTACTAATACTATTCTTTGCAGGAGTAACGCCGAAATGGAAATGACGAATGCCCAACGCCTGATACTTTCGAACCAGTACAAAATGATGGTTATGCTCGATCCTGAGAATGCCGAGCGTTATCGCCGCCTGCAAACCATCGTTGAGCGTGGATTTGGGTTGCAAATGCGTGAATTGGATCGGGAATTTGGTCAGTTGACGGAGGAAACCTGTCGCGAAGTGATTGATATTATGGAGATGTATCACGCGTTGCACGTTTCCTGGAGTAATTTGAAGGATAAAATCGACATTAATGAATGTAGGGTGACTTTTTTAGGGTTTGATGCCGCGACCGAAGCGCGTTTATTAAGTTATGTGCGCTTTATGGTAAACGTTGAAGGCCGTTATACGCATTTCGATGCCGGAACTCACGGTTTTAATGCGCAGACGCCGATGCTGGAGAAATACCAGCGGATGCTGAAAATTTGGCATGCCTGCCCACGCCAGTACCATCTCAGCGCTAATGAAATTACACAAATCACTCACGCCTGAGCGCCGTAAGCCAGATGGGAAACTGGCGGCATAAAATTATACCGGCTTTCGCTTTTCTCTAGGTTTGACAGGCCGAAATAGTTGGCGATAACCAGGCCCGCTAATTACATCTCCCTTTGATTTACCCCCTCATTCAAGGGGGTTTTTTTATGGCAATATGCTTATTGATGGAGCAGGGGAGGAGATGATGAACGCAGAATTACTGTGGACGATCGCGCTATTGCTGGCAGCGGTAGTGCTATTTGCATCCGGTAAAGTGCGTATGGAGGCCGTTGCGCTGGGGGCAATTATCGCCTTTGTGCTTAGCGGTACATTAACACCGGCCGAAGCGTTCTCTGGTTTCAGCGATCCTAACGTCATACTCATTGCAGCGCTATTTGTTATTGGCGATGGCCTGGTGCGCACCGGGGTGGCGACGCGGCTGGGCGCCTGGCTGGTGCGAGCGGCGGGCAGCAGCGAAACCCGTATGCTTATCTTATTAATGCTAACCGTTGCCTGCCTCGGAGCGTTTATGAGCTCCACCGGCGTCGTGGCCATTTTTATACCCGTGGTGCTTAGCGTATCCAGTCGCATGAAAATACCTCCGTCAAAATTAATGATGCCACTCAGTTTTGCAGGTCTGATTAGCGGCATGATGACGCTGGTCGCTACGCCGCCCAATCTTGTTATCAATAGCGAGCTTTTGCGCGAAGGGCTGCCAGGATTTCATTTTTTCAGCGTTACTCCTCTTGGGCTGGTGGTACTGGCGGCTGGCATCGGCTATATGCTGCTGGCACGCCTGGCGTTTGCCGGACCTGAAACGGATAGCGGGAAAGAGGGCTGGCGTCGCAGCTCGTTTCGCGATTTGATTAAAACATATCATTTAACGGGACGGGCGCGGCGCCTGGCGGTGCGCGTCGGTTCTCCGCTGATTGGCCAGCGGCTGGACGATGTTAAATTAAGAACGCGCTACGGGGCCAACGTGATTGGTATCGAACGCTGGCGGCATTTCAGGCGAGTCATTATGAATGTTTCCGGCGATACGCAATTGCTGGCGCGCGATGTACTGCTGATTGATATGTCCGCTTCCGAAGTCGATTTGCGGGAATTTTGTCATGAGCAACAGCTTGAACCTCACATACTAAGAGGCGAGTATTTTTCTGAGCATGCGCTTGACGTTGGTATGGCAGAGGTAATGCTGGTGCCGGAGTCCGCGCTGGCAGGCATGAGCGTGCGCGACGCGGCGTTTCGTCAGCGCTTTGGGCTAAATGTTATCGGGCTTAAGCGCGCAGGGCTGGTGCTGGAAGGCGGTTTGCTGGATGAAATTCTTCAGCCCGGCGATATTTTGCTTATTGCGGCAACGTGGAAGGTGATTCAGCTTTTAGGCAACCGCAGCCGTGATTTTGTTGTGTTGGGTTTACCAGCAGAAGAGCGAGATGCTTCACCGGCACACAGTCAGGCGCCGCATGCTATTTTTTGTCTGGCGCTGATGGTTGCGCTAATGCTCACGGATGAAATCCCGAACCCGATTGCCGCAATGATTGCTTGCTTACTTATGGGGAAATTTCGCTGTATTGACGCGGCCAGCGCGTGGAAAGCGATCCACTGGCCTGGCATTATTGTTATCGTTGGTATGATGCCGTTTGCGCTGGCGCTGCAGAAAACCGGCGGCATAGCATTAATCGTTCAGGGGCTGATGGCGATAGGTGGCGGTGGCGGGCCTTATTTAATGCTGATTTGTCTGTTCGCGCTTAGCGCTATTATCGGCCTGTTTATCTCAAATACGGCGACGGCCGTATTGATGGCTCCTGTTGCGCTGGCCGCCGCCAGAAGCATGGATGTCTCGCCTTATCCTTTTGCGATGATGGTGGCGATGGCGGCTTCTGCGGCATTTATGACACCGGTCTCTTCTCCGGTAAATATGCTGGTGTTAGGCCCGGGAGGATATCGCTTTGGCGATTTTGTTAAACTGGGCGTGCCTTTCACGCTATTGGTTATGCTGATATGCGTACTGTTAATCCCGCTACTATTTCCTTTTTGAACCCCGGGAGCGGGGCATCATCATAGCGGCGTATCCTGGCTTATTTCATCCAGCGACAGATGAAAACTGGGAACAAAGACTTGCATAAAATAGTCCATTTCATCGCTGCGCCGCTCGGCCAGCGTTTTTTCAAGACGGCCTTTAGCCAGGCGGAATTCATTGTTTCCTGCTGAAAGCTCTTCGAGGCATTTTAACCAGGCACAAAGCGTATCGGCCTGCTTAACAATGGCGGTTTCTGCTTCACTGTGGCTTTCTTCGTCAATAAGAGGCGCAAAGATATCTCGCAGAGCTTCCGGCACCATCTCAATCAGTTTTTGCTGGGCGATTTTTTCAATCGCTTTATATTCGTGAGTAATTTGAGGGTTAAAGTACTTCACCGGCGTTGGTAGATCTCCGGTTAATACTTCACTGGCATCGTGATATAAGGCCATCAGCGCGATACGCTCAGGGTTAAGCTGCCCGCCAAAGAGTCGATTTTTTATCGCAGCCAGCGCGTGGGCTACCATGGCAACCTGCAGACTATGTTCCGAGACATTTTCTGTACGCACGTTGCGCATGAGCGGCCAGCGATTAATCAGCTTCAGGCGTGCCAGGTGGGCGAAAAAGTGGCTTTGCATGGCAGTTTTCCAGGTAAGAGAAAAGCAGAGGGCGCCCCTTATGGGCACCCTGAAACTATTATTGGCCAAACGAGCGTAATACCTTAATTATGGCATTACTGATGATAGGTGGTTAAAAACCGCCCAAATTTACTAATCGCTAGCTCTAAATCATCCATGCGCGGTAGCGTGACGATGCGGATATGATCGGGCCACGGCCAGTTGAAGGCGGAGCCTTGCACCAGCAGCACTTTTTCCTGCAGCAAGAAATCCAGCACCATCTTTTGGTCGTCATGAATATTAAACCGCTTTGCATCAATGCGCGGGAACATATAAAGCGCGCCGCGAGGTTTAACGCAGCTTACCCCCGGGATTTCATTAATCAGCTCCCAGGCCCGGTTGCGCTGCTCATATAAGCGACCGCCTGGCATAATAAACTCGCTGATGCTTTGATAACCCCCAAGCGCGGTTTGAATAGCGTGCTGGGCCGGAACATTGGCGCAAAGGCGCATCGAAGCCAGCATCTCCAGCCCCTCAATATAGCTTTTAGCGTGCTTTTTGGGCCCATTCAGCACCATCCATCCCTGCCGAAATCCGGCGACGCGATAAGTTTTGGATAAGCCATTAAAGGTAATGGTTAGTAAATCCGGTGCCAGAGCGGCAATAGAGTGATGCTGGGCACCATCGTAAAGGATTTTGTCATAGATTTCATCGGCGAAAATAAGCAGATTATGTTCACGTGCTATCTCGACGATATCCAGCAGAAGCTCTTTAGAATAAACGGCACCGGTGGGGTTATTAGGATTAATAATAACAATGCCGCGCGTGCGTGGCGTTATCTTCGCGCGGATATCATCGAGGTCCGGGAACCAGTCTGAAGATTCGTCGCACAAATAATGTACGGCGTTGCCCCCGGATAGCGAAACAGCGGCGGTCCACAGCGGATAGTCCGGCGCGGGAACCAGCATTTCGTCGCCGCTATTAAGAAGAGCCTGCATTGATTGCACAATCAATTCGGAAACGCCGTTACCGATATAGATATCTTCGACTGTGACATCCAGCATACCGCGCTGCTGATAGTGTTGCATGATGGCTTTACGAGCGGAATAAAGGCCTTTTGATTCGCTATAGCCCTGTGCGGTGGGAAGGTTACGAATGACATCGACTAAAATTTCATCAGGTGCTTCAAATCCAAATGGCGCAGGATTACCGATGTTAAGTTTGAGTACTTTATTGCCTTCTTCTTCGAGACGTTTTGCCTCTTTCAATACCGGACCGCGAATGTCGTAACAGACGTTATCAAGTTTGCTGGATTTTTCAATGGGGGACATGGAATGACCTTTTCTTGTTGTAACGGCTTCCCACCATGGAAGCGACGCCTTTGCCACTCTACTCTTACGGCGGCCTATTTTGAAGCGCTGACGAGGAGGCAAAAGCGAAAATTTATTTTCAATTTACGTCTTGGCAAAGTCAGGAATCGTAAAAATATTCATTTATTGACAGTATTGATAATTTAATGAATACGATCTGGCACTTTTATTGATGGAAAATTTCATTGTGAGATAGAAAAATCCTAAATAGGTCTATGAACATGCAAATAGAATATGCTTACTCTTAAGTAAAAATTGATGTTTTCATAATGAAATGTTCAGAGAGTGGTCTTTTTCCTATAGGTATCTTGCAGGGAAATCTGACATTCCATTGTTATTCATAAGTGAGTAGATAACGCTGGCGCTTTATTTTCCTGATACCTTGCTAAGTAAAAAAGTCTTATAAAGATTATGTGTTCAGGCTTTAAAAGTGAAATAGATCAGACAAATCGCAATAAGGCTTATAAACCATGCAAATATGCGCTAAAATATCCCAGCTTATGTTTTACCATGGGGTTAGTATCACCCTGCGGGCCAGAGATGGTAACGATTACAGTCGATTATGTTGCTGAATGCGATGCTACAGTAATTGCAATGTTAAATGTTGCTTTACTTTATCAATCACTGGACGCTATTAAGAAAAATCACTGCTGAAGCGATTTAAGCTTAATACGTTGCTTATTTAGTAATGCTGGCACAAAACAGAAAGTACGCATGCTACTCCAAAGGTCAGAATATTCATCTTATAGCGGAAGGGCGGGGAATTAATCCTGCGGATTTATTGCCAGCGGGATAATTACAATGCACATCCGTTTATTTGACGGCTATTATTCACCTCAGGCTAGCTGCAAAAAAATTCTTTATCTCTTTGATAATATACAGCAATAGAACCAGGTAAGCCCTGTAGGGCAACCTACTAGTGAAAATTATGATAAATGCAAATCGTCCGATACTTAACCTTGACCTCGATCTGCTGAGAACGTTTGTTGCAGTCGCCGATCTGAATACTTTCGCTGCTGCTGCGGTTGCCGTTTGTCGCACGCAGTCTGCGGTCAGTCAGCAAATGCAGCGCCTGGAACAATTAATAGGCAAAGAACTGTTCGCTCGCCATGGTCGCAATAAATTGCTTACTGAGCATGGCATTCAGCTATTGGGGTATGCCCGAAAAATTTTACGTTTTAATGATGAGGCCTGTAGTTCGCTAATGTTTAACGATCTACAGGGGACGCTGACGCTAGGCGCCTCAGATGAAACCGCTGACACAATACTTCCTTTTCTCTTAAATCGGATCAGTTCGGCCTATCCCAAATTGGCTCTCGATGTCAGAGTATTACGCAACCCGCGTATACCGGAAATGCTTAATACTCAGGAAGTCGATTTAGTGGTCACTACCTCGCAATTGGCACACGCAGAATGTGTATCTCTGCGCACTTCGCCAACGCTGTGGTATTGCGCTGCGGATTACCAGTTCCAGAAGGCGGAAGCATTGCCTTTGGTGTTGCTTGATGAACCGGGTCCGTACCGTGAAATGATGCTGAGTCATTTAAACGCCGCGGGGCTTGGCTGGCGTATCTCTTATATGGCTTCCACACTGTCTGCTGTTAAAGCCGCTGTGAAAGCTGGTTTAGGGATAACGGCTTGCCCGGTAGAAATGATGGGGCCGGAGCTGCGCGTGTTAGGCGTAAGCGATGGACTCCCTGTGCTACCGGAAACGCATTATCAGCTATGCCGTCATCCTGATATCGAAAATGAGGTAGTAAAAACTATCTTTGAAGCGATGGAGAATGACAATAATCCCTGGCGCTATTACGGTGATTACGGTGATTCCGGTGCAACCGAGGCAAGCGGCCTTAATAAAGAGGAAGGATAATCGAGCGGTACTCATCGTCCCCCGCTTTAACCACCCTTGATAAGTAAAGGCACCGCTATAATCTCTTTGGCGGTGCCTTTAGCTTTTATGGTCTTTATACCTTTAAGATACCTGCGTTAACTCCATAATTCTGTAAGATGCGGGGTTACCGTGCGTTGTAAACATTATTTATTGATGTGTTACAAAAGGCGGGGCGTTTGGGTTTGTTTTTTTCATTAATTAACAAAAATGTGTCACAGATCAAAAAAATAGATCGTCAGGGGGGCAGGAATAGTTTTGAATTCCTGCCAGAATGGAAAAGGGTACGCCCCTTTCACACGGTGATGGACTCGATTCACCTAACTCTGATGTCTGACGGCCTGTGGGCATGTTATGAGGCACTAAGTGTTAATGAAATTGAGTCCATGTAAACTAATGTGTTGGTGCTTTTGTTAAAGTTGACAAAAGGTTATTGAAAGGAGTAAAAAGCCCCATCGTTCGGCTGTCTTAGCGCTTTCTGACAGTTTTTGTGCGGTTTTTTGTTCCTCCCCGTGAATCTGTGGTGTTTATCTGCTGGTGAACAAGGCAGAAGTTTTGGCACCACCACAAGAGTTAAGCAATGAGTATGTCAACATCCACTGAAGTCATCGCTCACCACTGGGCGTTTGCTATCTTTCTTATTGTTGCCATTGGCTTATGTTGCCTGATGCTTGCCGGCGCCTGGTTTTTAGGGGCTCGCGGGCGTGGAAGGCATAAAAATACGCCTTTTGAGTCAGGTATCGAATCCGTGGGCACTGCGCGCCTGCGTCTTTCAGCCAAGTTCTATTTGGTGGCGATGTTCTTCGTCATTTTTGACGTTGAAGCGCTGTATCTGTACGCGTGGTCAACCTCCATACGCGAAAGCGGGTGGGTAGGGTTCGCCGAGGCCGCGATCTTTATTTTTGTACTACTGGCCGGTCTGGTTTATCTGGTACGCATTGGCGCTCTGGACTGGACGCCTGCGCGCTCACGTCGTGAGCATATGAATCCGGAAACCGATCCGCGAACTACTCCCCGTCAACGCTAACCGCGAGGCAATAAGATGGACTATACGCTCACCCGCATAGATCCCAACGGTGAGAATGACCGTTACCCCTTACAGAAACAGGAGATTGTCACCGATCCCCTGGAGCAGCATGTGCACCGTAGCGTTTATATGGGCAAGCTTGAGCACGCTCTGCACGATATGGTTAACTGGGGGCGTAAAAACTCTCTTTGGCCGTATAACTTCGGTCTCTCCTGCTGCTATGTCGAAATGGTTACCTCCTTTACCGCGGTACACGATGTCGCGCGCTTTGGCGCCGAGGTATTACGCGCTTCGCCGCGTCAGGCGGATTTTATGGTGGTTGCTGGAACCTGTTTTACCAAAATGGCTCCGGTTATTCAGCGCCTGTACGACCAAATGCTGGAACCTAAATGGGTCATTTCAATGGGCGCCTGCGCTAACTCCGGCGGCATGTACGATATTTATTCTGTTGTGCAGGGCGTTGATAAATTCCTGCCGGTAGACGTTTATATTCCAGGCTGCCCGCCGCGTCCTGAGGCTTATATGCAGGCGCTGATGCTGTTACAGGAATCTATCGGTAAAGAACGCCGTCCGCTCTCATGGGTCGTTGGCGATCAGGGCGTTTACCGCGCCAATATGCAATCAGAACGCGAACGTAAACGCGGCGAACGTATCGCCGTTAAAAATCTGCGTACACCAGACGAAATTTAATTGGCGGCTAGCATCGTGGAATTCTCCCCCGCATTTTAATAATTAATAGCGCGGGGTTATGAACGTTAGCCTGCACAGAACCATTTGCAATGGTGAACAATATGACCGATTTAACTGCGCAAGACGCTACTCTGCCGGCATGGCAAACTCGCGATCATCTCGACGATCCGGTTATTGGCGAACTGCGTAACCGTTTTGGGCCGGACGCTTTTACCGTTCAGGCGACCCGCACCGGGGTTCCGGTCGTTTGGGTGAAAAGAGAACAGTTGCTGGAGGTAGGGGAGTTTTTGAGAAAACTGCCCAAACCTTATTCCATGCTGTTTGATTTACACGGAATGGATGAAAGATTACGTACTCACCGCGAAGGGCTACCCGCCGCGGATTTTTCCGTTTTCTATCATCTGATTTCCGTTGAGCGTAACCGCGATATTATGCTGAAGGTTGCTCTATCCGAACAGGATTTAAATGTCGCAACCTTTACCAAATTATTTCCTAACGCCAATTGGTACGAGCGTGAAACCTGGGAAATGTTTGGCATTACGTTTACTGGTCACCCGCATTTGACGCGCATTTTGATGCCGCCGACCTGGGAAGGACATCCACTGCGAAAAGATTATCCGGCGCGCGCTACTGAGTTCGATCCCTTTACGCTAACCAAGCAGAAAGAAGATCTGGAAATGGAAGCGCTAACCTTCAAACCTGAAGAGTGGGGTATGCAGCGCGGTACCGAGAATGAGGACTTCATGTTCCTGAACCTCGGACCTAACCACCCCTCCGCGCACGGGGCATTTCGCATTATTCTTCAGCTTGACGGTGAAGAGATTGTCGACTGTGTACCTGATATCGGGTATCACCACCGCGGCGCTGAAAAAATGGGCGAACGCCAGTCCTGGCACAGCTACATTCCCTATACTGACCGCATCGAGTATCTGGGCGGCTGCGTTAATGAAATGCCTTATGTACTCGCAGTCGAGAAGCTGGCGGGCATTACGGTGCCCGATCGCGTTAATGTGATTCGCGTTATGCTCTCCGAGCTATTCCGCATTAACAGCCATTTGCTGTACATATCAACGTTCATTCAGGACGTTGGGGCGATGACGCCGGTATTCTTCGCATTTACCGATCGCCAAAAAGTGTATGACGTGGTGGAAGCGATTACCGGTTTCCGTATGCACCCGGCGTGGTTCCGCATTGGCGGCGTGGCGCACGATTTACCGCGCGGCTGGGATCGCCTGCTGCGCGACTTCCTTGACTGGATGCCGAAGCGCCTTGCCGAATATGAAAAAGCCGCGCTGCGCAATACTATCCTGAAAGGGCGCTCTCAGGGCGTTGCCGCGTATGGCGCAAAAGAAGCCCTGGAATGGGGAGCAACCGGGGCCGCGCTGCGTGCGACCGGTATTGATTTCGATGTTCGTAAAGCGCGTCCTTACTCCGGTTATGAGAACTTTGATTTTGAAGTTCCGGTCGGAGGGGGCGTTAGCGACTGCTATACCCGCCTGATGCTGAAAGTGGAAGAGCTGCGCCAAAGCCTGCGTATTCTTGAGCAGTGCTTGAAAAATATGCCGGAAGGCCCGTTTAAAGCCGATCATCCACTGACGACGCCGCCGCCGAAAGAGCGCACGCTACAGCATATTGAAACCCTGATTACTCACTTCCTGCAGGTTTCATGGGGGCCAGTCATGCCTGCCAATGAATCTTTCCAGATGGTTGAGGCAACTAAGGGTATTAACAGTTACTACCTGACCAGCGATGGCAGCACCATGAGCTACCGCACGCGTATTCGTACGCCGAGCTATGCGCATCTCCAGCAGATCCCGGCGGTCATTCGCGGTAGCCTGGTATCGGATCTCATCGTTTATCTGGGTAGTATCGATTTTGTTATGTCTGATGTGGATCGCTAACTATGCACGAGAATCAACAACCACAAACTGAGGCTTTTGAGCTGAGTGCGGCAGAGCGTGAAGCGATTGAGCACGAAAAACATCACTACGAGGATCCGCGCGCGGCCTCAATTGAAGCGCTGAAAATTGTTCAGAAGCAGCGTGGATGGGTGCCGGATGGGGCGATACACGCTATTGCCGACGTGCTGGGTATTCCCGCCAGCGATGTGGAAGGCGTTGCGACGTTCTATAGCCAAATTTTCCGCCAGCCGGTAGGGCGCCACGTTATTCGCTATTGCGATAGCGTAGTGTGTCATATTACCGGCTATCAGGGGATTCAGTCAGCGATTGAAAGTCACCTGAAAATTAAACCGGGACAAACGACGTTTGATGGCCGCTTTACCCTGCTGCCCACCTGCTGTTTAGGCAATTGCGACAAGGGGCCAACAATGATGATTGATGAAGATACGCATTGTCATCTTACCCCTGACGGCATCCCTGAACTTCTGGAGCAGTATAAATGAAGACCATTATTCGTACTGCCGAGACCCATCCGCTGACCTGGCGCCTGCGCGACGACGAGCAGCCTGTCTGGCTGGATGAATATCGCAGTAAAAACGGCTACGACGGCGCACAGAAAGCGCTGGGCGGTATGGCGCCGGATGAAATAGTGGCGCTGGTAAAAGATTCAGGCCTCAAGGGCCGCGGCGGCGCAGGATTTTCAACCGGTTTGAAATGGAGCCTGATGCCGAAAGACGAATCCATGAATATTCGCTACTTGCTGTGCAATGCGGATGAAATGGAGCCTGGCACCTATAAAGATCGCCTGTTGATGGAACAACAGCCGCATTTGCTAATTGAGGGCATGCTGATCGCGGCATTTGCTTTGAAGGCATATCGTGGTTACATCTTCCTGCGCGGTGAATACGTTGAAGCCGCTGCTAACCTGCGTCGCGCGATCGATGAGGCAACTCAAGCCGGGCTGCTGGGTAAAAACATTCTTGGCACCGGTTTTGATTTCGAGCTGTTCGTGCATACCGGCGCCGGGCGCTATATCTGCGGTGAAGAAACCGCATTGATTAACTCGCTGGAAGGGCGCCGCGCGAACCCGCGCTCTAAACCGCCATTCCCGGCCACCTCCGGCGCGTGGGGCAAACCCACCTGCGTGAACAACGTAGAAACGCTGTGCAACGTGCCCGCTATCCTGGCCAACGGCCTTGACTGGTACAAGGGATTATCCAACAGCGAAGACTGCGGTACTAAGCTAATGGGTTTCTCTGGCCGCGTGAAAAATCCGGGGCTATGGGAACTTCCGTTCGGTATTACCGCACGTGAAATTCTGGAAGACTATGCCGGCGGTATGCGCGATGGCCTGAAATTTAAGGCCTGGCAACCCGGGGGCGCAGGGACTGATTTTCTGACCGAAGCGCACCTCGATTTACCTATGGAATTCGGCAGCATCGGCAAAGCGGGCAGCCGTCTCGGTACGGCGCTGGCGATGGCGGTTGACCATGAAATTAATATGGTCTCGCTGGTGCGTAATCTGGAAGAATTTTTTGCGCGCGAATCTTGCGGCTGGTGTACGCCATGCCGCGATGGTCTGCCGTGGAGCGTGAAGATTCTGCGCGCTCTGGAGCGCGGTGAAGGGCAGCCTGGCGATATTGAAACGCTGGAGCAGCTTTGCCGCTTCCTCGGGCCGGGGAAAACGTTCTGCGCCCACGCGCCTGGCGCGGTGGAGCCGCTGCAAAGCGCAATTAAATACTTCCGCGATGAATTTGAAGCGGGTATTAAACAGGATTTCAATAACCTGCATACCATCGGTGGTATTCAGCCTAATTTGTTGAAATCGCGCTGGTAAATATTTTATCCCGTTCAGCGCGGTGTATTTTTCTGAACGGGAAGTGAAATTTTAAAATTAACGCCTGATAGATAACCTGATCATGCGGACTGAAACAGGATAGTTAGCGAGAGCGCAACCCGGGATTATATCCTGCAATGCGCGCAGAGCGGACACTGCACTCATTCTGTATCAGAACTAATAATTACGGTTATCGGGCTAACTGGAAGCATGCTGACTATGGCTACGATTCATGTAGACGGCAAAGAATATGAGGTAAACGGAGCAGACAACCTTCTGGAAGCGTGTCTCTCTCTGGGCCTTGATATTCCTTATTTTTGCTGGCACCCGGCGCTGGGCAGCGTTGGCGCCTGCCGCCAGTGTGCGGTGAAGCAATATCAGAACGCGGAAGATACGCGCGGCCGCCTGGTCATGTCGTGTATGACGCCGGCATCGGACGGAACCTTCATTTCGATTGATGATGAAGAGGCAAAACAGTTCCGTGAAAGCGTTGTGGAATGGTTAATGACTAACCACCCGCATGACTGTCCGGTATGCGAAGAGGGCGGTAACTGCCACCTGCAGGACATGACGGTAATGACGGGGCATCGTACCCGCCGCTATCGCTTTACTAAGCGCACCCACCGCAATCAGGATCTGGGACCGTTTATCTCCCACGAAATGAACCGCTGTATCGCATGCTATCGCTGCGTCCGCTATTACAAAGATTACGCCGACGGTACGGATTTGGGCGTATACGGCGCGCATGACAACGTGTATTTCGGGCGCCCGCAAGACGGTACGCTGGAAAGCGAATTCTCCGGGAACCTGGTGGAAATTTGCCCTACCGGCGTATTTACGGATAAGACGCACTCTGAGCGCTACAACCGTAAATGGGATATGCAGTTCGCGCCCAGCATCTGCCAGCAGTGCTCGGTGGGCTGTAACATCAGCCCGGGGGAACGCTATGGCGAACTTCGTCGCATTGAAAATCGCTACAATGGTACGGTTAACCACTACTTCCTGTGCGATCGCGGGCGTTTTGGCTACGGCTATGTCAACCTGAAAGACAGACCTCGCCAGCCGGTACAGCGTCGCGGCGACGACACCATTGTGCTCAACGCTGAGCAGGCGATGCAGGGCGCAGCGGATATTTTGCGTCAGTCTAAAAAGACCATCGGCATTGGCTCACCGCGCGCCAGCATTGAAAGCAACTTTGCGCTTCGTGAATTAGTCGGCGCAGAGAACTTCTATACCGGCGTTGCCGCCAGCGAACAGGCGCGCATTCAGTTGATGCTGCAGGTACTGCGCGACAGCGGCGTGCATACGCCCGCGCTGCGCGATATCGAATCTTACGATGCGGTACTCGTGCTGGGCGAAGATATCACCCAAACCGGCGCGCGCGTGGCTCTTGCCGTGCGTCAGGCGGTGAAGGGGAAAGCGCGTGAGATGGCGGAGGCGCAAAAAGTTGCCGACTGGCAGATTGCCGCCATCATGAATATTGGCCAGCGAGCAAAGTATCCGCTTTTCGTCACAAACGTTGATGATACGCGACTGGATGACGTTGCTGCATGGACGTATCGCGCGCCGGTAGACGATCAGGCGCGGCTTGGATTCGCTATCGCCCACGCGCTGGATAATAGTGCACCGGCGGTTGAAGGACTTTCCGATGAGCTGCAAACGAAAGTCGATATCATTGTGCAGGCGTTAGCCGGGGCGAAAAAACCGCTGGTGATTTCTGGCACTAATGCAGGAAGTGACGCGGTTATTCAGGCTGCGGCGAACGTCGCGAAAGCGCTAAAAGGTCGCGGCGCTGACGCTGGCATAACGCTAGTGGCGCGTGCGGTCAATAGCCTTGGGTTGGGCATGATTGGCGGCGGTTCGCTGGATGAAGCGCTTGAAGAACTTGAAAGCGGACGCGCGGATGCGGTGGTCGTTCTGGAAAACGATCTGCACCGTCACGCCAGCGCTTCACGCGTAAAAGCCGCTCTGGCGAAAGCGCCTCTGGTGATGGTCGTCGACCATCAGCGCACGGCGATTATGGACAACGCGCATCTGGTGCTCTCTGCGGCAAGCTTCGCTGAAAGCGATGGTACGGTGGTAAACAATGAAGGACGCGCCCAGCGCTTCTTCCAGGTCTACGATCCCGCCTATTACGACAGCCATACCGTGATGCTGGAAAGCTGGCGCTGGCTGCATGCGCTGCATGCGACCATTGAAAACCGGAGTATTGACTGGACTCAGCTCGATCACGTTATCGACGCCTGTATCGCGAAACTGCCGCAGCTTGCCGGTATTAAAGCCGCTGCACCCGACGCAAGTTTCCGCGTGCGCGGACAAAAACTGGCGCGTGAACCGCATCGCTATAGCGGACGTACCGCCATGCGCGCGAATATTAGCGTTCATGAGCCGCGTCAGCCGCAGGATAAAGACACCATGTTCGCCTTCTCGATGGAAGGGAATAACCAGCCTGACGCACCGCGTTCGCAGATCCCCTTTGCCTGGTCTCCGGGTTGGAACTCCCCGCAGGCGTGGAATAAATTCCAGGCTGAAGTGGGTGGGCCTCTACGCCACGGAGATCCGGGCGTTCGTCTGATTGAAGCCGGAACAGGCTCGCTGGGCTATTTTGCGCAGGTGCCGGAAAGCTTCCGAGCTCAGGAAGGTGAATGGCGAGTTGCGCCGTATTACCATCTGTTTGGCAGCGATGAGCTATCTCAGCGTGCGCCGGTGTTCCAGTCTCGTATGCCGCAGCCGTATATTTGCCTGAACTCGAGCGATGCCGCGAAGCTGGGCGTAAGTTCAGGAACGCTACTTTCGTTTACCTGTGAAGGTCAAACGCTCACGCTGCCGCTGCGACTTTCCGAGGGGCTTACCGCCGGTCAGGTTGGCCTGCCGATGGGGCTGCCAGGGATTGCGCCGGTATTGGCTGGTGCGCAACTTGAAAATCTAAGGGAGGCCGCGCAATGAGCTGGTTAACGCCGGATTTAATTGACATCCTGTTTAGCATTTTGAAAGCGGTCATCATCCTGCTGGTGGTTGTCACCTGTGGGGCGTTCATGAGTTTTGGTGAACGCCGCCTGCTAGGGCTGTTTCAAAACCGCTATGGACCTAATCGCGTAGGGTGGGGCGGTTCGCTCCAGCTTATGGCGGATATGATCAAAATGTTCTTTAAAGAGGACTGGATCCCGCCGTTTACCGATCGCGTCATTTTCACCCTGGCGCCGATGATAGCCTTTACTTCTTTGTTACTGGCTTTTGCTATCGTGCCGGTGAGCCCGACCTGGGTTGTTGCCGACCTGAATATTGGGATTCTGTTTTTCCTGATGCTGGCGGGGCTTGCCGTTTACGCCGTGCTGTTTGCGGGCTGGTCCAGTAATAACAAATACTCGCTGCTGGGCACGATGCGCGCATCCGCTCAGACGCTGAGCTATGAAGTGTTTCTGGGGCTTTCGCTGATGGGCGTTGTCGCACAGGCCGGCTCATTCAATATGAGCGATATCGTCAATAATCAGGCGCATTTATGGAACGTGATACCGCAATTCTTTGGCTTTGTCACCTTTGCCATTGCCGGCGTCGCCGTATGTCACCGTCACCCGTTTGACCAGCCGGAGGCCGAGCAGGAACTGGCCGATGGTTACCACATTGAATATTCCGGGATGAAATTCGGCCTGTTCTTCGTGGGGGAATATATCGGTATCGTGACTATCTCAGCGCTTATCGTAACCCTGTTCTTTGGGGGATGGAACGGCCCGCTGCTGCCGCCGTTTATCTGGTTTGCGTTGAAGACGGCGTTCTTCATGATGATGTTTATTTTGATTCGTGCATCGCTGCCGCGTCCGCGCTATGACCAGGTTATGTCTTTCGGCTGGAAGATTTGCCTGCCGCTGACGCTGGCTAACCTGCTGGTGACTGCTGCGGTCATTCTCTGGCAGATGCCATAAGGGGTGAGAAAACCATGACGTTAAAAGAATTAGTGGTTGGTTTCGGCACCCAACTACGCAGTATTTGGATGATTGGACTGCACGCGTTCGCAAAACGCGAAACGCTGATGTATCCGGAAGAGCCGGTTTATCTGCCGCCGCGCTATCGTGGCCGCATTGTGCTGACGCGCGATCCGGACGGTGAAGAGCGCTGCGTGGCGTGTAACCTGTGTGCCGTAGCCTGTCCGGTCGGCTGTATTTCGCTGCAAAAAGCGGAAACTAAAGACGGCCGCTGGTATCCGGAGTTCTTCCGCATTAACTTTTCCCGCTGTATTTTTTGCGGGCTGTGCGAGGAAGCATGTCCGACGACGGCTATCCAGCTTACGCCTGATTTTGAGCTGGGTGAATTTAAGCGCCAGGATTTGGTGTATGAAAAAGAAGACCTGCTAATCTCCGGCCCGGGTAAATATCCGGAATATAACTTTTACCGTATGGCGGGTATGGCTATCGATGGCAAAGATAAAGGCGAGGCCGAAAACGAGGCTAAACCTATCGATGTCAAAGGCCTGTTACCTTAAGGAGTCGGGAATGGAATTCGCTTTTTATATTTGCGCCCTTGTGGCCATCCTGACCACCTTACGGGTGATCACGCACACGAATCCGGTACATGCGCTGCTGTATCTGATTATTTCGCTGTTGGCGATATCCGGCGTCTTTTTCTCGCTGGGTGCATACTTTGCCGGCGCGCTGGAAATTATCGTTTATGCTGGCGCAATTATGGTGCTGTTCGTGTTTGTGGTGATGATGCTGAATCTGGGGCACACCGTCGAAGAACAGGAAAAAGCGTGGCTTAAGCCGCAGCTTTGGGTAGGGCCTGGCGTGCTATCCGCTGTTCTGCTGGCCGTGATGGTGTATGCGATCGCTGGTTTAAACGACCAGGGAATTGACGGCAACACGATCGGCGCTAAACAGGTTGGTATCACGCTGTTTGGGCCTTATGTTCTGGCCGTTGAGCTGGCGTCAATGCTGCTGCTGGCCGGGCTGGTCGTTGCCTTCCACATTGGTCGTGAAGACCGGGTAGGGGAAGTCTTAAGCAACCGGGCCAGCGATAGCGCGAAGAGAAAAACGGAGGAGCACGCATGATCCCTCTTCAACATGGACTCATCCTCGCTGCGGTGCTGTTTGTGCTCGGACTTACCGGCCTGGTTATCCGTCGCAACCTGCTTTTTATGCTAATTAGCCTGGAAATTATGATTAATTCTGCGGCGCTGGCGTTTGTGGTGGCGGGAAGTTATTGGGGGCAGACGGACGGGCAGGTCATGTATATCCTGGCTATTAGCCTTGCCGCTGCGGAGGCCAGTATCGGTCTGGCGCTGCTGCTGCAGCTCCATCGTCGTCGCCAGAATCTGAATATCGATTCAGTAAGTGAGATGCGCGGATGAATCTGCTTTGGTTAACTATTTTATTGCCGCTGATTGGCTATCTGCTGCTCGCGTTTTCCCGTGGGCGCTGGTCGGAAAATCTGTCTGCTACCGTGGGCATTGGCTCAGTGGGGCTGGCGGCATTGGTTGCCGCCTGGGCGGGCGTTGACTTCTTTAACCACGGCCAACAGGCGTTTACGCTACCCCTGTGGACCTGGATGTCGGTCGGGAATTTCAATATTGGGTTTAACCTGGTGTTGGACGGTCTGTCTCTGACTATGCTGTGCGTAGTAACCGGGGTCGGCTTCCTTATCCATATGTTCGCCTCCTGGTACATGCGCGGTGAGGAAGGCTATTCGCGCTTTTTCGCCTATACCAACCTGTTTATCGCCAGCATGGTGATTTTGGTACTGGCGGATAACCTGCTGATGATGTATCTCGGCTGGGAAGGGGTAGGGCTGTGTTCTTACCTGCTGATTGGTTTTTATTATACCGATCCGAAGAATAACGCCGCGGCGATGAAGGCTTTCGTTGTGACCCGCGTAGGGGACGTTTTTCTCGCGTTCGCGCTGTTTATTCTTTACAACGAACTGGGTACGCTGAATTTCCGTGAAATGGTTGAACTGGCGCCGCAGCATTTCGCCAACGGCAGCACCATGCTGCAATGGGCGACGCTGATGCTGCTGGGCGGTGCGGTAGGTAAGTCTGCCCAGTTGCCTCTGCAAACCTGGCTTGCGGACGCGATGGCTGGCCCAACTCCGGTGTCTGCGCTTATCCACGCGGCAACGATGGTTACCGCAGGCGTTTATTTAATTGCCCGCACGCACGGCCTGTTCCTGATGACGCCGGAGGTGCTGCATCTGGTAGGGATCGTGGGGGCCGTTACGCTGGTGATGGCGGGTTTTGCCGCGCTGGTGCAGACCGACATTAAACGCGTGCTGGCCTACTCGACCATGAGCCAGATAGGCTATATGTTCCTTGCCCTGGGCGTTCAGGCCTGGGATGCGGCTATCTTCCATTTAATGACGCACGCGTTCTTTAAAGCGCTGCTGTTCTTAGGTTCCGGCTCGGTAATCCTGGCCTGCCACCATGAGCAGAATATCTTTAAGATGGGCGGGCTGCGTAAGTCGATTCCCTTGGTGTACGCCTGTTTCCTGGTGGGGGGCGCCGCGCTGTCCGCGCTGCCTCTGCTGACTGCGGGCTTCTTCAGTAAAGATGAAATCCTTGCTGGGGCTATGGCAAACGGACATATCAACCTGATGGTTGCAGGGCTGGTCGGTGCGTTTATGACCTCGCTGTATACATTCCGTATGATTTTCATTGTGTTCCACGGCGAAGAGAAAATTAAAGCTCACGCAGGTAAAGGGATCACTCATCATCTGCCGCTGCTGATTTTGCTGGTGCTGTCGACCTTTATCGGGGCGCTGATTGTGCCGCCGCTGCAGGGCGTATTGCCTGCGACCACAGAATTGGCACACGGCCAGGTGATGACGCTTGAAATCGCCTCCGGCGTTATCGCCGTAGCGGGGATTTTGCTGGCAGCCTGCCTGTGGCTTGGCAAACGTCGGCTGGTGAATGCCGTGGCGAACAGCGCGCCGGGTCGTTTCCTGAGCACCTGGTGGTTCCATGCATGGGGCTTTGACTGGCTGTACGACAAAGTCTTTATTAAGCCGTTCCTGGGTATTGCCTGGCTGCTGAAGTCAGATCCATTGAATCAGTTGATGAACTTACCGGCGCTGCTCTCGCGTACCGCGGGGCGCGGATTGCTGCTAAGTGAAAACGGCTATGTACGCTGGTATGTAGCATCCATGAGTATCGGCGCCGTTGTTGTGCTGGCGCTGCTCATGATATTGCGCTGAGTTGTGAAAGAATCAGAGTGAATTTTCTTTGGTGAGAATTCGTTGAAAACCAGGTCCTGAAACCGGGCGTCATCGGCGGCGTCAGAAAAGACGCTGCCAGACTTTACGCCGTCGTCATGAATATACGGCGCGTACAGGCGGAAGATACCGGGGCGCCCGGGCAGGACTTTAATAAGGAATAGAGATTGCCATGTTATTACCCTGGCTGATATTGATTCCCTTCATTGGCGGCTTTCTGTGCTGGCAAACGGAGCGCTTCGGCGTCCGCGTGCCGCGTTGGATAGCGCTGATTACAATGGGGTTGACGCTGGCGCTGTCGCTACAGCTTTGGCTGCAAGGCGGCTACTCTTTGACGCAATCCAGCGGATTACCGCAGTGGCAGTCAGAATTCCTGATGCCGTGGATCCCGCGTTTCGGCATTAATATTCATCTGGCGCTGGACGGATTATCGCTGCTAATGGTAGTGCTGACCGCGCTGCTAGGCGTGCTGGCGGTACTGTGCTCCTGGCGTGAAATCGAGAAATATCAGGGCTTCTTCCACCTGAATCTGATGTGGATTTTGGGCGGTGTTATCGGTGTGTTCCTTGCAATCGATATGTTCCTGTTCTTCTTCTTCTGGGAAATGATGCTGGTGCCGATGTACTTCCTGATAGCGCTCTGGGGACACAAAGCCTCGGATGGACAAACGCGTATCACGGCGGCGACCAAATTCTTTATCTATACCCAGGCGAGCGGTCTGGTGATGCTGATTGCGATTTTGGCGCTGGCGTTTGTGCACTATAACGCGACCGGCGTCTGGACCTTCAGCTATGAGCAATTGCTGCACACGCCGATGTCCCATAACGTGGAATATCTGCTGATGCTGGGCTTTTTCCTCGCGTTTGCGGTCAAGATGCCGGTGGTGCCGCTGCACGGCTGGCTGCCGGACGCGCACTCGCAGGCGCCTACCGCAGGTTCTGTCGACCTGGCGGGCATTTTGCTGAAAACGGCGGCTTATGGCCTGCTGCGCTTCTCGCTGCCTCTGTTCCCTAACGCGTCAGCCGAGTTTGCGCCGATTGCGATGTGGCTCGGGATTATCGGTATTTTCTACGGCGCGTGGATGGCGTTTTCACAGACGGATATCAAGCGTCTTATCGCTTATACCTCCGTTTCCCATATGGGCTTTGTGATGATTGCGATTTATTCCGGCAATCAGCTTGCCTACCAGGGTGCGGTGATTCAGATGATCGCGCACGGCCTCTCTGCGGCGGGTCTGTTTATTCTTTGCGGTCAGCTCTACGAGCGCCTGCACACTCGCGATATGCGTCAAATGGGTGGGCTGTGGAACAAAATCAAATGGCTGCCCGCGCTGTCTATGTTCTTCGCCGTTGCAACGCTTGGGATGCCGGGAACCGGTAACTTCGTCGGCGAGTTTATGATTCTGTTCGGCAGTTACTCAGTGGTGCCAACAATTGTAGTGATCGCTACCTTTGGCTTGGTTTTCGCATCGGTTTACTCCCTGGCGATGCTGCACCGCGCCTACTTCGGCCAACCGAAGAGTGACATTGTGAAGCAAACGCTGCCGGGAATGTCGCTGCGGGAGCTGTTTATTATTCTATTGCTGGTGGTATTGCTGGTGCTGCTCGGGATCTTCCCGCAGCCGATTCTGGATACCTCGCACGCTGCAATGAGCAATATTCAGCAGTGGTTTACCAGTTCAATTTCAACTACAAGGCCGTAATTCGCCATGACAATAACTCCACAACAACTGATCGCGCTACTGCCGCTGTTGATCGTCGGATTGACGGTGGTCGTTGTGATGCTCTCCATTGCGTGGCGACGCAACCATTTTCTTAGCGCCACGCTGTCAGTGATTGGGTTAAACGCCGCGCTGGTGTCTCTCTGGTTTGTTGGCCAGAACGGCGCGATAGACGTTACCCCGCTCATGCGCGTGGATGGTTACGCAATGCTTTATACCGGGCTGGTGCTGTTAGCGAGCCTGGCGACCTGCACTTTCGCTTACCCCTGGCTGCAGGGATACACCGACAATAAAGAAGAGTTTTATCTGCTGGTGCTGATTGCTGCGATGGGCGGGATTTTACTGGCCGACGCGAATCATTTGGCTTCGCTGTTCCTCGGTATTGAACTTATCTCGCTGCCGCTGTTTGGGCTGGTGGGCTATGCGTTCCGCCAGAAACGTTCGCTGGAAGCCAGTATTAAATATACGCTGCTTTCCGCCGCGGCCTCTTCTTTCCTGCTGTTTGGTATGGCTCTGGTATACGCTGATACCGGCAATCTGTCCTTTATTGCGCTGGGCAAAGGGCTGGGTGATAACATGCTGCACGAGCCGCTGCTATTAGCAGGGCTGGGAATGATGATTGTAGGGCTTGGATTTAAGCTGTCGCTGGTGCCGTTCCATCTGTGGACGCCGGACGTGTATCAGGGCGCTCCTGCGCCGGTGTCAACCTTCCTGGCAACTGCCAGTAAAATCGCTATTTTTGGCGTAGTGATGCGTTTGTTTCTGTACGCGCCGGTAGGGGATAGCGAGGCGGTGCGCGTAGTGCTGGGGATTATCGCCTTTGCGTCGATAATCTTTGGTAACCTGATGGCACTGAGCCAAAGCAACATTAAGCGTCTGCTGGGGTTCTCTTCTGTATCACACCTTGGTTACCTGCTAGTCGCGCTGATTGCGCTGAAAAGCGGTGAAATGTCGATGGAAACCGTGGGTGTTTACCTGGCCGGTTACCTGTTCAGCAGCCTGGGCGCTTTCGGCGTCGTCAGCCTGATGTCCAGCCCGTATCGCGGCCCGGATGCGGACTCACTGTTTTCTTACCGTGGACTGTTCTGGCACCGGCCCGTGCTGGCTGCGGTGATGACGGTGGTAATGCTCTCGCTGGCAGGTATTCCGATGACGCTGGGCTTTATCGGGAAATTCTATGTGCTGGCGGTAGGCGTTGAGACACATCTGTGGTGGCTGACCGGTGCCGTAGTGGTAGGTTCCGCCATCGGGCTCTATTACTATCTGCGCGTGGCGGTAAGCCTTTATTTGAACGCGCCGCAGCAGATGAATCGCGATGCGCCTGCTAACTGGGCGTACAGCGCTGGCGGTATTGTTGTGCTGATTTCCGCGCTGCTGGTACTGGTGCTGGGCGTATGGCCTCAGCCGCTGATTGACCTGGTGCAATTAGCTCAGCCGTTAATGTAGTGGCGCTGTGCCTTAGATAAGAAACTTAAAAGGAGAAACCCCGGTTTCTCCTTTTTTACGTCAGACTGCTGACTGCTGACTGCTGACTGCTGACTGCTGACTGCTGACTGCTGACTGCTGACTGC